>JBFZEG010000028.1:0-4762 GCA_041306975.1 Gammaproteobacteria bacterium | reverse complement strand
GATGTGGTGGACAGTTTGATGTACTGCAGCGACCCGTCACTGCTGGAAAACACCTCAGCAATTCTCCAGGCATCCACTGCATAAACGGATTGCGCACCCGCAAGACCAATGATGATCGCTGCGCAAAATTTGAGTGTTTGAAGTGCCATAATTTTTTGCCTCTGCTAAATCATTGATTTTATTTGTTTACGGCTTTTACTCAGTTACAGATCACCCCTAATCGCCCCGCTACATCCTCAAACGCCGGATCGTCCGCATACAGTTTTTCAAACTCGCGGCGTGCATCGGCGCGGCGTCCGGTGTGTTCGTAGAGCACAGCGCGGTCGTAGCGAATCTGTTGCATCAGCGAGGCTGGCCGATCTTTTTGGCGGCGATTGGCCTGCGTTAATACCTGAATGGCAGCGTCAGCCAGGCCCAGCGCGTTGAGAGCGCGGGCGCGGTACAACAGCACGGCGGTGTGGACGGGTGTGTCGTTGTTGATATCGGTGGTCAGACGCACCACTTTGTCCATCAACGTGCGATCGTGCGGGCTGTCCAGTGCCAGCTCAGCAAACGATACCAGTATCACCGGGTCACTGGCGTCCAGCGCCAGCAACTGATGGATGTGAGTGCTGGCGTCCGCGCTGTGACCCTGTAACTGCGCAGCCTCGACCAGTGCGAGTCGTGTGCCGCGCGCGCTGGGGGTGATGTGGGCAAAGATATCTTCGGTGATGGGGATATTCACCACGGCGGCGATGCCGTATTTGGCGAACAGCGTGCCAAGTTGCTCAGATTGACTCAGAGCATGCACAAAGTGCGTGGTGGCCAGGTCGAACTCTTCGCGGCGCAGGCGTATAAAACCCGCCATCCACGCCGCATCGGGCAGCGAGGCACTTTGCTCGAGTGCGCTGAGCGCATCAGCGGTGTTGTTGTCATTGAGCGCGCGAATGCCTTCGACAAAGCGTTGCTCCGTGGCAGGTGTGATCAGGCGCTGAAAAAAGCCGAGCTTCAGTCGATCGGCTGCGCGCACCTTGGCAGCGGGCGCATTGCCTTGGCGTCCTGCGCGCTGATGATCATGCACCGTGTAAAACAATCCGGTGCCGGGAATGCCGGCGGTTAAGCGGTTGCCGCGCGGGCTGATAGTGTATTTTGCGCCGGGCGGCCCAAAGGACAGTGAAGCCGTCGATTTGGACAGATTCAGTGTGATGCCGGGGGCTAGGCGGATGCGGCGCCAGAATCTAAAGCTCATAGGTGTCCTTTGTTGGAGGAAAGACAGGCACAATCACAAGGAACATAACCTATCGCGTATCAGGTATCAAACTGGGACAGAAACACCTCACTCCTCAGTTCACATCACCCGCCCGCTCTGATACTGTATATACATACATATATTTAGCACCACATTCCGAGGCACCATGCAAACATCTATTTTAGGCAAAGCCGGCAGCTTTGCGCTGCGCCTGATTCCCCTGTTTTTGGAGCGGGTATCGGCTGGCTTTCCATCGCCGGCGCAGGACTTTGTTGAAAAGACGCTGGATTTAAATGAGTTATGCATTCAGCACCCGGCAGCAACATTTTTTGTGCGCGTCTCCGGTGACAGCATGATTGAGGCCGGTATCTTCCCGGGTGACATTCTGGTGGTTGATCGGTCGCTACGGGCAAGCCACGGCGATGTGGTGATTGCGGTGGTGGACGGGGAGTTCACGGTGAAGGAGCTAGCGCTGCATCCGGTGACCCTGCTGCTGCCCCGCAACCGCGCCTATGCGCCGATCACGCTCGGCAATGACAGCGAGCTGGAAATCTTTGGTGTGGTCACCCGCTCCATACGGGACATCCGTGGCCAACGATGAACAGTGTGTTTGCCCTGGTGGACTGCAACAACTTTTATGCGTCCTGCGAGAAACTCTTCAGGCCGGATATCAAACATCGCGCTGTGGTGGTGCTGTCGAACAATGACGGCTGTGTGGTGGCCCGCTCAAAAGAGGCCAAAGCGCTGGGCATCAAAATGGGTGTGCCGGCGTTTCAGATCAAGGACATGATTCACAAACATGCAATCGTGGTGTTCTCATCCAACTATGCCTTGTACGCCGACATGTCCAACCGGGTGATGCAGACGCTGGAGGCGCTGTCTCCGCGTGTTGAGGTGTATTCCATTGATGAAGCCTTTGTGGATCTGACCTCGGTGGATAGGGTGATGCCGCTTGCCGACTTTGGTTATCAGGTCAAAGACACCGTTGCCCAATACACGGGCATGGCGGTGTGTGTTGGCATTGCGCCCTCCAAAACGCTGGCGAAACTGGCCAACTACGCCGCTAAGAAGTATCCGGCCACCCACGGCGTGCTGGATTTGACCAACAAGAGCCGGCAGCGAAAACTCATGGCGATTACGCCGGTGAACGAAGTCTGGGGCGTAGGTGGCAAGCTCACCACCCGGCTGGCGGCGCTGGGCATTACCACCGCGCTGCATCTGGCGGACGCTAATCCCAAACAACTGCGCAAACACTTTTCAGTGGTGATGGAAAAAACCATCAGCGAGCTTAACGGCGAGAGCTGTCTGGAACTGGAGATGGAAGCACCCACAAAACAGCAGATTCTGTGTTCACGGTCCTTTGGTGAGGTGGTGACTGACAAACACATCATGCAGCAACTGGTCAGTGGTTACATTGCCAGAGCAGCTGAAAAACTGCGCTACGAGCGCCAGTGCTGCGGGCACGTGCAGGTGTTTATCCGCACCAGCTTTTTCCGCCAGGGCGCAGTCCAATACAGCAACGCCGCCACAACGCGCTTTGCGGTGAAAACCGATGACACACGGGTGCTGACGCGCGCGGCACTGTCGCTGCTGGATGTGATCTGGAAACACGGTGTGCGCTACGCTAAAGCCGGCGTTATGCTCACGGAACTGGGCGATCAGGGCGTGGTGCAGCAGGATCTGTTTAACGCCACCAACCTTGAAAGCAGCAAGAAACTCATGGCCCTGCTTGACCGCATTAACACCAGCACGTACGGCAAAGCCTGGTTTGCCAGTCAGGGGCAGCAGTCACCGTGGACCATGAAGCGTGAGCATTTGTCGCCGGCATATACTACGCAGTGGATGGCGCTGCCGGTTGTGCGTTGAGGGGTGTGTTGAGGCGCATCCATGTCTTCATGCAGCACACGAACGCTCTGCTATTGTGCGCCGCTTGCAGCGGCTTATTGCCGAGACCTGCCAAACATGTATATGCTGATAATATACAATCATGATAAATTTTAACAACATTGATGGTTTTGAATGGGATCAAGGCAATACCCATAAAATTGTCAATAAACACAATGTAATACCATCCGAGGCAGAGCAGATTTTCTTTAACGAACCTCTGTTGCTGTTGGGCAACCTCAAACATAGCCATAACGAGCCCCGATTTCACGCCCTCGGAATTACCGATGACCGACGGTTATTACATGTCACTTTTACCTTACGTTCGCAGAGTACCCTGATCAGGGTTATCTCAGCCCGTGACATGCATCGAAAGGAGAGAAATGTTTATGAGCAAACTCAAACAAATTCCTGAATTCAGCTCTGAGACCGAAGAGAGGGCCTTTTGGGACGTTAATGACTCCACCGAGTATCTTGACTGGAGCAAAGCGAAGACAGCCAGATTCCCGAACTTGAAGCCGTCAACAAAAACGATCTCGCTGCGATTACCTGAATCTTTGCTCGACAGAATCAAAATCGAAGCCAACAGGCGTGACATGCCGTACCAATCACTCATCAAAGCCTGGCTCGTTGAGGATGTCGAGGAGCAACGCCGGAGGACGTGATTGGCTTACATTTACAAGCCAATCACAGCGCAAACACCATGATCGCAGCCCCAGTGCTGGGCGTGCCAAGGGCGCTGTTGTCAGCACCCAGGAAACCGGCAATGATGCCGTACAGACTGCCCACAAAACGGCTGGGCTGGCCGCGCACAATGGCAACATATTGTTTGCCATCGACCGCATAGGTCATCGGGAACGACGAGGGGATATGTCCTAGTGAGGTTTGCCAGAGCACCTTGCCAGTATCCGCATCGACGGCTTTAAAGGACTGATCCAGGAATCCACCAAACACCAGGCTGCCCGCCGTTGACAGGGCGGCCGTTACCGGTGGCGTTGTCTCGCGGTGAGCCCAGGCCAGCGCCATGGTGTCCAGATTAATGGCCTGCAGGCGACCAAAGTTACCATCGCTGTCCGGACGTGGTTGTGCGGTAGTCGTGACACCTGAACTCAACAACGTGCCCTCACCGGTAGGTCCGCCCATCATGCAGAGTTCTGACAGGGGCAGGTACAGCATATTTCTGCTGCGATCAAACGAGCCAGCCTGCCAGTTTCTTCCCCCCAGTACATAAGGGCACAGTAAATGTCCTAACTCGGCATTGGGTATCGCGCTCGGGTACAAGGTCTTGTCGCCTGTGAGCGGATCAATATGGGAAATCATGTTCTGTATGCCGGTGTCCAGCGACGTCAGATATTCACCGGTTGCCGCATCGAGCATGTCATACAGCGCCATCTTGCCGGCGGTAAACACCACTCTGCGCTGCTCACCATTGATCTCCAAATTGGCCAACTGCCGTTCATAGACCCAATCCAGATCCCATTGATCGTTGGGCATATGCTGGAAGTACCAGGCCAGTTCACCGGTGCGTGGCCGCAGCGCCAGGGTGGCATTGGTATACAGTGCAGCGTTGGACACACCGTCAATGCCCAGATCAGGCAACAGTGGCCCGGTATCGTAGGTAGGCGCGGTGCCAAAAAACACCAGATCCAG
>JBFZEG010000007.1:0-3208 GCA_041306975.1 Gammaproteobacteria bacterium | reverse complement strand
AGCACCAGGCGGCGATCTTCATGATTGGCATATTTACTCAGTCGTCGCGAAGAAAACCTGACAAATTGCTGTACTCGCAAAAATTACTTGCTACGCTCCTGGTTCTCCGGTGAGCAAGGCGTTAGCGTTGAGGATGCAGTCATGAGTTGGCGACTAGTTGTGTTATTAAGTTGGTTCTTTTCAATTGGCGGCCAAGCAGCCGAGGCTTGTCTCAACTATGGGCCTCAGGAAGTCATGGTTGTTGGTTTGCTAGAACGCCAAACGTTTCCAGGTCGCCCGAATTTTGAAAGCATTGCGAATGGGGACGAGGCAGAAGTTGGTTTTTACTTAAAACTCGCAGAGCCTATTTGCACCTTTGGAGACAACGATTCCGTGGATACGTATCCGCAAGCAGGAATAACCGCCATCCAATTGGTTATCGATCAAGATCGATATGATCAACTGGAACCATTAATCGGAATGCAAATTAGTATTGTAGGAAAGCTCTATGCAAGCCATACGGGGCATCATCATGCACCTTTGCTAATCACCGATGTCTCTTTGGTGCAGCGCGATGAACGCTAAAAACAGGACAAATGCATGCCCTCGGCGCAGGTTGCCCCTATCGATAGGGCTATCGCAATACCAAGATATGAATATGGATGCAGCCAAATTTTGTATGTTCGTTAAGCCAAGCCCACTAACGTTGCGTTCGTAGAGATAAGAAGAGACAAAATGCCGCAAACTATTTTTCAAACTATCCTGCCAGCTCATATTGATAACACCATCCGCGGAGTGAAGCTGCCATTCTACGTGTTCGCCTTTTTTGCTGTCGTCAGCACTGTACGAAGTTTCATCCATCTACTCTCTCCGGATGGCGGAGCGGGTAGCATCGCCGGAATGGATCTCTCGGTGCCTGGTGCGGACGGCATTATCTTTGCCTTTGGTCTGTGGGGGAGTTCGCAGTTGCTCTTTGCTTTGATTCAGTTGCTGGTTGTTTTTCGGTACAGGTCGCTGGTGTCACTCATGTACCTGATGCTCATTCTGGAAGTGCTTTTGCGCCAACTCGTTGGATATATGAAACCAGTCATATTTGCCCATACCCCTCCCGGCGCAATTGGTAATCAAATTATTTTGCCGCTGGCAGTGTTCATGCTGGTGTTGTCTGTGTGGAGCACTTACAAAACAAACACAACTGCAAGAGAGTCGCGTGCCTGATTGCGCTCGGGGTACTAATCCTGTGCGAGGCCGGGACCATCGAGATATTGCAATAGTGCCGACATTGGACTGACAAAAATTGATTCACAGACAAAACATGTTCAGAACCACTTATCTGCCCCTTGTTCCATTTCTTGTTGCACTTGCTGGATGCGCATCAACTACAACTGTGCAAGTCACACCATCGCCACAAGCTCCGGTCTGCGCTCAATCAGCAAGTGCAAAAATTCTGTGGACTACCGACTGGCGGAGCGATCAGAAGGATGTTGCTGATCGAGAACGAGCCGCTGGACAAGGACTGGATCGATTCTTCGCGACGAGCAACTGTTTCAAAGTCAGCTCGCTGCAGTATGTTTCGAACGGAGAAGTCCCGTCAGAGATGGCCAAAATTGCTGCGGGCACTATTATGTTCGACAAGATCGTCCTCATCAGCATTCGAGAGCTTGGCCCAGTGATAAAAATAGGTACGTCAATGGCGCTTATCGAGGGTGGCACCGAGGTTGTATTTGAAACATCTGAGCAAGAGCCTGGTACTTCGGGCGCACGAAGATTCTTAACAGTTTGGCGGTCCGGCGGGCCCGGAGTGATCAAAGGTGTTGATTCCTTGACGCAAGACATCCAGTCAGCACTCAATGCAGCACTTCAACCATGAGCGCGGGGTAAAAATGAAAATTTTGCTGTCATGCCTTTCGCTAGCACAAAAGTTACGCCAGCATCATTTGTCCGCTGAAGAACGGCGTCAGGCGCCATAACGAGGTTCAATCATGATAGACGCTAACTGGCTCTTGTTTCTTGCCGCGTCGGTGGCTGTCATCGCCACACCAGGCCAAGACATGATTCTTGTGATGTCGCGCTCAATCACACACGGGACTCGGGCCGGTGTTGCGACAGCCGCAGGGGTCAGCCTGGGGTTGATCGTTCACACCGCGTTGGCGACTCTCGGCCTGGGCGCGTTGCTGCGGACATCCGAGTGGCTGTTCACAGCAATCAAGTTTGTTGGAGCGGCATACTTGTTGTACCTCGGGGCCCAGTTGCTACTCACCCGGACCGCGCAACTCACCGCAACCGCTTCAGCGCGGCAGACCCAGCTCAGGTTATTTGCGACTGGCGCAGCCTCAAACATCAGCAATCCAAAGATCGCCGTCTTCTATTTTGCGTTCCTGCCGCAGTTCGTTTCGCCAGGCACGAGTCATGCAACACTGACCATCTTCACTTTGGGTGTTGTGTTCGCAGGTCTGACGTTCCTCATCAAAGGCCCCGTTGCTCTGTTTGCTGGCCGGCTCTCGTCGTGGTTTCAGTCACGCCCGAACGCATTGATTTGGCTGTACCGATTCAGTGGGCTGGTGATGGTGGGGCTTGCGGTTCGACTGGCGCTTTCGCGGCGCATTGACGCCTAACCCCTCATCGCTGTGCTCCGGGGCGGCGGCCGAACTAACGCGCTAGTCCACAAACATCAACCAATAAGGTGACTTATGAACACACTTCCGCTGTACGCCGCTTTGCTAGCATTGATCTTTGTATTCCTCAGTGTCCGTACGCTCAGGCTACGGCACACACTGAAAATCGGTATCGGCGATGGCGGAAACACGGACATGTTGCGGGCCATGCGGGTTCATTCGAATTTTTCCGAGTACGTACCGTTAAGCCTCATTCTCATTTTTCTGGTTGAGGCTCAGGGCTCGCAGACTTGGCTGGTGCATGCGCTTGGCTTGTGTTTACTGGTGGGGCGTTTATCGCATGCATTCGGGGTAAGCCAAACTCGCGAAAACTTCACCTTTCGGGTTGCCGGCATGGCGCTAACGTTTACTGTCCTGATGGCCAGCGCAGTATATCTGTTGGTCCGGTACGTCCAGCAAAATGTGGCCTAGTGTGGCGCTCAACCTCGCTATGCGGCCTGACAGATTGCTGAATTCTGTTCAGGCCACAAACTGAGTTAAACGTTCTAGAACACGTAAATAAATCCGACGCCTATTTCCGCTTCATAATTGCTGCGTGTGATTGGGCTGTCAGC
>JBFZEG010000172.1:0-3281 GCA_041306975.1 Gammaproteobacteria bacterium | reverse complement strand
TCGGATTTGCACACAGCCTGTTTGTTGTGCCTTATGTTTATCTGTCGCTGGCGGAACCTTACCGGCGCCTGGATCCGCGCTGGCAACAATTAGCAGCTACCTTGGGTGCCAGCCCCAACCGCACCTGGTGGCACATTAAACTACCCATGCTGCTGGCACCGTTGGCCACTGCTGTTGCCGTCGGTCTGGCTGTCAGTATCGGTCAATATCTGGCAACCTTGCTCACGGGCGCAGGCAGGGTAAGCACCCTGACAACGGAAGCGGTTGCGCTGGCCTCCGGTGGCACCCGCGGCACCATAGCCGTCTGGGCTTTGCTGCAGGCAGCTGTTCCCATGCTGGGTTTTGCAAT
The DNA here is from genome assembly GCA_041306975.1 of Gammaproteobacteria bacterium. Lineage (GTDB taxonomy): Bacteria > Pseudomonadota > Gammaproteobacteria > Pseudomonadales > Pseudohongiellaceae > Pseudohongiella. Next base: position 2,932 of record JBFZEG010000172.1, on the reverse strand, counting down.
GGCCATTATGCTGCCGCGTCTCTGGTGGCGAAAGCGACGTGATATGACAGGACAGCTGACATGAGCGGAGTGTGTCTGACCTTAAAAGACGTTCACATCAGCCTGCATGGCAACGCATTGCTGCAGGTGAATACGCGCATCGAACCCGGTGCCTCCTTGACGGTAATGGGGCCATCGGGCATCGGCAAGTCGTCATTGCTCGCCTATGTTGCCGGTTTTCTCTCCAGCGATTTCTCGGCCAGTGGCGAGATCTTTTTGGGTGAGCATTGCCTGAATGCTTTGCCTGCTGAGCAGCGCGGCATTGGTCTGCTGTTTCAGGATCCGCTGCTGTTTCCCCACCTGTCGGTTGCACAAAACCTGCTGTTTGCGGTGCCAAGGCATGTCAGTCATCGCCAGCAGCAAGTTGATCAGGCGCTGGAGGCTGTTGGCTTACAAGGGTTTGGTGATCGCGATCCGGCGACCTTGTCAGGAGGTCAGAAAGCCAGAGTGGCCTTGCAGCGCCTGTTGCTGTCGCAACCCAAAGCAGTACTGCTGGATGAGCCGTTTTCCCGGCTGGATGCGCACTTGCGCCAGGACATTCGTCAGCATGTGTTTCAAACCTTGCGACAGGCTGGGCTGCCAACCATTCTGGTGACTCATGATGCAGAAGACGCCGCAGCCAGCGGTGGCGCGGTCATTACACTTGGCTGAATTGTACTTTGGAGAGTTGCGCTGATGCTGGATCGATACCTGCACCCCTTGTTAAAGCCAGCACTTAAACGTGCCGCGCAGCTGTGCCGTGCCCGCGGGCTCAGTGCTGATCAGGTCACTGTGTCGGGGTTTGTGATTGGCATGCTGGCGGTGCCGCTGATTGTGATGAACTTTTATGCTTTGGCGTTGGCGTGCATATTGGTGAATCGGCTGGCGGATGGCATTGACGGTGAACTGGCCCGATTGGGAGAGCCCAGTGATGCCGGCGGATTTCTCGATATCACCCTGGACTTCATCTTTTATCAGGCCATTGTGTTTGCGTTTGGTTTTGCCGATCCGGCCAACACCACGTGGGCGATGCTGCTGATGTTGTCGTTTGTCGGGACGGGTATCAGTTTTCTGGCATTTGCGGTGATGGCTGAAAAGCACAAGATTGTGAATGTCGATTATCCCAACAAGTCGTTGCACTACCTGAACGGTCTGGCGGAGGGCACGGAAACCATCGCCGTGTTTGTTGCTTTTTGCCTGTGGCCACAACACTTCCCGTGGATTGCTGGCGTGTTTGCAGCCATTTGTTTTGTGACGGCGGGTTCGCGTATACGTTTTGCGTATTTAACCTTGTCTGATTTGAAGTAAATGTAACAACAGTTCCGAGATTGCAAACAGACAAGCTTTTTAACAAATATCGTTTGAGGCCATTAGTGCAAGGGTTCGCATCTGTCTTGCATTTCGGAGCAGAGCTCACGCGCATGGTCCATACTCCTATTGAAACGACCACTGCCAGGGAGGCAATGCTTTGAAGATCGAACTGATCCAATCACTGACAACAACATTCGAGGGGCATGCACAACAGACTGACACTGGCGTTGAGTACTGGCTGGGGCGTGATCTCCAGCACTTGTTAGGGTACAGCGAATGGCGAAACTTCATCACCGTCATTGCAAAAGCCAAGTTAGCCTGCGATATGTCCGGCCACCCAGTTACAGACCATTTTGTTGACGTCAACAAAATGGTCGACCTCGGCTCTGGCAGCCAACGCGAGGTGGATGACCTGATGCTCACCCGCTACGCCTGCTACCTTATCGCCCAGAACGGGGACTCCAAAAAGCAGCCTATTGCCTTTGCGCAAACCTATTTTGCAGTTCAGACACGCAAGGCCGAGTTGATAGAACAGCGACTACTGGAAGCCGAGCGTTTATCAGCTCGTAAAAAACTCACGGCTACCGAGAAGGAGCTCTCAGCGGTAATTTACGAACAAACCGGTGGTAATCAGAACTTCGCCATGATCCGCAGTAAAGGAGACCACGCACTGTTCGGCAAAAGCCCGGCAGCACCAGATACAAACCGAAGGCGACATTACCAAAGAGCATACCGCCAACAACCTGGCAGTGCGTAGCACACTGCTGGAACGTGGCATTCGTCCTGAGACGCTGCCGGCCTCTGAGGATGTAAAAAAGCTTGAGCGTCGCATTGCCATTGCGGACAAGAAATCTCTTGATAACCCCGACTCACTGGACTGAGTTAGAGACGAGTAATCCGAAATACCCACTACGGTTGAGGCAATAAACCACAATGAGGCCTGGCGCATAAACTACCTAGTCGGCAGACTCAAGCAAGCTGGATTGCCTAAGGGAGAGTTTGCAATTCAGATTATTTGATACCAAGGCTTGATCTGGTTGATTCTGTTGGTAGTCGCCAATTCTTGGCATGTTTCGCCATGTATGCATTTCGAGAATAGTATCTCGCCATACAAATCAGTAAGTTGGCCTCATGGCGCGGGCATTGCTTAAGTTTTCCTGGGTGACAGTTATCGCGGGGTTCGAGATTGATTGTGATAACTCTTTAGCCAGGCAATTAAACGTTTTGGGACACACTGCCGTCCCACGTTAAAATCACTGAGGAATCTGCATTGTGAAAACCCTGACTTGTTTAGCACTGGCTGGAAGTTTGTTCTCCCCGTTAGCGATGGCCGACGATTGCCGTTATTCACGCGACATTACTTTTGATGTGGCGTTGCAGGACCTTGCGCGGCTGACTATCGATGTGGGCGCCGGTGAGTTGAACGTCACAGGCCCATCGCAGTCGGACATGATCAGTGTGCGCGCCGTTGCCTGTGCGGATTCACAAAACAAGCTGGATGATCTGGATCTCACACAGGATAGTCGCGGTGATCGATTGGAGATTACGTCCGAGACGGGTGACAGTGATTGGGGTTCCGTCAATTGGTTTGGTTCCACTTATG
>JBFZEG010000059.1:0-9358 GCA_041306975.1 Gammaproteobacteria bacterium | reverse complement strand
CGATTTGACGCGGAAGAGAATATTCAGTTTGCCAGTCTTCTGCAGGAAGCAGGCGCGGTAGTAGTTTATGGTGTCATGGGTTAAAAAACTCACGCCAAAATGGTTCTGATTGTCCGACGTGAAAATGGTCGTCTGAAACGCCATGTGCATCTGGGCACAGGCAACTATCATCGCAAAAATTCTTTGCTGTACACCAACTACAGTCTCATGACCTGTGACGAGATTTTATGCTCTAACTTGCACAAGATTTTCCAGCAGACCACAGGCATGGGACAAAAGATAGCGCCTGATCTGATACTTAATGCCCCTTTTAAACTGATGAAATGATTGAATCAACTGATTCAGCAGGAGAAGCAATTTGCTCTGGAGGGCAACCAGGCCAGAATCATCGCCAAAGTAAACGCACTGACTGATCAAGTCATCATTCGCGAACTCTATTGCCCCTCTCAATCAGGGGTAAAGATTAATCCGATTGACCGTGGCATCTGCTGCAGCGCTGATCTGATGGAGCGGAATCTGCAGCGCAGAATCTAAATCGCATACCCGATTCTGAGAAAAAAATGGGTGAACAGACTTCTTGAAGAGCTTGAACTGTATTTGGCTGATAAACAGCAGAGTTGGGAATTAATGGCGGATGGCAGCTATAAAAAACTGGAGCCGTGTATTGGCGATCCTGTCGATGGGATGCAGACGATATTGCTTAACTCGCTCTCAACACATGTAATGGTGAATCGCTGAGTTCCCGGGCTCTGATGATGTAATGAAGCATGCCCTCACGAAGAGCCGACGGGCTGAAGTGCAGGTTGGTTATACGGTAAGCCTCCATAAAGCCCGTCAGTACCGCCCAACCTGGAAGAAGCAGCTCCTTGCGACTGTTTTTAAGGCCTGGCAGTGTCAGGTTTGGATCAAGTCCAAGATTAACAATGTCATTTTCAAGAGATTTCAGCATATCAACGTTAACCAGTCCCTGTGACGTTGTTCCGGAAAATTTTTGAGCACAGATTGTGCTCAACATTTTGGCCGTACCTGACGACGCATAAACCTCAGTCCATGTGCAGCGGGCCAGTTGCTGTCCTACTTCCAAAAATACATGCTTTGCAGCGTCTGCCGCAACCGCCATGCGCTGACGCAACATCTGCTCGTCTGTGCACTCGTTGTTGAACCAATCATCCCTCCAGCTCACACAACCAATTGCAAGACTGTGCGACTGCAGTTGTTCAGCGCCTCTGCCAACTATCAACTCAGTGCTTCCACCACCAATATCAACGACCAGTCTTGTTTGGTTATCAGCAGGTAGGGCTGACATCACTCCCGTGTAGACAAGAGCCGCTTCTTCAAGTCCGGTGACCACATCTATATCAAAACCTGCTGCCTTGGCTTCCCGAATAAAATCCCCGGCATTCTCGGCCACGCGTAATGCATTGGTGCCGACAGCCCACTTATGGCTGATAGGGTATCGTTCCAATGCCTGAGCAAAAGCTTTCAGACACAAAAGACCACGCTGAAAGGCGGCAGGACTAATTCTCCGGCTGTGTGAAATGCCTTCGCCAAGCTGAACTTTTTCGCTGAATCGTTCAACTATCTCATGCTCACCGTTGTGCCACCGCGCAATCAGAAGGTGAAAACTGTTTGAACCAAGATCTATACATGCGTACATCTGAGGGGTTTGCACCTTGTTAATTTTTTGAATTAGAACACGGAACACCGGCCTCACTCCACCCCAGCACTTGCATATTTGTTTTTAATACCGGCTTTGGATCACTATAATGTTCCCAACAGTCGATACACAGTTGAGCAACTGCACTTGAATACGTCCAGATTTACACTTCTGCTTCTTGGCACGCTTGGCGCTGCTCTGATTGTATTCGCGATAAAACTTGCACTCGCCTTTCGTCTTGAACTTTATAGCGATGAGATATTCTATTGGCAGGCATCGCAGTTTCCCGCTCTTGCCTACAGTGATTTGCCCTTTATGGCCGCTTTGCTGGCGGGTATCGGCACGGAGATTTTCGGCAACACACCGTTTGGCGTTCGGGTATTTTTCCTTTTATTTGGAATGGCAGTGCCCATATTGATCTATTGGGTCGCGCTTCCTATTCATGGCAAAGGGTATGCGTTGATGTCTGCAGCCCTTAGCTTATGTATGCCTACCTTGGCCATCATGGGTCTGCTGGCGGTGCCTGACGCCGCGTTGCTGGTGTTTGGCCTGCTCTTCATCGGTATGTTGGAGCGAGCTACCCGACTGGGAGATGTATCGTTCTGGGTTGCTGCGGGCGTGGCTGCAGCGCTGGGACTCTGCACACACTATCGTTTTTCACTTTATATTGTCGCGGCTGTGTTGTTTTTTATATTCGACAAAAGGCAATGGCATTACTGGAAAATGCCTCGCTTATGGTTGGCAGGTGGCATAGCAAGTATTGGACTTTACCCCGCTCTGAGCTTCAATTTTTTGAATGGACTTTCCGGCCTGGATTATCATCTGGTAGAGCGACATCCCTGGCACTTCCAGCCGGAGGGACTGCTTCATACTTTTATACAGGCAACCGTTGTTACTCCGCTGCTCTACGCGTGTTTGTTGTACACCTTGTGGAGGCTGTTAAAACAGGGCTATTACGGCGATAAGCAGGCACAGCTGTTCGCTCTGTTCGCGTCAACAAACCTTGGCGTTTATTTTTTGTTAGCACCTTGGAGTGACACGACCAGAACCACTGTTCATTGGCCAATTTCTGGTTATCTGCCTCTGCTGGTGTTTGCACCTACCACGCTGGACATGCTCAGGCAGCGACTTACCAAACTATTTCCGACCTGGAATGCGACTGGCTTGGTCTTGCTGGTGCCCATCACAGGATTCCTCGGTTCGATGCTACTGTTTGCGGGCATCGGCTCTCAAGGATTTAATCAATCTCTTCAGGGGCTTGTAGGTCCTGGGGTTTTATCCAACAAGATGGCTGGATGGACGCCTCTTGCAGCGCATCTGCAAAGTCTCAAAGTTCAACATGATCTGCCTGCCGATGTGCTGATTGTTACTGACAACTATTACACTGCGGCACAAATCAGTTTTGCCACAGGAAGCAACCGGGTTTTCACCACTGATTCGAATAAAGCCATCCGGGATGGTCGACTTACTCAGTACCAAATATGGAATCGCGACACAAATGGCTTGCTTGATAACTGGAGTGCTGATGCTGTTTTTATAACAGAAGACAGTACGTTGGATAGCCTTGAAAAAACTAGCGTCATGACAAAAGCTTGCGAGCTCTTTTCAGAGGTGAATCTTCTTGATCAACTGTTTCTTTTTCAGGGCGACAAAATTTTCAGCTTTTACATGGCCAAGGGTCTGAGACCAGCAGACCTGCACCGATCAAGCTTTTCTGAATGCCCTCTGCCATCTGACTCCTGGCTTGATACTCCAGCGCACGACGCGGATTTGGTCGGTCAAACTCAGATTTCTGGCTGGGCGATCAATAGCTCAGGGATCAGCCAAATTCGTGTGATGCTGGACGCCAGAGTTGTTGCCGAAACAGAACGAACCCTGGCAAGAGATGATGTTGTCACGCTTAAAAATACAATTACTGATCCCGGATCTCCTCTGTTGGGGTTTGCTGTTGAGATTGATACGACGCTCTTCGAGAATGGCCGCTACCAACTCTCACTGGAGTTAATCACAGGTGCCGGTGAGCGGCAACTCAGCAGCACCCGGGATGTCATAATAAACAACCCTTGAGACTGGCCAGGTTAATTGCGGCTTCCAAGTTTGAACTGATTGCCGAATCCGTCCAGATAGTTCAAAAGCTAATTGATCTGCGAATGATATTGCTTGCACTGAACATAATCCTCTGTACTAAACCTGCCGATTGCAGCAATCTTGACACTGTTTTTTGCGATCCCTTCGGTCACTTCAGACTGCTGTTCGACGGCTGCTGTAATGTGACGGCTACGTTCATCAATTAATAAAACAGATGCCAGCACCAGTTCAAGCAATTGATTTGCTGAGTTCGCGGATCCCGCGCACTCCCGGGAATGCGATGCCCCCTGGTCCATGGCGCTGGCAATCTGCATGGTATTTTCTTGAAGATTCTGAATGATTGTGTTGATCTCAAGCGTCGATGATTGTTTTTTTGAAGTGTCTGTGCAGACGGAGTAGAACCCCTTCGCTAACGACGAACTCCAGTAAAACAGTCACCATGTCGTTACATATCGGTTCGATGACTGCGTGGTGTGAGATACAATTCACATATTTATACTGAAGTCTGCTATCTATCATTCTCGGGAACAGGTGAATGCATGCCCTATTACGTTTGGGACAAACTTAAGTCTGAAGCTCAAGAACTCATCGACCGGGAACCCTTGCTCGCCAGTTACGTGTATGCCTGTGTGCTCAACCACAAAGATCTCAGTTCGGCATTGAGTTATCTACTGGCGCACAAGTTAGCCAATTATGTCATGTCTGCGGTGTCTATCAGAGAGTTGATTGACGCGGCCCTGAAAGAGGCTCCAGAAATTGTTGAATATGCGGCATATGATATGAAGGCCGTATATGATCGTGATGCCGCTACCAATTCATATCTGCCAGTGATTCTTTATTTGAAAGGATATCAATCAATACAGGTGCACAGAATCGCACATTTTCTGTGGAATAAAGGGCGCAAAGATATGGCTCTTTATCTACAAAGCCGAAATTCAGAGGTATTCAGCGTTGATATTCACCCAGCATGTGTGATGGGCAAAGGAATAATGTTTGATCACGCTACAGGCATCGTGATCGGTGAAACAACCGTCATCGAAGATGACGTCTCAGTCATGCAATCAGTCACATTGGGAGGCACAGGAAATGAACAAGGCGACCGTCACCCCAAAATTCGCTCCGGAGTGCTGATTGCCGCTGGTGCGAAGGTTCTAGGAAACATTGAGATCGGAAGAGGCGCAAAAATTGGTGCAGGCAGCGTCGTTCTTAAAGACGTACCGCCGCATACCACGGTGGTTGGGGTACCGGCACATCGTGTTGGAAAACCCTGTGATGAAAGTCCAGCCCACACCATGGATCAATTGGTAGATCACGATTAACGGTCACAAATTTACCCGGTAACCGGATAAATGCAAATTTGCACTGAACGCATTAAGCTCACCTCTTGCCCTGTTTCGGCAACCGACTGCGTTCAGATAGTACAAACGCGTCTTAAACACAATGGAAATGATGTTTCCCGGCAGCGGCAAAAAACGGCAACAAGGCCCTTGTTATCGTCATCCGCGGATTGCACTGTGGTCTTGATTGCCAGCCTGTGGCCAATTTCAGTCTTCGTGTTACTTGTTCCCGGGCATTTGCGCACCCGTTATAGCCGAGGGAGAGGGCCTGACCAACCAAGACATCAGGTTAGCCCGGCAGAATCGGAAGTAGTCGGTGTTCTACTCTGCCGTGCCTGAGATTTAAACTACTCCGTCCATGCGGGATAAGTGGCCAACATCTCTCGGAAAGCCCCTGCGAATTCCGGGCGCGCAACGTCCTCGTGCATGTATTCGCCAGGGATAACAGTGTGAATCCGATTTATCTGGCCCGACCAGACCATTTCGCCCGTACTTGATTCGCGTATATCCACAACAATCGTTGCAATGTATCGAAGCGTAACATCTTCTTCTAACTGGCGCTCAAAGGGGTCTATGGCTTCCTGCTCAGGGTTAAGGTTCACGTGCTGGTAACTCAACGTGATCCGTACCTGGTTTCGGCTATCATTGCGAATCAGGCCTTTTTCCTGAAACACGCTATCGAACTCAGATACAACATAGTCACTGAGAAAACTTGGAATGTCTTGTGTCTCCAATCGGTACTCTTTGTACTCGCCGTAACTACCCGGACAACACAGATTAACGGAATGACCGATTTGTAGCGAGGTCTGCGCACACGCGGTCAAACCCAACAATATGGATAAAAAAACTACCTTGACTGACTTTTTAGAACTCAGCATATTCCACCTCATGAACGGTTTGTTTCCTGTCAGATACAGCGCCAATGCTCGGTTATTTTCGCGACGATCCGTGGGCTGGTACGCGGATTGTGCCATGGTCATTTTGCAAAAGTAGGGTTTAAGCAGGATCAGACTGAAACAAATTGATCATGTTGCAATAAGCTTGCGGTGGATCAATTTTCAATCGGGACTTGTTGTTGCGGGCGCTCAAAGTTAAGCTGCGCCTTCGTCATTTCGGGACTAAAACTATGACTATGCTTATTGCCGGCCTTATTATTTTTCTTGGTATCCACTCGCTCAATATCGTCGCACCCGGACAGCGCAACTTGCTGGCCACCCGATTCGGCGTAGGTAAGTGGAAACTGATTTACTCGCTGATATCAATTATCGGTTTTGTCTTGATCATTCAGGGGTATTCTGACAGCAGAGCTGAACCGATCTGGGTTTGGGTTCCACCCGCAGGTTTAAGCCATCTCGTTTTGTTGCTTACAGTTCCAGCTTTCATTCTTTTGGCTGCTGCGTATGTGCCTGAAAACAGGATTAAGGCAAAACTTGGACACCCTATGTTGGCAGCGGTAAAAATCTGGGCTTTATCTCACCTGCTTGCTAATGGCAGCCTGGCAGATATGACTCTCTTTGGCAGCTTCCTGATTTGGGCAATCGTTGGTTTCGCCGTTTTAAGAAAAAGAGATCGAATTGCTGGCAAAACACGCGAATCGGGAACTGGCAAAGCTGATGGGATGACCATCCTGGCAGGTCTTGCCGGATGGGGTATCTTCGCATTTTTCCTACATACAATACTGATTGGTGTTAACCCTCTCCCATTTTGAGATCAGGGAGGATTGTCCTCTGGATTATCTATGGCAGTAGGACAGACTCTTTAAATCAGGTGTCTGGTCTTACTGTCAAAATCTGAGTGTGTACTTGAACTTCAGACTCAGATCACTGAAAGCACTTTCAAAGTTGTTGTTTTTATCTTTATCTTGCATGTTGTAGTTCAAGACTATAAAACCTTCCTGTCCTGCGCGCGGAACCCACTGGATTCTGGTATTTACTCCAACCTCTTCGGAGAGATTGTCGTACTGCACCAAGCTTATCCAATACAGTGTCGAAGAAAAGGCAACTTGTGTAGAAATAGATGTCAGTCGGGTAATGAAATCACCCTGTGGCAATTTGATGTCATTCCAGTCGTAATTTAATGAAGTGACAAAGTATCGCGACTGATTCCACGATAGTGAACCGCTCAGATTAGTCCTGGTTCCGTTGTAAAAATCACCTCCAGTGAAACTAAAACTGCCTGCATAACGTCTTTGACCTCCAGTATTCACTGCGAGCTGATACTCATTAAATGCATAGTCACCGGGTTGCACTGCAACTTGTCTCCCCGGCGAGTTGTATAAGGTAAAAGATCGTTGCACGACCTCCCGATTGGTTGTGTAAGACACACTAAGAATATCTCTGGTATTGGTTTGCAACTCAGCAAGTCGATAGACAAAAACTTCACTTTGAAGATCTCCATCTATAACGTCAATACGCTGACCATCTACACCGGCGAACACTGACTGCAGAAATCCCCCACCAAAGAAATATGTATAACCAATATCCGTCGTTAAATCCCTTATATTTGAACGATTTACATAACCCATGGCAGGATTGAAGTTCTTTTGAACTTCCTTATATGCCATTCTTGATCGCCACCCAGTATTGTTTGGCAGCCGCAGGCCAAATCCAAAAGAAGCATCATCACCAATTAGTCCGGGAGTCTCGGATACTTGGTACCAGGCATCTGCTTCGAACTGGCGGCCATTGGAGAGTCTATTGTTTAAATACTTGAAATCAATTCCTGCAACACTGTTATCTCTGTTAGAACCAGGATCTCCATCGGTATAAATGAATCCGAGACTGGAGTCACTCAGGACGTTTGCCGACACCCGCGTCACAAACAAGTTCGAAGGTTCGACGGCACCAAACTCATCCTGTCTTATTGCAAGCGTGCCGATATTCCATCGACCAACCCTACCACTGATACGGCCACCATAATTTATGTCTACCGGAGCTCCAGTCTGGCTTAGCCCCAATTTCCGAGAGAAAAATGGCCGCGCGTTTTCGCGCGATCCTTGGGAAGTGGCATTGTTTCCACCTGCCATTGCTCCAATGTTTCCAAATTGAAACAAATCAGAGTCATTCAGAAAAAAATCACGTTTTTCCGGAAAAAATAAATTAAATCTAGTGAGATTAACTTGCCTGCTATCAACTTCCGTCGAAGAAAAGTCTGTATTGACTGTTAAAGCAGCATTGAGTGATGGAGTAATTCGATAAAATGCATCAACTGAGGGCACCCATTCAGTCTTTTTGCTTACGGGATCGTAGCGTTGCTGCCTGTTAATTGCCATTGATGGCACCAGATCAAGACCCACGCCTTTGTCCAGTCCGGTCAACCCAGTCATTTGTCCGGATATACTTGGATTATAGGTTCTGTTCTGAGAAACCCATGCCATTTCTTCGCCACGTCTCCGGATGGCGCGACCAAAGTTGAACCCCCAGGTTTCGATGGTGGGATCAAATGGAATTGACTTGAATGGGATCTCGAGTTCCGCAACCCAGCTGTTGCCATCAACACGGGCAGCAGCGTCCCAAATGGTGCTCCAGTCTAAAGTGAATGAGCTAACGCTGGTATACAGGGCATCATGCCGTGCTGCATTTAAATTAGTCTCGAAGCGATAACCAGCACGACGTGAATTAAATGGATCAAGAATCACAACAAGACGATCATCTGACGGCATTCCCAACCCGTGCCTGATAACAGGAGCTGCTATTAAATCTGGCTCACTATCAAACATGCGAGCCGCAATATAGAGCGCGTGATCCGTATAGACAACATAAACTTCTGTGCGTTCTGAAGTGGGCGTGCCATTTCCCGGCCTCGTTTGATGGAAGTCGGTGATGACCTCTGCGACAGACCAGACCGCGTCATCAAGGACGCCATCAACAATGGGTGGGTTTTCAACTCGAGCAGCGCGAAACTGTTTGGAGGCGACTGTTTCTGCAGGAATATCTTCCTGTGAAAGCAAATTTGATGACGCCAAAATAGTAACAGCTACAAAGCAAAGGTTTTTTCGACCCAGAGCCATCATTGATCGATCCTATTTTGAGTTGGTAAAGGGCTTCCCATCAGCGAGAGTTTAGGTAAAAGAAGAATTGAAGTAACGTGTTTTAATGCGATATTAAGAAACACCAGCCGCCATTTTGATTACTAAAATTTCTAAGTTAAAACATGTAAAATCCAGATGCATAAAAAAAGGGCCACCCCCGTTGGGATGGCCCTTTTCGCTTTTAGATGCCTGACGATGTCCTACTCTCACATGGGGAGACCCCACACTACCATCGGCGCTGAGCGG
>JBFZEG010000027.1:0-5777 GCA_041306975.1 Gammaproteobacteria bacterium | reverse complement strand
ACCCGATTCCGGTGTCCGACGCCGAGCAGTTACTGACACTGTGTACAGGCCTTGTGATCAGCAAAACCCGCTATTTGCTGCCGCTGGCAGGCCATCTCTGGGAAGTCGATGAATTTCACGGGGCTCATCAGGGGTTATGGCTGGCAGAAATAGAACTGACTGACGAACAAGACACGTTTAGCAAACCGCAGTGGTTGGGCCAGGAAGTGTCGCAAGACCACCGCTACCACAACGCCTCGCTGGCACAATCGGTGCCGACATGACCTGTGGCAGCTTGCAAATTTAAAGGCCGCGCGTTAGTTTTGACCACAATGATAATCACCTTAAGGAGCTCGTGATGACACTGATGCATACCCGGTTCAAAACCACTACCAGACTCTCCGCCGGTTGCCTGGTGATGCTGGCAGGACTTGCAGCCTGCTCCCCGGCATCCGAACAGCTTGATGAGGTTGCCGGTGCTGATCAGGACGCCGCGTCTCGCCAGATCAGCGTGACCGACCCCGCTGCTGAACTGCAGCTGCGCCTGCTCGAAGCCCAGCCCGGCGACACCATTCTGCTGCCTGCCGGCACTTTCAATTTTGAACGTGGCCTGACCCTGAACGTCGACAACATCACCTTGCGTGGCGCTGGCATGGACAGCACCGTGCTGTCATTTAAAAACCAACTGGCCGGCGGCGAGGGACTGCTGGTTAATGGCAGCGGGTTCACCATTGAAGATATCGGCATCGAAGACAGCCGCGGCGACGCCTTAAAAGTTGCGCGAGGCGACAATATCATCATCCGCCGCGTGCGCACTGAATGGACCAATGGCCCAGACACCAATAACGGTGCTTACGGCATATATCCGGTACAGACCCGCAACACCCTGATTGAAGACTCGGTGGCTATCGCTGCATCTGATGCCGGCATTTACATCGGGCAATCCGAGAACATCATCGTGCGCAGAAACCGCGCGGAGTTTAATGTCGCCGGCATTGAGATTGAAAACAGTTTTAACGCGGATGTGTATGAAAACATCGCCATCAACAACACCGGCGGCATCCTGGTTTTCAACATGCCCAATCTGCCGGTATCCGGCCACAGCACCCGCGTGTATGACAACGACATCCAGAGCAACAATACGGTCAACTTCGCACCACCCGGTACCGCGGTGGCCAGCGTGCCTGCCGGTTCAGGCCTGCTGATCAACTCCAACGATAAAGTGGAAATTTTTAACAACCGCTTTGACGATAATCATACGGCCAACATCATCATCTCCAGTTACTTTAGTGCCGGTTACAATGACCGGCAGATGGCAGCTGACTTTGATCCGTACCCGGAAACAATTTTTATTTATGACAACGAGTTTGGCGCAGGTGGCAGCGCGCCGGGATTCCCAGAACTGGATATGCTCAGACAGGCCTTGTTTGGTGCCGATGGCAGTTTTCCGGACATTCTCTGGGACGGCATTGTTCATCCTGAGCGACAGTCCATGGAATATGCCATTTGTGTACAGAACGGCGCCGCTCAGGTGCTCAACATCGATGGCGGCAATAACAGCGCCAATCCGCGTGTTGAGTCCGAGCCGTATCAATGTGAGCACAGCAAATTGTCACCCGTCAGCTTGCCGGCCGAGATGGGCGTGTAAATGGGTGTGTAATGTGTAAAAGGGTGTGTAAGACGCGAGGCAGTAACACGTGAAGACCACAGATCGATTGATCGCAGTTGTGCTGGTATTGCTGTTGTCGGCCTGCGCTGACAATAGCTCTCCCCAGCTTTTTAGTGCAGACACCCCACCCGCCGACCTGTCGCAATGGCAGTTAATGCAGGTGGATACCACAGCCAGCGTTTTGAATCTCAACCCGGCGGTGCTTGCCTACGATCTGGCGACGCCGCTGTTCAGTGACTACGCACTGAAACTGCGTACCGTATGGTTACCCGACGGCAGCAGCGCCAGTTACACCGCGTCCGGCAGTGTTGACTTTCCGGTCGGCACCATCATCAGTAAAACCTTTTATTACCCGCGCACGGCATCCGCACCTGATGACCTGAGCGCCGTGCAATGGACGCAGGACACACTCACCGGGTTTGATGGCGAGTCTCTCGATCTGTCGCAGGTGCGACTGATTGAAACGCGTCTACTGGTACATCAGCAAACCGGCTGGCAGGCGTTACCGTATGTCTGGAATGATGAACAAACTGAGGCGACACTGCAGATAACCGGCGATCTCAAGCGTCTGACGCTGCACCGGGAGGGAGCTGAGCAAGCGTTTGCCTACGTGGTGCCCAACCGCAATGAGTGTGCCTCCTGTCACCAACTGGACCAGAACAACGATGGCCTGTCCCCCATAGGGCCCTCGGCGTTAAACCTGAACCGGCTGATCAGTTTTTACCCTGATGGTCCTGCCAACCAACTGGAAGTCTGGGAGGCAAAACAATGGCTGGATGGATTGCCTGACCGCAGCCAACGACCCATGGCCGCATTGTGGGCACCCGATCAGCCACTCAGTGCGGAACACAATCTTGAGCAACGTGCGCGCACCTACCTGGCCGTTAACTGCGCACATTGTCATCAGCGCGGCGGCAGTGGCGACACCTCCGGCCTGTTTCTGGACGCCGCAGAGACGGAGCCCAGACGCCTGGGCCTGTGCAAACCGCCAGTCGCCGCTGGACGCGGCACAGGCGGATTACGCTTTTCGATTGAGCCTGGCCATCCGGAGCAATCTATCCTCAGCTACCGCATTTTCAGTGATGAGGTGGGTGTGCTGATGCCAGAAGTCGGCCGCAGTCTGGTGCATCAGGAAGGCCTTGATCTGGTCAACGCGTGGATTCAGCAGATGCCCGGGGATTGCAGTTAAGTGAACCCTTCAGCCGAGCTTATCCTGCAGGCTGAGAAGCTGAGCAAGATTTACAGCATGGGCGATATTGTGGTGGATGCTCTGAAGGACGTGGATCTTTCTTTGCACCGCGGCGAACTGCTGGTGTTGCTGGGCGCCTCTGGCAGCGGCAAATCCACACTACTGAATATTCTGGGCGGGCTGGATGTGCCCAGCAGCGGACGTCTGCTGTTTGGCGGCAAGGATCTGACCAAGGCCACGGATCACCAACTCACGGTCTACCGCCGCGAGCATGTCGGTTTTGTGTTCCAATTTTACAATCTGGTATCCAGTCTGACAGCGCGCGAGAACGTGGCGCTGGTCACCGATATAGCGCGCAATCCCATGAAACCTGAAGACGCCCTGGCATTGGTCGGGCTGAGTTCGCGGATTGATCACTTCCCTTCGCAGATGTCTGGCGGCGAACAACAGCGCGTAGCGATTGCCCGCGCCGTGGCCAAGCGCCCGGACATCCTGTTGTGTGATGAACCGACCGGCGCCCTGGATGCCAAAACCGGAAAGCTGGTGTTGTCGGTACTGGAAGAAGTCAATCGCGAGACCGGTACCACCACCGCCATCATTACCCACAACGCTGCCATTGGCGCGCTCGCCGACACAGTGCTGCGCATGAGTAGCGGCGAAATTATTGAGCGATACACCAACTCCCGGCGCGCCTGTGTCGACAGCGTGGAGTGGTAGCGCCGCGATGAACGCAATACATCGCAAACTGCTGCGCGAGTTATGGCATTTAAAAAGCCAGATGCTGTCAATTGCGCTGGTGGTGGCCACCGGCATCATGACCGTGGTTACCATGCGTGGCAGTTATGAATCCCTTGTGATCGCCCAGCAGGATTATTATCAGCAAACCCGTTTTGCCGATGTCTGGGTATCGTTACGGCGCGCACCGGCATCATTGCGTGAGCAGATCAGTAACCTGCCGGGGGTGGCGCTGGCCGACACCCGCATCGGGTTTATGGCGACGCTTGATCTGCAAGGGCTGGATGCGCCAGCCATTGGACGGTTTATGTCGCTGCCTGAAAATGCGCGCCCGGTGCTGAATGACCTACAGATACGTCAGGGGCGCTACATTGAACCCGGCGCCCCCGATGAAGTCATCATCAGCGAGAAGTTCGCCATCGCTCGCGCTCTGCGCCCCGGTGACAACCTGCGCGCCATCATCAATGGCCGCGCTCGTGAGCTGGACATCGTTGGTATCGGCATCTCCCCGGAACATATCTATGCCATGCCTCCCGGCTCATTGATACCGGAAGACTCGCGTTACGGTTTACTGTGGATGGGCGAGCGGGCGCTGGGTCCGGCATATGACATGGAAGGCGCGTTTAATGAGGCCTTTGTAAAATTGTCCCCCGACGCCGATCCTCTGGCGGTTATTGATAGCCTGAATACGCTGCTGCAACCCTATGGCGGTTTTGGTGCATACACACGCCGTGACCAGCCATCACATATGATCCTGCAGGGCGAACTTGACCAGAACCGCGTGATGGGCACGGTTATCCCTGGTGTATTTCTAGGGGTTGCAGTTTTCTTGTTGCATCTGGTGCTAAGCCGCCTGATCAGCACCCAGCGCGGCGAAATCGCGGTATTAAAGGCCTTTGGTTATCGCAATCGTGAGGTGGGCCTGCACTTTCTGATGTTCGCGCTGTCCGCCGTGGTGGTGGGAATCATTCTGGGCGCTGCGGGTGGTGCGTGGCTGGGTCACGCTTACATCGGCATCTATCAGCAGTTTTTTGATCTGCCCGGCCTGCGTTATGCACTGAACTGGCAATTGGTGCTGATTGCCAGTGCCGTGAGTCTGATGGGGGCCTGTACCGGCGCGCTCAGTGCAGTGATGAAAGCGGTGCGCCTGCCCCCTGCCGAAGCCATGCGCCCGGAACCACCGGCCAGTTTTAAACCCGGCCTTCTGGAACGCATCGGCATTGGCAGAATGCTGCCATCAGCAGGCAGAATGATTTTACGCAACGTCGAGCGTAAAGCTCTGCAAAGTTTTTTGTCCTCCCTGGGCGTGGCATTTTCGGTGGCCATCCTGGTGATAGGTTTTTTTATGTTTGATGGTGTGCGTTTTCTGATGGATCTGCAGTTCCGCGAAATCCAGCGCGAGGATGTCTCTGTGAATTTTCGCCAACATCAGTCTGATCGGGTGTTGCACGAATTGTGGCGCCTGCCCGGCGTCACGCGCGTTGAAGCATTCCGCACCGTACCAGTGCGTTTATCCAACGGCCATCTGTACAGGGACAGTGGCATACAAGGCATGCAGGCGGACGGCAAACTGCGGCGCGTGGTCAGTAGCAATGTGTTGACCTACCCGCTACCTGCCGATGGCCTGGTACTTAGCCGAATGCTGGCGCAGCGGCTCGAAGTGGATACCGGCGACTTGTTACATGTGCAGTTGCTGGAAGGGCAACGTCACCAGCGTCAGGTGCAGGTCACCGGCGTGGTGGATGACTTTATGGGCGTGACTGCGTACATGGATATCCAGGCGCTGCACGATCTCAGTGGCGAACACGGACTGATCAGCGGCGCATATCTGTCGGTGACACAGGATCAGCGTAGCCGTTTGTATCAAACCTTAAAAAACATGCCGATGGTCGCAGGCGTGGCCTCGCCTGCCGACATGCTGGCATCGTTTGATACGCAGATGGCGCAGAATATCTTTATCTCTGTCGGGTTTCTGGTGGGGTTTGCGACGGTGATTGCGGTGGGCGTAATCTACAACGGGGCGCGTATTGCCTTGTCTGAGCGAGGCCGCGAACTAGCCAGTTTGCGGGTGATGGGTTTCCACCGGCGTGAGGTAGCAACGCTGTTGCTCGGAGAGCAGGCGCTGATCACGGCGTTTGCGATCCCCATGGGCTGGATGATTGGTTACGGTTTGGCGTGGCTGGTGGTGCAGGGCATGGCTACCGA
>JBFZEG010000050.1:0-15553 GCA_041306975.1 Gammaproteobacteria bacterium | reverse complement strand
ACGAAGCTCAGAATGTTGTAGCAGACTACAATCACACGGGGCTTAGCCTGCGACGCCATCCCTTGGCGTTATGGCGAGAGCACTTGTCAGCTTACCGTGTATACAGTGCCGGGCAGTTGGAGACATATTCGGATAGCTCGCCCGTTAAAGTAGCCGGACTGATCACCTGTCGGCAGCGGCCACAAACCGCATCGGGTGTGACCTTTCTGACACTTGAGGATGAAACCGGGTTCATCAATGTTGTGGTCTGGCCGTCTTTGCTGGAGCAATACTATCGCCAGGTGCATGAAGCGTCGGTGATGGGCGTGACGGGCAAATTACAACGGGCAGATGGTGTGACACATGTGATCGCCTCTGTATTAGTGGATCTGAGTCATTGGTTTGCAGGCATGAGTCTTTCCTCTCGAGATTTTTCTTGATCCTGAACAGGAATCCCGCCGCAAAGATCGGTAAACTTGCCCAAAAGTATGGAGGTAAATTCTGATATGAGCTTTCCAGACCGCAAGTTCTGTTATGACCCGATAGCCTCTGCAGCGCTGTTGATGGTGTTGTTCTCTGCTGGGTTGCAGGCTGATATTCCCCGACTGTCTGACGGGCGCCCTGATTTTCAGGGAATATGGACCAATGAGACGGATACGCCTGTTGAGCGGCCTGCGCAATTTGCAGATCGGCAGGCGATGACCGCGGAAGAGGCTGCCGCCTGGCGGCCTGGCTCCGCCGCTGGTCTGACAGATCTTAATCGCATGGAGACACTTGATCCGAATCGTGGGCCGCCGCCAGCAGGAGAACCTATCAGGCTGGAGGCAGACTGGTTCTTTTCCAGTGACTATGTGGCGCAGATCAATGGCGAATTTCGCACCTCTCTGGTGATTGATCCGCCAAACGGACGTATCCCTTATGCGGAAGACGGGCGTAACCGCGACTTTGTGTCACGGATGCTGGCGCGACCCGGTGTCGCTGAATTTGATGGTCCTGAGCTCAGGCCTGCAGGTGAACGATGCCTGTTGTCCGTATTGTCGACCGCAGGCCCGCCCATGTTGCCGATGTCATACAACAGCAATTACAGGATTGTACAGACGGCAGATTACGTGATGATCATGGCGGAGATGGTTAACGATGTGCGCATCATTCGAATTGATGACACGCATCAACACGAGGCAATCCACAAGTGGATGGGTGATTCAGTAGGCCGTTGGGAGGGGGATACCCTGGTAGTGACAACCCGCAACATTCATCCGCAACAGAGTTTTCGCGGCTCAACCGGCAATATGCAAAGCACCGAGTGGTTCTCCATGGAGTCTGACGGGCAGATAAATTACCGCGTTAGCATCAATGAGCCTGACGTCTATGGCCGTCCGTGGACTGCCGAAGTGCCCATGCGTCGGTTGCCTGCGAATAACAGGATTTATGAATATGCTTGCCATGAAGGCAATTACGCTATCGTAGGAGCCTTGTCAGGGGCGCGTTGGCAGGAGCATTATTCAGCGCAAGAGGCAGGTGCCGACGCTGCTCAATAGTTGGTTTCTTGTGAGGGCACAGATCCTCTTCTGTTCCACCACGGATAAATCAGAACCACTGTCACTATGAGCGTGGCGCCTACATAAAAGCTCGCGCTGACTTCCTGCTGCTCCCCCAAAAACACCACCGCCAGTGCGATGGCGTACAGAGGCTCAAGGTTAACAGCCAGTGAGCTTGCATATGCTGACAGGTGGCGCAGAGCAATCAGGGACAACACAAAAGGCAGCAGCGTGCAACCCAGTGCAAGAATCAGCAGCCATACCACATCGTTACCTTGTGGAAGAGCAAACAAGTCCCTGGGAGTTTCAACAATGCCAGCAATTGTCGGTAGTCCCGGAAGTAACTGGTAAAACAGCCCTATGACCAGCAAAAACAGTGCGCCGGCCGTCATTTCAATACTGGTGACGGTGAGGGCGTCAGCCTTGAGGACATAACGCTTGTTCAGGGCGGCAAACAAGGCAACAAACAGCGCTGAGATCAATCCCATTACAATGCCGGCATTCATCGCGGCAGGAGTACCCCCTACTACCAGCACGATGCCAGGCAGCACCAGAACACCCAGTAACAGCTCTGAGAATCTGAAGCGGCGTCCGGCAAGCAGTGGTTCCAGAATCGCTAAAAAAACAGGAACTGTTGCAATGCAGGTTACTGCCACGGAGGCGTTCGACAAGCGGATGGCGCCATAAAAGGTCAGCCAGTGCAATGTGACCAGTATTCCAATGCCTGTATAAACTCCGATCAGTGGCAGTGACATTTCACGCAGAGATCTTAGTACCGAGGGCAATAACAGCAGAATGCCTGACACCAGAGCCATGCGCCACAGAACAAGAGGCAGCGCATCCAGCGTGATCAGTTTGCCGAGAATGGCAGTGAACCCCCACAGCACAACACACAGATGGATTTGTAACCAGGCTTTTGTGGTTTGTGTCATGAGTGGTGATCTGAAAAAAATGCTGTCAATCGTGGCAAAAAACTAAAGGATTTAGCAAAGTGGTCGCTTTGTTGTACTGCTTTGCAATAGTAGCACTTTAATACCGTACAGTGACTCTATTGGCATATCGTTTCTGATGTTTGACCCTCGTGCGGTCAGGTACCCATTTTAATGATCAAGCGTATTCCGGTAAATGAGCTGGAGCTGGGCATGTTTGTGCAAGAGCTGCATGGTTCGTGGCTTAAGCACCCGTTCTGGAAATCAAAGTTCCTGCTGAAAGATGCTGAAGATCTGATGCTTTTAAAAACATGCGGCATCGCCGAGGTCAGTATTGATCTCGATAAGAGTATCAGTGAGCCGGGTGATTTGCCTCGACCTGAGATAAAACCTGAGGCCAGTCGGCAACTGGCTGTCCGCCCGCCCATATCCGCTTCAACGGATTCACCGCGCAGTTTGCAGGAGGAAACAGAACGCGCTCGCCAGTTATGCAATCAATCAAAAAAAGCAGTGACTGACATGTTTCGTGAAGCGCGCATGGGGAAGGCAATTTCCATGGATACCGTCCGCGAAGTTGTTGATCAGATTACCGCCTCCGTTGAGCGTCACTCGCAGGCGTTGATCACTCTTGCCCGGCTTAAGACTGCTGATGACTACACGTATATGCACTCAGTCGCAGTCTGCGCGATGATGATTGCGCTTGCAAAAGAGATAGGTATGTCCGCTGGGCAGATTCGCCTGGCTGGCGCTGCAGGTTTGTTACACGATGTTGGCAAGATGGCTGTGCCGGATTTGATACTCAATAAGCCCGGGTCATTAACGAACTCAGAGTTTGAGATTATCAAATCCCATCCTGTTAAAGGTGCTGAGATTCTAGCGCTGGCAGGCGGTGTTGAATCGGAAGTCATTGATGTCTGCCTGAATCATCATGAGAAAATAGATGGCTCTGGTTACCCGCATGGTCTTAAACAGGATCAAATTTCTCAGCTTGCACGAATGGGTGCGATCTGTGACGTATATGATGCGATTACATCAGACAGGCCCTATAAAAAAGGATGGGGGCCGTCTGAATCTTTGCAGCGTATGGCGCAATGGAAAGGCCACTTTGATGCGGATTTACTAAAAGCATTTATCAAGACGATAGGGATTTTTCCGGTGGGAAGCCTTGTGCGGTTAAGCAGTCAGCGTCTGGCGGTAGTTATTGAACAGAACGAGGGGCAGATGCTGAAGCCCAAAGTAAAAGCCTTTTTTTCCCTGCGTTCAAAATTGCCGATAACGCATTCGGTGATTGATTTGTCTGCCCCTGGTACTGACGATCGCATCGAGGCCCGTGAACCACTTGAAAAGTGGAGTTTCCCGTATCTGAATGATCTATGGCAGTCAGCTCTCTAACACTTTCAGGCAAACAAACCTTGTAAAAACCAGCATGACTTTGCCGTTGCGGGTTCCCTGCTGCGCTTGAGGTCGCGGAATATCCACAGGCGCATGCCTTGCATGTTGCGTGCTACGTAATAGTCCCGTTGTATATCTTGTCCTGTCCACCAGCGCGTTTCTAAGCGCTCAGGCCCCCGTACCAGTAATAAAGGTGAAAGATAAACCGGTTTTTGCTGCCGTATTGCTAGTGGAACAGGCGCTGGTAATAACAAGCAGGGTTGTGTGCCCGCCGGCAAAAAACCACGACTGCGAGGCGATTTTGCATGCGACCTGAATGTGTAAGCGTGTTCATAAGCTTGGTAATGTCCGGCAATAACCGGATCGTGATCTTCTTGTTGATGAATCGAAAAAATGGCTTCTTTACCAAGACGTGCTGACAGCAACTCCAGAAGAGCCGGTGTGGTTTTGTCTGAGTCCGTCAGTTGTACAGTTTTGCAAGAAGGATGTGCGCCCTCGGGAAGATAATCCAGAAAATTACTGCAAATCAGATGAATTGATTTAATTGAACGGGCGATTACCGCTTTTTGTAGTTTAAGCTCAAGCAGCATTAACCAGACTGCGGCTTCGCGAACAGGTTTGCGCGTGTGGAGCTCAATGATTTGTGACTGCAGCGTTATGTCAGTGAGCTCAAAGTGTAAATGATCGGTAGTTTTATGATGCTGATGTAAAAACGTAACCATTTGCTCCAGCAGTTGTCGTGCCAGCCAAAGGATATCTGATGGGGTTTCTGCATGGGCGTCTGGCGAGATGCTTCGATTAAAGACCAGAGGCTCATGCCAGCGTGGCATGGAGGTGTTTATCTCGCCCAGCAATTGTGAAAGGTAATCGCTTAGCTCCCGACCAAAGCGCAGTCTCAACGCGGCAGAAGGCAAACGCCAAAGATCGCGCAAATAGTGCAAGCCACATGAGGCCAGTCGCTTTTTTATCGCTTTATCCACAGCAAGAAATTCTATCGCCAGACCGCCGAGTTCAGATCGTAAGCCATCCCTCTGCTGGATCAATACAGTGTGCCCTGTGCGGGCCAGCAGCACACTTGCTGATGCGCTAGGGCTGGCGGCTTCTGTATAAAGCGGCGCTAACTCCAGTTGCCTTAGTTTATCCTCGAGTTTCGGGCGCAGGGTTCGCGACAGACCCCGGGGACTGCCAAATAAGCGCAAGCTACCGCGAATATCAATAGCCAGAGTATCTTGGCCAGGAAGGTAAACATGATCACTGACGCTCTGACAAATTGATGCCAGTTCGTCAACATGGGTATGCACATGACGGTTCAGAAAGGGAAAGTGCAAGGCATACCAGAAGGGTTTATTGGTGAGTAAGGCAGGTTTGTTGAATGAAAGCGGGATCGCTTTTAAAAAAGGAGCGCCGCCCTGCTTTAGAGCGCGTTTATTGGCTGACATAAGGCAATTAACCAGGAAGTCGCAACCGAATCTCACCCTGGCGATGGCTGCCCTTGGCGCGCAACAGGCGGATTCCGATTTGTCTGTATCCATCATCTGTATCTGGCGCAGCGCTCAGTTCAAGTTGAACGGTAGCTGGAGAGTGTGGGGTAGGGCGCTGGTGGAATAAAACCCCTAAAGTTTTTCCTTCGCAGGCGGCCATTTGCAGGCGGCGGATAACACGTCCTCCCAGCCAGTTTTGCCATGCCAGTACCATACCGCACTCTGTAGATTGCAGCGCTTTTTCAATGCTCCACAAGGCATGGTTGCAGCGAGTTTGAGCCGGAATCACAAAACTGTTGCGAATATTGACCCCTGACTCAGCCAATGCCGGGCCATGTAACTTGTAAGGTGGTGTTATCCACAACAATGATTGTGGCTGATGACTGCGCAGGCGCAGAAGTGGCATCAGTAACTGCAACTCACCGATTGCTTTGTGTCTGCTGATAATTTCTACCAGCCCGCTCGCAGGCCAACCCCCACCCGGAAGAAGTTGATCCAGATCGCTGAATCCGGTGCTTAGAGTAGGCGCCGGACTCTGCTCGCGCGCCATGATTGGCTCCTGATCAGCAAACAGGTCGCCCGATGTTTGAATACTTGGCCGCAGTGCGTTGGATTGTCTGCCCACTTGCGAATTTTGTCCATGCTCACGCTGGTTTCCACGCCACAAGCCCGGAGTTTCAGCAAGCAACTGTTTCAGCTTGTCCTGTGGTTTGTTGAGCTGGTTTTCTGTGAACAACATGGGCGCTCCGGCGTAATTAGCTGTAAATAAAAACAGTACGTGTAAATCTATACAGTATTTATCCGGGGATCAAGCAGGATTTTTTATCGTTCCTTATTGTTTTATAAGAAAAGTTGTATAAAAAAACATCAAATTAATTGTCTGAAATAAATATTTGTATTATTGTTCAGTGCGTTAGATGGCTTTTCTTGATTTCTTATGAGAAAAAAGTCTTAATCAGCTGGAAAACAAAATAATTAGCAAAATGAGCTGCCTATGAAACGCAGGCCAGACATGATTACCGTGGTGATATTCCTGTTTGCATTGAGTGTTGTTATCAGCGGCGTTGCACAAAGCGGATTGCTTTGACTGCTGATGTATCGCTAAGTGATATCGGTTAGGTGATTACCTGAACCGGGTAATGCGCAAAGGTGTAACAACGGCATCCATATCCACATCCCAGGGTTGAGCCTGCAGCGGGTGCTGAGTTTGCTGGCATTCATGAGCCAGGCCCAGCAGTAGTGGTTTACCTGCAGCCTGTTGGCGAAAGGCAAATGCCCGATCATAAAAGCCCTGCCCCATTCCCAGTCGGCGGCCCGACTGGTCAAATGCTACTAGCGGCATCATAACCAGATCAAACTGTTTCGCGGCAAGTCGGTTTTGCAGCCTGAGAACCGGCTGTGCAATTCCCCAGTGGTTGCGCCGCAACTGATCTCCTGCCCGGTAACGCACAAACTCCATTTTATGTCGTTGCCAGGGATGCAGAACCGGCACATAACACTGTTTGCCATCGCGCTCTGCCATCCTTATCAGGTCGACAGTGCGAATTTCGCTGGCCATAGACATATAAATGCACAGATGCCGGGCTTGACGATAAGGTGGGAAATGCCGAATTCGGCGGCAAAGTGATGCTCCGGCGGTTTGCTGCTGAAAAAAAGATAGCGTGCGTCGCTGGTGAAGCGCGTTACGACGGATCTGCTGGCGGGATAAGAAGCTGTCTGACGACATGGGTTTATTTGAAAGCGTTTATCCACATATCGGATATCAGAAATGGAAGTC
This sequence comes from Gammaproteobacteria bacterium, assembly GCA_041306975.1. Lineage (GTDB taxonomy): Bacteria > Pseudomonadota > Gammaproteobacteria > Pseudomonadales > Pseudohongiellaceae > Pseudohongiella. The sequence continues at coordinate 8,457 of JBFZEG010000050.1, read as the reverse complement.
ACCCGGAATGACGCTGCCGAATTAGCCCTGAACCCAAAGGCTCAGGTGGTGGCTCCAGCGATGCATAAGGCTTTCCGTCAGGCGGACATGCACAACAACATCTATCAAGGAGCCTCCGGGGTTTTGAATATCGGCTCAAGGACACCTTCAGCTGGCGCTCACCCCAGGTAACTGTGAAATGAGTATATACAACTTAAATCCACCCATCGATAGAAAATATCTACTGAAGCAATCTGGTTAGGCTAACTACTGAAGCTCGATCTGACGCAGATTCTGTAAAGCGCGCTCGACTTTGTCTTCAAGAAACTTGATCTGTTGCGAGGTGCTCTGACGCGACTCATTGATCTGACGGTTTTTTTGCAGCAGTTCATGGGTAATGTTCAGGGCAGCCATGACTGAGATCTTCTCAAGCCCATGAATCGTCCCGCGGGTCTTGATTTTGCGCATGTTTTCGTCAAGGTGGCGCGCGGACTTGAACAGGGCATCCTGCTCGGAAGGTGGGCAACTGACCTGATACTCGCGGTCCAGTATTTTGACAACAACAGTGCTGGCAGCGTCCAGTGCATTGCTCATATCAGGTGCTCGAGGATTGTTCCATGGATCGCAGGCGGGTCAGTACCGACTCAAGTCGCGCCTTGGCCTGACGGTTATTCTCCAGCAGTTGCTGGCGTTCTGATTGCCAGCTATGCTGACCAGCCCTGAGCAGCTGATTTTCCTGCTTCATAGCAGCACATAGTGCGATCAGCGCCGTGATTTTTTCATCTAATGTGTAGAACTGATCATCGGTCATTTCAATGCATACGTTGAGTAGGATATGAGCGTTACTATAGAGACGAGTCATGGGACGGTCAATAACGCCAGATAAAAACTCTCAATAAAAAAGGGCGTTATGAGCACAAGCAGTGATAAAACATTCACTTTAAAACCTAAGACAGGTGCAACAGCAGGTATGGCAAAACAGACTAAAGCGGCTGAATCAGCCAAAGCAGCAAACATGGTAAAAGCGTTGTTGACCGGCCCAGCGCTGTTTGAAGAGACTGCATCAAGACGTCGCGCCCTGATGTCACGAATGAAGAAAAACAGTATTGCGCTGTTGTCCGCTGCTCCGCAGCGCACGCGAAGCCACGATACCGAGTATACCTACCGGCAAGACAGTGATTTTTATTACCTGAGTGGATTTACCGAAGATGATGCGGTACTGGTTCTGATACCAGGGCGCACGCAGGGCGAGGTAGTGCTGTTCTGTCAGCCTAAAGACAAACTCAAGGAGTTATGGAACGGCACACTGACCGGTCCTAAGCTGGCAAAGGCAACACTGCTGATTGATGAAGCCTACCCGATTACAGACATTGACACGATTCTGCCGGGGTTGATGGATGGCCGCACCAGTATCTACAGCTGCATGGGCAGAGAGAATCGTTTTGACGAGCGCGTGATGCAGTGGTTAAAAACCGTGCGCAGCAAAGTCCGTCAGGGCGCGAACCCGCCAACCGAGTTTGTGATGCTCGACCCGCTGATTCACGAAATGCGTTTGTTTAAAAGCAAAGCTGAGATTGCATTGATGCAAGAGGCCGCTGATATTTCCGCGCGCGCCCATAAACGCGCCATGCTGGCGGCCAGTGCCGGGAGATACGAGTATCATCTGGAAGCAGAGCTGCTCCATGAATTTATGATGTCCGGCAGTCGCGCGCCGGCCTACAACAGTATTGTTGCGGCGGGCGCCAATGCCTGCATCCTGCACTACATCAATAACAACCAGCCACTGCGCAACGGCGATCTGGTGCTGATTGATGCCGGCTGCGAATACGAGTACTACGCGGCAGATATTACACGAACCTTTCCGGTCAGTGGTCGATTCAGCAAAGAGCAAAAAGCGCTCTACGATATCGTACTTAAAGCCCAGCTTGAGGCGATCAAAGTCATGCGCCCGGGTGTTATCCGTGATGAGCCGCACAATGTCACCGTGCGGGTGATTACCGCAGGGCTGGTTGAGTTGGGATTATTGGCGGGCAAGCCAGCTGACCTGATTAAGTCCGCTGCCTACCGTGATTTTTATATGCACGGTGCCGGCCACTGGCTGGGCATCGATGTTCATGATGCTGGCGCCTATCAGAAAGCAGGGGCATCCCGGCCGCTTGAGGCGGGCATGGTGATGACCATAGAGCCGGGCATTTACATCGCTCCAGATAACAAAAAAGTCCCCAAAAAGTGGCGGGGCATTGGTATACGCATCGAAGACGATGTGTTGATTACCCGAACCGGGAATCGCGTGTTGACCAGCGCCGTGCCTAAAACAACAGAAGAAATCGAAGCGTTGATGGCTTTACGCACCCCTTGATACAAACCGGAAAGCCCTGACTATGCTTGTTGAGTCGCTGGAAAAAGAGTACGACCTGGTGATCGCCGGCGGAGGGCTGGTGGGTGGCAGTTTTGCTTTGCTGTTAAATGCCCTGCCCGGCCATCAACACTTACGGATACTGTTGGCAGACAGCTCAACGCTGAGTAAAGAAACAACGGTTACTGGCAGGCCTTACGACGCGCGCAGCACCGCCCTGTCGTGGGGCAGCAGGCTGATATTCGAGAGTGCTGGGCTTTGGAATAAGCTTGCGCCCGGATTGGAAGTCATTCGTGATATACACGTTTCCGACAAAGGCCATGCAGGTGCGGCCCGGCTGCACAGCAATGCCATGAACGTTGACGCGCTTGGATATGTTGCTGAAAATACGCACCTCAACCAGGTGATCACCGGCGCTTTAATGGACAGTCCACACATTTCGGTGTGTGCACCGGCCAGTATCGTCAAGTTAAAGCCTGTTCAGGAAGGTGTTCAGCTGATGGTTGAGAGCGGCACGCAGGCAATGACTCAGGTCAGCAGCCGTTTGCTGGTGATCGCCGATGGCGGCCGATCGTCCTTATGTGAGCAGCTCGGAATCACACTGACTCGCAAGCCCTACGGGCAGCACGCCCTGATCAGCAATATCTCGTTTGAAAAACCCCATCAATCCTGCGCATTTGAACGCTTTACTGACACTGGCCCGCTTGCGGTATTGCCCTTGCCGGATCTTGATGGCGAGCACCGTGCGGCGCTGGTATGGACTCTGGCGGATGCACAAGTCGCTGACATCATGGCGTTGCCGGATGCAGCATTTTTGGCTGCCTTGCAGCAACGATTTGGTTATCGCCTCGGCAGACTGACCAGGGTAGGGGAGCGGGTTCTTTATCCGCTGAATCTGACACTTGCCGATGAACAGATTCGCCCGGGTATTGTGCTGTTGGGCAATGTTGCCCACACCTTGCATCCTGTTGCCGGACAAGGCCTTAATCTGGCGTTGCGCGATGCACGTGAACTGGCAGACATGATTTCTGATGCAGCTGTCAGTGGTACGCCTGAGCTTATTGGTGACTATCAATGGCTACAGCGTTATCTGCAGCGCCAGCAACGCGATCAGCAGCAAACGGTGTATTTCAGTGATCAGGTGACCCGCCTGTTTTCCAACGCCAATCCGCTGCTGGCGCTGGGGCGTAATATCGGGCTATTGGGCATGGACCTGATCCCGCCGGCTAAACAATGGTTCAGCCGTCAGGCGATGGGGATGACCGATCGTCGTATTGATGGATGGTCAGGGCGTCATCAGTGAGCGTATGGTTTCAACCCGTGCACGGTTAACGCCCATATCGCTATAACCCAGTCGGGAAGCGGAACGGACGTGCACGATGTTTTGCTCGGGCGCTGCCAGAAACTCAACATCATCGACATAACCCATCAGGCTGCTGGTGAACTCAGCGTAGAGGTAGTTGCCCTCTTCGCTGATGATCTGCACGCGGGGCATTTGCGTGAGTGCGCTCCGCACACCCTCAAGAGTGCCCTGCAAAGCGGCAATTCCATGGCTTTCCCGGGTCTCAAAGCTACTTACGCAGTTGGGGGAGTCCGGGCAGCCCGGCAGCGTATTGTTTTGAGCGCCCAGCGTTGCCGGTCTGTCGCCCGCACATCCAATCAGTGTCAGCAGTCCCACGGTCGCAATCCCTCGTATCAATATGTTTCGAGTGTTCATTTACGGCAATCCCTCAATTTTTGTGTTCTGACAATGGTGATTAATCCGGTTCAGGCGGCAGGAGCCGTGATAGCCAGACTCAGTGACTCGGCAATCATGGCGGGTTTGTCCTGGCCCTCGATTTCTACGGTGGCCTGATTCTTCATCAGGTACTGCCCGGGGTTTTTTTCCTCGATGCTCAGTAATACAAACCTTGCCCTGATACGTGAGCCAACCCGCACCGGATTCAGAAATCTGACTTTATCAAGGCCGTAATTGATGGTGATGCGGGTATTTTCCAGCCGCACACTGCCCGCCTCTGCGCCCAGGCTACTGAGCATCGACAGGGTCAGGTAACCATGGGCAATGGTACCTCCAAACGGAGTTTCATTTTTTGCGCGCTCGGCATCCAGGTGAATAAACTGAAAATCGCCGGTTGTCTCGGCAAACTTATCCACTTGCTGCTGGCTGATGGTGTGCCACTGACTGATTCCGGTTTCGGTACCGATCAGAGTGCGCGCGGCCTCTGGGCTAATATATCCGGCCATGGAAAGGCTCCTGTTGTAATGCGGTTTAATGGTAAAGTCTGTCACTTAAGTCGTCAGTATTGATCAGAATGTTGATGGCGGCAACCGCAGACTGGAGGATGCATGAGCACTCCTGCAACAGAGACAGATTATGACGTAGTAATTGTCGGCGCAGGCCTTATTGGCGCGGCGATGGCAACAGCATTGCGGCAAACAGGCCTGCGCCTTGCGCTGCTGGACAGTCAGCCACTGCTGGCAGGCCCGGCAACAGTGACCGCACTGGAGTTTGATCCCAGAGTCAGCGCCATTACCCCGGAGTCACAGGCACTTTTCGAATCCCTGGGTGTGTGGCGGGCTATGCAAAACAGTCGTGTCAGCCCTTACACACGCATGCACGTGCGCGAGGCGGATGGCACGGCCGATATCAATTTTTGCGCGGCAGAAATTCACGCGCCTGTACTTGGGCATATTGTGGAAAACCGGGTGATTGTTGCCGCCATGCATGAACAACTGATCAACCAGCCTGCGCTTGATTGCCTGATCCCCGCCAGTGTCAAGACGCTGCACAATGCTGCTGATGCTGCCCTGTTGACCCTTGAAAACGGCCGTCAACTCTCTGCCCGGCTAGTGATCGCAGCTGATGGCGCTCAATCACCGTTACGTCAGCTGGCCGGATTTGAAACGCGTGAATGGGACTATGAGCACGAAGCGATTGTGTGTTCCGTGCGAACCACAAAACAGCATCAGCAGTGCGCAAGGCAGATTTTTATGGATGAGGGCGTGCTGGCATTTTTGCCATTGGCGTCAACAGGTGAGAGCTCTGAATATTGGTGCTCGGTGGTGTGGTCGGTTTTGCCTGGTGTGGCTCAATCGCTGATGAACATGTCAGATGAAGCGTTCTGCAAAAAACTGTCACTGGCCAGTGAACACTGGCTGGGTGAGGTCATCCACGTAAGCCAACGCATCAGTTTCCCGCTGCGTCAACGGCATGCGCTGAGTTATGTGCGTCAACGGGTGGTACTGATCGGGGACGCGGCGCACAGCATCCATCCGCTGGCCGGTCAGGGCGCCAATCTTGGGCTGTCTGATGTAAAAGTGCTGGCAGATGAGCTGCAGCGGGTCAAGTCTACGGGGCGTGATCCGGCAGATCCGCTGTTGCTCGCGCGTTATCAGCGGGAAAGGAAGCCGCACAATATGTCGATGATGCTGCTGATGGAAGGCTTCAAGCGCCTTTATGCCAATCAACCTTTGCCGATAAGGTGGCTGCGTAATGCTGGTATGCGTGCAGTTGAGCACAGCCCGACGATAAAAAACCAGCTCATCAGGGCCGCAATGGGTGCAAAGTTTTGAGCTTTTGTCACATAAACTTCTAAAGCTTTTCCCGCTACGGACGAAAATACAACTATGCCCGGATTGTCCGTAGGAGAATTTCATGAGAGAAAATTCAACCTGGCCGTTTGATGTCGATTTGAGTGCATTGGACACAGGTAGCATTACCAATTTGATACTTGATATCGAAAATCATCTTCCGTTGCTGACTTCTGAGGGTGAAATGCAGGAACTGCTGCGTGTAAAGCGACTTTTTGAAGAAGAATTGATGGAAACCCGTCGGCTGCATTAATGGCCCAGCTCTTCAATGCCTCCAGCTCCTGCGGCTTCACTGCGCGCATCATGAATCAGCTCTGTATTCATGATGGGTTTTCCCCTATGCTGTTGCCCTGTGTCAATCCGGTGATTTATTGGCCCGGTTTGTAGAAAACAGATAAAAAACAACGGTAAATGGAGTTATAAAAATGAAAAAACTGATAAGCGTGTTGGCTGCCGCTGCACTTATGTGCGGGCAGGCATTTGCAATTGATGAAGTGCGACTGGCTGCAGCACTTAACTCCGCAGAGCGCAGTGATGCTGACAAGGCACTTGATGCCGCTCGTCAACCCATTGCGGTGCTCAGCTTTCTGGGCTTGGAAGAAGGCATGACCGTTATGGACGTGATGGCTTCCGGCGGTTGGTATACGGAAGTGTTGTCTCACGCAGTAGGCCCGCAGGGTAAAGTGCTGATGCATAACAATCCCGCGTCACTGGCCCGTGGCACTACCGCAGAGACCGTTAACAACCGTGTGAACGGTCGTCTAAATAATGTTGAGCGCGTTGAAAATACCTTTGATCAGTTGAGCGTGGCTCCTGGCAGCGTGGATCTGGCCATCACTCACCTGAACTTCCACGACGTTTACAATGCCAATCCTGACAATGCCATGGCAATGCTGGCTGCCATTAAAGACGTGTTAAAGTCTGGTGGCATTCTGGGTATCGCAGATCACCGTGGCAATCTGGGCGCTGATAACACAGCATTGCACCGTATCCCGCTGGATACTGTCGCAAAGGCTGCAACAGATGCCGGGTTCTATGTTGTTGGCGTCAGTGACGCACTGTACGTCGACAGCGATCCGCGTACTGCGGGTCCGCTTGATGAAAGTCTGGGTCGTAACACCGATCGTATACTGCTCAAACTGATGAAACCGTAAACTGCTTGCTCAATGTCCGCGGCAGTTATACAACTGCTGCGGACATTAACCCGATAAAAAGAAGTCAATTTTGAAACAAACCCTGCCCGCTTTCCCCTCATTTGCCTGGCTGACGCGTTTTGCGTCGGTGTTCAAGTACAGCCGCATTGCCATTGAGATTGTCTGGCGCGCCAGCCCTGCGCTGACCATTGTCATGGCGCTGGCTACTTTGTTTGCCGGTCTATTGCCTGCTGCCATCGCCTGGGTTGGCCAATTGATTGTTGATGCTGTGGTGACAGCAATTCAGGCTGAGGGCGAGTCGCGCGAACTGGCGAAGTCCGATCTGCTGCGTTACGTGCTGATAGAAGCGGGACTGGTTGTATTGATGACCGGCGCTCTGAAGATAAACAGCGTCTGCCAGTCCATTTTACGGGTGCTGCTCGGCAATGAAGTGAACGTGATGATTCTGGAGAAGGCGCTGACGCTGGAGCTTTCCAATTTTGAAGATTCTGAATATTACGACAAGCTGGTGCGCGCCCGGCGTGAAGCATCCAGTCGCCCGCTGAGTCTGGTCATTGCTACATTTGATCTGATCAGAGATGGTATCTCACTGGTCAGTTATGGATTCCTGTTATGGCAATTCTCGGTCTGGGCCGTGCTGCTGCTGGGATTTGCCGGTGTGCCGGCATTTGTTGCTGAGGCACGCTTCTCCGGTGAAGCTTTCCGCAATCAGCGCCGCCGTTCAGCTGAGCGGCGTATGCAGATTTATCTGGAAATGGTGTTAACGCGAGAGGACGGCGTCAAAGAGGTCAAGCTCATGCAGCTAGGCCGGCTGTTCCTGCAACGCTACATCGATATTTTCAACAATATTTACGTCGAAGACCGAAGTCTGGTGCTGCGCCGCGGATTCTGGGGCTATGTGCTGGGTCTGATTGCCAGTGCTGCATTCTATTTTTCGTACGGCTGGGTGGCGTTTGCAGCAGTCGCTGGCGCCATCACGCTGGGTCAGATGACCATGTACATTGCGGTGTTCCGTCAGGGTCAAGGTGCGGTAACCAGTTGTCTTGCATCCATCAATCGTATGTATGAAGACAACTTGTACTTATCGAACCTTACTGAGTATCTGGGGCATAACGTGCCGGAGCCGACCGGCAATGTCACGCAGGGGCTGGATCCGCAGGATGGAATCCGTTTTGAACAGGTCAGCTTTTTTTACCCGGGCAGTGATACACCGGCGCTGGACAATATCAGCCTGCATATCCGTGCCGGCGAAAGCCTGGCAATTGTGGGTGAAAACGGTTCTGGCAAAACCACGCTGATCAAGTTACTGACACGGCTTTACACGCCAACCCATGGACGTATTCTGTTTCAGGGTGTTGATCTGCAGGACTGGAATAT
>JBFZEG010000044.1:0-8561 GCA_041306975.1 Gammaproteobacteria bacterium | reverse complement strand
GCACATCCATCGCCAGTGTCATGGTGGCACCCACACCCACAGCAACCCCATTAATAGCGCCAATCACCGGTTTGTTGCAGGCATAAATGGCCAAAGACACTCGGCCACCGGTATCGCGGACTCCCGTGATCATGTCCTCATCTTCAAAACGTTGGTCAAGCTCGGCGGGAGTCGGCTGCATTGTTTCATCCAGGCCAAATACATTGCCTGCAACTGACAGATCCATGCCCGCACAAAATGCACGACCCGCGCCGGTCACAATCACCGCGCCTACCGCATCATCGGCATTAGCACGTTCAAAGGCATCAATCAGTTCATTGGCCATGGTGACCGTAAAGGCATTCATTTTTTCCGGACGATTTAGTGTAATGGTGAGGATGTGATCATCAATCTGATAATCCAGGGTGGTATAGGACAATGTGTTTCTCCCGAAAATTGTGGAACCGGTAAACGGTGTGTTTGCATGGGGTGAATAATGTACCATCAGAGTGCCAGACAAACTTTCTTGCACCAACACACATTGAATCATAAATAGCAGTGCGGAGGCTTTTGTGTCAGACATGCCAATCAGTCGTTTCCCAGTTCCTGATATCAACGCGTTGCCAGACGATATTCGCAGCAGAATTCTGGCCGTGCAGGAAAAATCCGGTTTTGTGCCCAATATATTCCTGGGACTGGCGCATCGGCCGGACGAATTCCGTGCGTTTTTTGCCTACCATGATGCACTGATGGACAAACCGGGTGGCCTGACTAAAGCAGAGCGTGAAATGATTGTGGTGGCAACCTCTGGCCTCAATGAATGTATCTATTGTGTGGTTGCCCACGGCGCGATTTTGCGCATCCGCGAAAAAAATCCGCATATTGCGGATCAACTGGCTACCAACTACCGCAAAGCCGATGTCACGGTCAGGCAGAGAGTGATGCTTGAGTTTGCCGTTAAAGTATCGCAGCAGGCGCAGACGGTATTGGAAGCCGATATTGAAACCCTGCATGCCCATGGTTTCAGCCACGATGATATCTGGGATATTGGCGCAATCGCTGCCTTTTTTGCGTTGTCCAATCGCTTAGCAAACATGAGCAGCATGCGTCCCAATGATGAGTTTTATCTAATGGGTCGTCTGCCAAAAACGCCATAACCTTGCGCGTGTTGGGCGCGGACTTTATGCGGATTGTACCGATCAGCGTATTTCACTCTCCAGGATAAATGACGCCCCGATCGGATTCCATTGGCTGGGCTTGCCTATCGGGGTGATGACTTGTGTGCTGCGGATACAGGGTGTGAGCAGGTGTTCAAATAGCGTGACATCCTGCTGCGCGGGGTTCAGCCAGTTGTTGATCAGCGCCGTGTCTTGTATTGGCAATATCAACGGCATTGATTTGGGGTGGATCTGCTGCCACTGCGGCAAGGGTCCCAGCGTGATGATGCTTGCGGTATAAATGGACTCGCCGGTGTTGGGGTCAAGGTAGTGCTTGTACAGGCCACCAAAAGCAATGGCCTCGTTCTGCAGTGTAATCTGATGATAGGTGCGCCTGTCCCCTAATCCCTCTAAAAAAGCGCTGGCTGGAATAATACAGCGCCCTTGCCGGTAGGGTTGGTAGGCCAGTGATCCTTTGGTGTTAAGTTTATCCCAGCGGCTGTTGAAGCTGGCGTAGTCATAGTTGGGCTTTAATGTTTGCCTGTCCAGCATCAGCCACCAGATGGCATCACAAATCTGTCGGTCCTGATCAGACTCACGGATGATAGAAATAGTTGAGCCTGGCGCCACATCTGTTGAATAACGCAGTTGTGTGCCGGCCACACCCAGCACATTCAGCAATAACTGCACGTCGGGGGAGTCAAAGACATTAAATCGTCCGCACATAGCAGCTCCGTGCTTGATAATCCAAGGTTGTCGTTGAATTTAAAGCATCAGGCGTTTAAATTCCAAGTCTGGCGAGTTCGCATCGGGCGTAATCCATCGGAGTGTCATAATGGTAATTCCTTCAGTCAGACAGATCGTCTTCAGTCTGAGTCTTTTTTTGTTTTTTTCAACAACACTGGCTCAGGAAACGGCAACACCCAACGGTATTGCTGACAATCGCAGTGAGGCGCTGGCACTCACCGGTGCAACGATTTATCAGCCTGATGGACAGTATCTGAATAACGGTACCTTGCTGATCCGTGATGGTTTGATTGTTGATGTGTTGCCGGCGGGTAATGTGCCCGCTGGATATTTTGCGATTGATATGCGCGGTCGATTTGTTTACCCCGGGCTGATTGATATCAATACCGGTTACGGTGTGCCTGCCCCTGGACGCCCGGCACCTGGCGGCGGCGCTGAAGTGCTGGAGTCCAGCGGGCAGGCTTACAATGCCAATGATGCCATCCGCGCGCATTACCGTGCCGTGCAGGATTTTAAACCGGAACAGTCCAGTGCAGAAAAACTGCGCAAGCTCGGTTTTTCTATGGTGCTGAGTTTACGCGCCGATGGCATTGCCCGTGGCACCTCAAGCATGGTGCTGTTGGGCAGTAAAAACGCCAACGAGTCCGTATTGCTGGCCGATGCTGCAGCGCATTATTCGCTCAGCAAGGGCAGTTCCAGACAATCATTGCCATCGTCGCTGATGGGTTCAATTGCACTGCTGCGCCAAACCTATCTTGATGCTCAGTGGTACGAGCAGTTTTCTCCGCGACCCTTTACCGATGAATCCCTGGAAGCCTGGATCAATAATCGGTCTTTGCCACAAATTATGGAAGTCAGCAACTGGCAACAGGCACTGACTCTGCATGAGGTGGCACAGGAATTCGGCACCGAATACCTGATTAAAACCGGAAATGACGCTTACCAGCGCGCTGCGGAGTTGGCAGCGACCGGTGCCAGTCTGATTGTGCCGGTGAATTTTCCGGACGCACCTGAGGTTGCAGATCCTTTTGTGGCAGACGACGTGTCGTTCAGCGATCTCAAGCACTGGGAGTTAGCACCGTTTGGTTTACGTCTGCTTAATGAACAAGGCATCCGCTTTGCAATAACCAGCGCCGGTACGGAAGAAAAATTCCATGAGAACATGACACTGGCAGTCCGCAACGGCTTGCCAGCCTCGGTGGCCATCGACGCGCTGACGCGCATACCCGCGCAGATGCTGGGCGTAGAGGAGCGGGCAGGCAGTCTGCAAAGAGGTCGTCTGGCAAATTTGCTGGTGAGTTCGGCGCCACTGTTCACAGAAGATGCACGCCTGCTTGAAAACTGGGTTCAGGGTGAGCGTTTTATTCTGGCAGACAGTTTTGATCAGCACCGCGGTCGTTATCAATTGCAGGCAGGGGATCGAACCCTGGCTGTGACACTGGACGTTGACGCCGCAAAAATTGAAGCCAGCGTGGTGGATGCCAACAGTGGTGAAGCAGTCGAAGGCGCTGAGATGAGCGTGGACCTGAGCACCGAGATGATAAACATCAACTTTGTTCTGCAAGGCGATGCCGGCAATACGCGGCTGAGTGGCTGGTCCAATGCCAGCGGTTGGCAGGGCAGTGGATTAACATCATCAGGCGAAGCTGTGAGCTGGCAACTTGAGCGGGTCGCTGATCTACCAGTTGCCGACCCGGATGCACAGGAGGTGTCCGGGACCGTGGCGCAGTTACCGTCGCCGGTCTTGTATCCTTTTGCTGCGTATGGTGTGGAAACCTTGCCAGTGCAGCAGGATACGGTCATTCGCGGTGCAACGGTGTGGACCAACGAAGACTCCGGCATTATTCAGACCGATGTGTTGATACGCGGCGGAAAAATAGCCGCAGTGGGTAACAGCATTGATGCGGGTAATGCGCTGGAGGTTGACGGTACAGGAAAACATCTGACACCCGGCATTATTGACGAACACACCCACATTGCGTTGTTTGCGATCAACGAAGGCGCCACCAATTCCAGTATGGTACGCATACGCGATGTGGTGGACTCGCAGGACGTTAATATTTACCGCAATCTGGCTGGCGGTGTGGTGGCTGCCCAACAACTCCACGGTTCGGCAAATCCTATTGGTGGCCAGTCGTCGTTGATAAAAATGCGTTGGGGGCAGAGCCCGCAGGGTTTGCGAATTGAAGAAGGTGCAGAGTTCATCAAATTTGCGTTGGGTGAGAACGTCAAACGCAGCACCAACCCGGCGTCGGTGCGTTATCCACAATCACGTATGGGCGTTGAACAAGTGTTTATTGATGCCTTCAGTCAGGCGCGTGAGTATGAGCAGAACTGGAATGCCTACAATGCGTTATCGGCTGCGCAGCAACGCAACACATCGGCTCCGCGACGAGACCTTGTCAGTGACGCCATGCTGGAGGTGCTCAACGGTGAACGTTATGTCACCGCCCACTCTTATGTGCAGTCTGAAATCAATATGTTGCTGCATGTTGCCGACAGTTTTGACTTTACGATCAATACGTTTACCCACATTCTGGAAGGTTACAAGGTCGCCGACAAAATGGCAGCCCATGGTGCCGGTGGTTCCACATTCTCAGACTGGTGGGCTTTTAAGTGGGAGGTACGTGAGGCAATCCCTTACAACGCCGCATTGATGCAGCAGGCGGGTATGGTGGTGGCGCTTAACTCCGATGATGCAGAGATGTCACGACGACTCAATCAGGAAGCCGGCAAGGTGGTCAAATATGGTGGCGTCAGCGAGTCGGATGCCTTAAAAATGATAACGCTGAATCCTGCAAAACTTTTACATCTGGATGATCGCATGGGCAGTATTCGTGTTGGTAAAGACGCGGATCTGGTGCTTTGGAATGATCACCCGTTGTCAGTGTATGCGTTGGCGATGACAACCTGGGTTGACGGAGTGGCCTATTTTGATCGCGAGCGAGATCAGCAACTGCGGCGCAACATTGTCAGTGAACGGGCGCGTATCATTTCAAAAATTACTGCGGAATAAGGGGAGCAAACCTATGCGCAACGCTTTATCGATTGTACTGACTTCCCTGTTCATTACCGCAATTCCCGTGGCTATGGCCTGGGTGCCGACGCCTGCGCCGGATCAGGCAGAACCTATTGCGATTACCAACGCTACCATCCATGTCGGTGACGGCTCAGTCATCAATAATGGTGTGCTGGCATTTGATCAGGGGGTGATTACCTATGTAGGTACCGATGCCAATCGCCCGGAGTTTTTTAACCACCAATTAATCAATCTGCAAGGATTGCATATCTATCCGGGGTTTGTGTTGCCCAATACGTCATTGGGTTTGCTTGAGGTTGCCAATCTGCGCGCAACCGATGATGTCGCTGAAACCGGTGATATCAACGCCAGTGTGCGTTCCGCTATTGCTTACAACACGGATTCTGAGCTGATTCCGACCTTCCGCTTTAACGGTATTCTCACCGCGGGTGTAACGCCCGATGGCGGTATGATTTCCGGCCGCTCGAGTGTGTTTAAACTGGACGGCTGGAACTGGGAGGATTCCCTGCTCAAAGCTGATGCTGCCATGCACATGAACTGGCCGGACAGAATCCGCCGTCAGCGCAATGAAACAACAGGTGTTTTTGAAAACACTGACAATCCTGATTATCCGTACATGATCCAGATGCTGAACAGCTTGTTTCAGGATGCACGCACCTATAACGGTTCGCCGCTCAACCTCAACTTGCAGGCGATGCAGCCACTTTTTACGGGTGAATCCAAGCTGTTTATCCATGCCAATGACGCCCGCGACATTATTGCCAGTGTGCAGTTTGCGAGCAGTTATGGTGTGTCAGACATTGTGCTGGTGGGTGGTCGTGATGCGCTGAAAGTTAAGGATCTGCTGATAGCGGAGTCGGTCGCAGTGATCTACGAATCGGTGCACGCATTGCCCGCTCAGGAATGGTTTGATGTTGATGAACAGTTCAAGGTGCCTTTTCAGTTACACGAAGCGGGCATTCTGGTGGGTATAGGGGGTGGAGAAACGGCATTGGATTCACAGCGTAATCTGCCATTTTTTGCCGGTACGGCGGCGGGTTACGGACTCGATCGCGAAACAGCCTTATCAATGATCACTTCTCACAATGCGGAGATTCTTGGCGTTGACGATCGCATTGGCACCCTGGTAAGCGGGAAAGATGCCACGTTTTTTATCTCCAGCGGCGACGCACTGGATATGCGCACCAATCAACTTCAGGAGGCGTTTATTCAGGGCCGTATGATTGATTTGTTTGGTAATCAGCAAGCACTCTATCAACGCTTTCTTGAGCGTTATTCAACACTGCCGATGGAACAATAGTCCTGACGTTTGTCCGGGACACCTTTGTCAGTCAGTGATGGCGGAGTTAAATGAGTGACAGCGTGAAAATTGTAAGTGTACGTTTTAGGTTGTCTGATTTTCTGCTCCTGGGTCTGCTGCTGTTTCTGACGGCTTGTTCTTTCAGGGACGCACCACAGACCTTTGATCAAGCCCGCACAGACCTTCGTCATGCGGTCTATTATGACCAAAATGACGAAGGTGACTTCTATTGTGAGTGCGCCTGGCAATGGGCAGGCGAATCGGGTGGACAACTGGATCCTGAGCGCTGTGGTTACCAGATACGCGCGCAGCCAACACGTGCAACCCGCACGGAATGGGAACATATACTGCCAGCTTCTGCCTTTGGTCAGACACGACAATGTTGGCGCGACGGCGGGCGAGAAAACTGTCATCGCACGGATGCTGTTTTTAATGCCATGGAAGCGGATATGCACAATATTGTGCCGGCCTTGGGCGAGGTCAATGCGGATCGCTCCAATTATCACTTTGATGAGATTGCCGGTGATCCCTATGAGTATGGTGCTTGCAAATTTGAAGTGGACTCGAGGCTGCGAATTGCCGAACCACGCGATGACGTCAAAGGCCAGATTGCCCGCATTTATTTTTATATGCACCAGCGTTATGGCTTGCAGTTATCCGAGGTACTGCAACGGCGGTATATGCAATGGGATGCTCAGTTTGCTGTCTCTGCTTGGGAGATGGAGCGTGACAGACGGATTGCGCGGGTGATGGGGCATCACAACCCATTTGTCACCGGCGAGTTGAACTGGGTGCTGGTGCCTGACCCGGTGATGGATGTTCAGATACGCGGGAATCGTAACAGCATGATTTATCACGTGTCAGAAGGGTGCCCAGGATATAGCCAGATTGGTGAGCAGAATCGTGTGATTTTTGAGTCCGAACAGGCCGCTCTGGACGCAGGGTATCGCAAGGCGGGTAATTGTCGCTAACTCTGAATCAGTAAAAAAAACGGCGCCCGCAGGCGCCGCTTTTTTTATTAACTGGCGTCAGATCAGAATCTGATTCGTGCGCCCATCTGCATAGACCAGCGTGACTCACCGCGGTTGTCACGCAGTGTCAGATCGCGAATGTCATTCTGGTTAAAGTTGTAAACATACTTTCCAGTAGCCGGATCAATGCCCGCAAATCGCGCCACACCTGAACCGCCTGGGAAGCCAACTTCACGAATCACACCCCAGTCTTTGTTCAGCAGGTTGCCAAGGTTGGCTATATCAAACCAGATCTCGCCTTTTCTGCCTGCGATAAACGGGAACTCCTGGGAAATACGCAGATCCATCTGACGTACGTACGGGGCCTGTGCACCGTTGACAGTTGCGATACCCCCTTTGTCAGCGGCCAGGTACTTCTGGCTGTCGACAAAGTTGAAGAAGGCAGCTTCCATGGCTGAGCCACCGGTGAACAACACTTGACCCGGAGCGGACGGCACATACAGCGGGTCAACACCGGAGCGACCGTCACCGTTAGCGTCGTTCACAAAGGTGTAGGTAAAGGGTCTACCACTGCGTGCTTCAAAGAACAGGCCAAAGCTGGTTTCCAGTCCGGCCAGGAACTCTCGGCGATAGTTCAGGCTCATGGTCAGACGATCTTTGATGGCGTAGGCGGAATTCTCTGCTATATCGGCGTTACGATCAGCGCGGATGGCGTTATTCCAGTTACTGGCTGCTTGTGAGCTGGTCAGTGTATTAACTTCTGTTGCATTGGTGCGGGTATATGCCACGCCCCATGACCAGTTGTAGTCAGGACGACCCTGCAGACTCAGCGTTATCTGTTCGCCATCACCTTTGCTGGTAGGGCGTGCAATAGTGGTATCTACGTTGTAGGCACGATTACGATTTGCGGTAGCCTGTGCCGCCGCGCCAGTGAAGGTGCCTGGCACGGTTGTTGTCCAGTAATGCGGACGGCCATCCGGTGTTGTTCCTCTGGCAGCGCCGAGATTGGGCTTTTCGTAGAAAATGCCTTCCTGCACTTCGGTCATTACCATTTCAGCACTGGCGACTATCTCGTACCAAGGCAGTTCATAGTCAACAGCCAGGTTAGCTTTCCATGCAGATGGCAGCTTTAATGATGGATCAACAAAGTCAACAATACCGCCTTGGCCGGGTGGTGGGCGGGCGCCTGGCTGGTTGTTCGGATCAGCGCTGAACCTGATACCGTCAGCGGTGGGGTTGTTGCTGGTGATTGCGCCAGTGTTAACACTGTTGTTGGAGTATGGGTTGGATAACCACACGTTAGCAGCAATACCCTGGAACAAACCGATACCACCACGTATCTGGGTGCGTTGCGCCATCTCTGGCTG
>JBFZEG010000041.1:0-11147 GCA_041306975.1 Gammaproteobacteria bacterium | reverse complement strand
GTAGGGTTGGTACAAACGGTATTCAATGTCGCCGATCTGCGTGACCACGGCATACTTGGGTTCTTCGATAGCCATCACTGTTGTCCAGTTAACGATCAAAAGCATGGCCAGCAGGCCACGGTATACGGTTGTGTTCATCAGCATAGCCCATTAGTAGATCGCAAGATTGCTTGTTGCTTGTTACGTTCTGGTATGAGTTACGGATGTTGGCTGGACTCAATCAAAACCCAGCGTGTTCAGCTCAAGTTTATCGCCGTGATAATCGGCGGCAATCACCGGGTAAGACTACAAAGTGTTGCAAATGGGGTACATTACGCCGATATCGCACGCAACATCGCACTCAACCAGACAACCGAGACACAACAACCACCATGAACGACATTATTGATGCGCTGAAGAAATTCCGCGACGAGCGTGACTGGCAGCAGTTTCACAACCCCAAAGACCTGTCGATGGCGCTGAGCATTGAAGCCGCCGAGTTGCTGGAAGTGTTTTTGTGGAAGCAACCCGGCGACGCTGACCTGTCAAAAATCAAAGAAGAGCTGGCCGACGTATTTGCCTACGCCTTTTTACTCGCCGATGCCTGCCAGCTGGATGTCAGAGACATTGTGATGGCAAAAATCCGCGTGAATGAACAGAAATACCCGGTGGAAAAGTCGCGGGGCAGTGCTAAAAAACACAACGAATTATGAGTGAGGTTTACCTTGACGATGTAACCAGGTAGACGCGCTCACGCTCGCTACACACTTACGGCAAACCCACTTCATCACTGTCCAGCACCCTTGCTTTGGTAAACCGCTGTACTGGTGCGGCCGATCTTACCTGTTCCAGCCAGAACACCCCGTCATAGGGATAGCTGTTGCCACGGGTGCCCACAAAGTCGACATCACCATCGCCGTCCATATCATGGGCGATAAACTTGTCGAACATGCCGCGCTTGCGCCGTGACACATCGTGGCGAACCCACTCAGCGCCAGAGACGCCCGGATTCTGGAACCAGCCGAGGCGGCCCAGCGGATCGGTGAGCGCTGCATTGGCATCGTCTGCCTCGCGCTCACCGCGGCTGTAGCTGCCAACAAATACGTCCATATGGCCGTCGCCGTTGATATCTGCGGTTTCCAGCCCGGTAATACTGTCCGGCGCAAAGGTGCCGATATAACGCGCATTCCAGGCGTCGCCTTTACGTGCGGGTTGCTCTATCCACACCAGGCCGTTACCAACCGGGCCAACACCGGCGCCGATGATATCGAGTCGGCCGTCACCGTTAAGGTCGGCGTACTCCAGATTAAAACCCGCCATGCGTGCGCCGTTGATGCCAATGGCACGTTCGATAAAATTCAGCGAACCATCACCGGGGTTATCGAACCACACCAGCCGGTCTTCGCCGCGGGTGCCGATGACAATGTCGATGTCGCCGTCACCATCCAGATCAACTGGTTCGGAGTTTTGCGGGATGCTGTAACGGCCCAGTTCTATTTCTTGCCAGTTGTCACCATTTAATGGGTCACCCGCTACCTTAAAGATGGATACTGGATTGGATACTGCAAAATCCTCGGGCCCGGGAATTTGTGCGCCTTTGTTGGGAGCAATCACTTCCGGCACACCGTCACCGTCGAGGTCAGCGGCAAACACACGGATATAACTGCCGCGACCCACGGTCATTGGCAGCTTCAGACGTGGCCACTCAGTATTACGGGCATCGGGGCCAGGGTTTTGTAAATACAGCACATGCGACAATTCAGCGGCAACCAGGATATCCATATATCCATCACCGTTCATGTCGGCTACCGCGGCATCTTCTGGCGCCGCAGCATCCAGTTCCTTAGCCACCGTGATGTTGTGCCATTGCGTCGGGTCGGCGCTGCCAAAGGCAATGCGCACATAACCTTCCGGCGGCGCTTCAAAACCCGGGGTAAAATTGGCGGAGTCGTAACTGGAATCGGATTCGTGCACCGACACAATGTCGATAAAGCCATCGTTGTCGATATCGGTCATTACCAGACCATCGCCACCGCTGAGCACAAAGTCCAGAATCTCGGCGTCATCCACCAGATGCTCTTGCCAGCTGATGTAACGCGCGTCGTTGGTGGTCGCGTCGGTGAGTTGGTCGCCGACGCCTTGGGCTAGCAGGGTTGGGCATAATGTGAGACTGACCAGCACCAGCAGTACCCGCTGGAGATTAGCAGCGCGTATCCGCATAAATAACCCCAAATGAATCATCAGCATAAATAATCTTCAGCAACAATTGCGCGCCTCTGAACCCTCTGACAGCAGTGGTGATGATACCACCTAAGAAGTGTTCAGATTTATCAGACCTTAACACTTTTTCCAGCTATACATTTATCGATGAAACTTGAAATAATATAGTTGTCATTTGACAACCATAATTACTTAACACTAGACTTCAGGACAAGGATGTCCATGCCTCGCAACAAACATCCCAAAAAAGAAATTGAGCAGGCGCTGGCCTATGCCGAATCTCGCGGCTGGCGCCTGGAGATTGGGGGTGCTCATGCTTGGGGAAAAATGTACTGCCCGGCTAATGACCGGGATTGCCGTTGTGGTGAATTTTGCATCGTAAGCATCTGGAGCACACCAAGATCTGTTGAAAACCATGCACGTCAGATCAGAAGGGTTGTGGATAATTGCAAGCCCGCCCAATAAACACGCTTGGAGAATCACCCATAAAGCAGTATGAATTCACGCTGAAATTTGGCCTACCCATTAATGAATCGCACGGGCAAAATTTTATTGAAAGTCTGGCGGATGCCGGTTGCGATGACGCAATTGTTGGCACTGGCCAAAGAGGCCGGATTGCGCTGCATTTCACACGAGCCGCTGATAACGCATTTGAGTCAGTAACATCAGCCATCCATGATGTGAAACATGCAATTCCAGATGCCCGGTTAATAGAAGCGACGCCTGACTTTGTAGGATTATCCGACGTTGCAGAGTTGATAGGCTTTAGTCGCCAAAATTTAAGAAAGCTGATGATCTCGCATAGTGAGACGTTTCCTATACCAATGCATTCAGGTACGGTTTCGATCTGGCATTTGTTCGATGTTCTGCTTTGGTTAGAGCAACAACAAAAACGCGTTATTGATTCTGCCGTAAAAGATGTTGCGTTAGCGAATATGAAAATCAATGTTTTAAAACAAGCAGCATTTCTGGATATACATCTTAAGACGCCAGTTCAGTAGAACCGGCAATTTCACACCGCTGCACTCAATAAAAACCACCTCACTCACTTCTCACAACAAATCCGCTCTGCCAGAATAAGCCAAAAAAAGGAGACCCTCGCGCCATGGCTACTGTCACCAA
Organism: Gammaproteobacteria bacterium; assembly: GCA_041306975.1. Classification (GTDB taxonomy): domain Bacteria; phylum Pseudomonadota; class Gammaproteobacteria; order Pseudomonadales; family Pseudohongiellaceae; genus Pseudohongiella. Next base: position 7,826 of record JBFZEG010000041.1, on the reverse strand, counting down.
ACACTTGCAATTCCCTGTTCCTGCTGCCGACCTGTGGGCCATCGTTGGCACTGTCACCCGTATTGACTGGGTTCCCGTAATCACCTCATGCACACTGGACGGTGATGTGCGCAGCATGGAAATGGCCGGTGTCGGCACCGTGCAGGAACGTATCTACAGGCGCGACGCCGATGCCATGCTGTTGGAATACGGGCTGATCAACCGCCCGGCGGTCGCGCTGCACAAGGCCAGCCTGCAGGTGTTGGCCATTGATGCAAACACGTGCGAAATACGCTGGAGCACACAGATTGAGCCCGACGCGCTGCAGCCGTTGATTGAGGGTGGCATGCAAAGCGCACTGAATGCGCTCAGCAAGCTGACCTCAACAGGCTGCTAGCTGATCTTGCAGCCGGTGGAATCGGCTACCGGCTAAAACTGCCAGATGCTCAACCCGCCGCCCAGCACCGCTATTTGGTAAAGCGCGCCGACTTCGATCGGCCCAGCGCGGCAAACAACACGGACATGGGCAGGTGGCGCACCAAAAACACCAGTAACTTGTAGTTCAAGCCTTTCACAGAAATCAGCCGTCCCTTGTTGATATCTTTAAAGGATTGCTCAACTACCTCGTCGGCGGTCCATGCGCGCACAAAGCCTTTTTTCTGGTAGAAGGTCTCGGGGTCCAACCCCATTCTTGAATGGAAGTCGGTGATGGTAAATCCGGGGCACAGTGCCAAAGCTCGCAGACCATCGGCTCGATACGCCAACCCGACACTTTCCGTCAGGCTGCGCACAAAGGCTTTGGTGGGCCCGTACAAGGCGCTGTTGCCGGTCGGAATCCAGCTGGCAACCGACGCCACATTAATGAGAATACCTTTCGCTCTGACCAGATTGGGCAGCGCGGCGTGAGTCAATTGTGTGGTCGCGATGACGTGCACATCCAACAGCGCCTGATGATCAGACCAGTCCACATCACCCAGACGCCCATCCACCGCATAACCGGCGTTATTGACCAGCGCATCCAATGACGGTAACAGCGTAACGGTGTCCACCAGCGCATGTAAATCGTGATGATCCGCTAGATCACCAATTTCAAGCTGCACCTTGATCGAGTACTGTTGCCGCAGGCGTTCAGCCAGACGAGACAGCTCCAGCTCACGCCGCCCGGCCAGAATCAGATGATAGCCTTGTTTTGCAAAAGCTTCGGCATAGGCGGCGCCGATGCCACTGGTGGCACCGGTGATAACAGCAAGACGATCTGACATGACGCACTCCCAACAAAAAACCGGAGTATAGCCTTACTTGGCTTACCAACCCACCGCCTGACCATCTTTACGATGATCGGAGCCGGCGCGGTACACGCCATTGACCGGCAGCTGGTGTTCGCCTTCCACGGGCACCGGCAGGTTGGGGTCTGGCGCAAACAGGATGGCGTTGTAACCACCGACCGCGCCTCCATCCACACTGCGCACTTCATGGCCTTTGGCGATCAACGCTGATGAGACCAGATTGTAAAGTTCAGCTTCCAGTGACAACACGTTCTGATTCTGGTTATGGGTAAAACGTGCGACGTCGGTGCTCATCTGTACGTTCATGCCGTGGTCAATCATGTTCACCATATGTTGCGCGTGGGTTTCGGGCTGGACGCTGCCACCCATGTTGCCGAATGCCATCACCGGTTGGTTATCGCGAGTAACAAACCCGGCAATGATGGTGTGGAAAGGACGTTTGCGTGGAGCGACCAGGTTGGGATGACCGTCAACCAACGAGAAACCAACACCGCGGTTATGCAGGATAAACCCGTAAGGCGGCACGGCAACACCGCTGCCATACACCGAGAACACACTGTGCACCAGCGATACCATATTGCCCCAGCGATCGGCGGTACTCAGGTAAATAGTGCCGCCATCCAGACCACCGGTGGTGGCGGGCGCAGTAGCACGGTTCATGTCAATACGGCCACACTGCTCAGCAGCGTAGGACTTGGACAGCAGGCGGTCCAGCGGGATGTCGGCAAAATCTGGATCGGCGTTGTAAGCCAGCAGATCGGAGTAGGCAATTTTTTTGGCTTCCACCATAAAGTGCCAGTAGTTGGCATTGGCTGGCCCCATGTCAGCAAGATTGATATCGTGAGCCACAGCACAAACTTCCAGCAGATTGAGCATTTGCAGCGCCGCAAAACCCTGCCCCGGAGGTGGCAGCTGGTGAACATCAAAGCCGTGGTAATTGGTGGAGATCGGTTCTATCCACTCGGCTTCGAAAGCCGCCAGATCATCCATGGTCATCACCCCGCCCGAGGCCTGAATTTTGGCAACAATGGCTTCACCAATGGGGCCACGGTAAAACGCATCTGCGCCGCCCTGCTGAATCAGGCGCAGCGCGCTGGCCAGCCCGGGGTTGCGGATCACGCTGTACAACGCCGGCGGTTCATTGTTGATCAGAAAGGTGTCAACGCTGTCCTGATCACCGCGGATGCGTGCCAGCGAGCTCAGCAGGTCCGCATGCCGGCGCTCGGTCAATCCCCAACCCTGCTCGGCAATTTGTACGGCACGTTCCAGTGTTTCCGGGAAACCCAGCGTACCAAAACGTTCCAGCATGGCTTCAAAACCGGCAATGGCGCCCGGTACGGTGGAGCCATTAACACCCGTGCCCGGGATCCGCTCGACGTCCAGCGTGTCGCGGAAATACTCCGGCGTCCAGCCTGATGGCGCAGGCCCGGCGGCATTGATGGCATACAGTTTCTGCTCACTGGCAATCCAGATCAGCGCAAACAGATCGCCGGCAATACTGGTGTCATTGGGCGAGGTCACATCCAGCACCGCTGCCGCGGCCACCGCCGCATCAATGGCGTTGCCGCCGTCTTTGAGAATATCCAGACCTGCCTGAGACGCCAGCGGATCACTGGTGGCGACCACGCCGTTGCGCGCCAGCACCTCCGAGCGCCCCTGCAGCATCCAGCCTTGTGCGCGCGATCCGGGCACGGCGGTGACTGCAGCCGACGGCGAGTGCACATCGGCAGTGGGTGTTCCAAAGGCATTGGGTGACTGGGCATGGCTGTTCAGGCTTACCGCACTCATACTGACTGCTATGCTGACTACACTCAGGCACAGCAGCGCACGGGTCAGTAAGCGGCGGGTAAATGGAACTGTTGGTCTGTTCACAGGGCAGGAATTGTTCATGAATCAGCTTCCGGTTAAACGCGATGTGTTTGGTTGTTGTTTTGATTTTTCGATTTTTTGACTTTTTTGGATCGCGGCGCTGTATTTTTAGCGCCATTCCACCGGCGATGGCAACAGAATTTTTTTGTCTATTTAAAATAAATTAAATCAAGGTGTTACACCGGCTTTTTTGCCGGTGTTTTTTGAGCCTGCGCACAAAAACAGTGCGCTTTGTGTTAGTTGCGCAAGCGTGGCCAGTCAATCGCCAGCGCTTGCAAAAACTCGGCTGGGGTTTCTTCGTGTGGCAGGTGACCGCTTTGGGTGATCACCTCAAGCGTGGCATTGGGAAACTTGTCCGCCAGCTCAACACTGCTGCGGGTGGCGACCACCCGGTCATCATCGCCGGTAATCACCAGCACCGGTATCTGCAAGGCGCTTAGTTGCGCATCGGTGATGGCGGCGCGCGGCGTATTGGCAAAATTCCACAAGGCGCGTTCCCATCCCTGTATTTCGGTCGGGCGGGTATACAGCTCAACAATCTGCGGAGTGAGTTTTGACAGGTCGTGCCAGCTGGTCTCCAGCAGCGCCAGTCCGCTTTCCGCAAAGTTGCCAAACAGCCAGATGGCAGTGCGCTGCACCTGCGGGATGGCGGTGATCCAGCCCAGATCAGGCCGCTCGCCGCCACCCATTTGTACCGCCGGGGCAACCAGCACCAGCGCGTTGACACTATCGCTGTTATTGATGGCATAACTGGTGGCCACACCGCCACCGGCAGAGTGTCCGAACAAGATCACCGGGGTGGTCTCCGTGGCGTAGCGCTGGATCAACTGCGTCAGAATCTCATGACCGGCTTGCTCCGTGTACGGATCAACGGTCAGGTGGTCAACACTGCGCTGCGTCCAGCCAAAGGCCGGCCGGTCATAGGCCAGCACATTACCGTAAGCACTCAGTGCCGTGGTGACATCGCGCCAGGAATGCACATTGGCGCCAAAGCCGTGCAGCAGCACCAGCAAGGGCGGATTGCTGTCTGTGCCGGTATAGGGCGTGTGCTGGACATGTACCTCCAGCCCGTTAATCTCCACAAACACCGCATCAGGGCCGGCTGACTGGCGATGATCCAGGGTGCCGGAGCCGGACTGCGGCAACAAAAACGGCACCACAAGCAGCGCGACCAGCACCGTCAGCAACCCATAACCCAGTACTTTTAGAATGATTTTCATGATGTTGCTCACCTGTTAAGCGTCACTGTTTACATCGACAATACAACGGAGGACTGCTCTAGCGCCAACTCACGGGTCAGGAAAGATTCCATCTGCGCGCGGCGCGCCGGATCGGCGGCAAACACACTCTCCAGAAACGACAGCATCGCCAGTCTTGTGAGCATCTGTTGTTCGCCGGGGCGCATGGCACGCTCAAATTCCGTCATCGTGCAGGGCATGGCGGCGTCTGTTGAAATACCAATGTCCGCATCGGGCAGTAGCATTTCCTCCGCAGGCGCATCACCGTTTTCCAGCCCACTCAGCAACATCGGACAGGCCAGTTCATCGGGATGATGGAACCAGCGCATGACGGTGCTCGCGATACTGGCAAAGCCCACATGCGTGCCGCCCTGCAGTGTCACCAGCAGCGACTGCGGTGATTTCTGCGGAATCGGCACGGCATGGGGTTCGTAAGGAATAATCGCATCGGCACTGCCGGCAATCATCATAAACGGCATCGTACTGGTGCTGAAAAACCTTGGCGTTAAAAACACCGCAGGCCCGGCAATCGATACCGCTGCCGCAATGCGCGGGTCACGACTATCGCGGTGAAAGGCCGCCAGTTGTGACGTCAGTCCGCCCAGCGACAGTCCGGCCACGGCAATACGCTGGGGATCAATCAATCCAAACAGGCTGTCGCCCTCGGTGCTGTTGCGAGTCAGCAAGTGATCAAGCACAAACGACACATCACCGGGCTGGTTGCTGACATCGTTGACCGTCGGGCCGCCGGGCGCATTACCGTTACTCAAGGGATAATCAACCGCGGCAAGCACGTAACCCTTGGGCACCAGAAAGTCGACCAGATAACTGGCCTCACTCACCGACGACATAAAACCGTGACTGTACAAGATCAGCGGGTATGGGCCCTCGGCGCGATCGCGCGGATACCAGAGCTCCCCATTCAACTGACGAAACGGCTGCCCGGCAAACTCGCCATTGGCCATCGTCGCCCTGGTGTTGTCGGTCAGTGCCAGAGGCTCACGGGCCATACCCATCTCACCGGGCTGATACAGGGCTGCACCCTGCGGCCCTGAAGGTGTCGGCAGCACAGGGTTAAAGACATAGGCCGCGGCGATAGCCACCAGCGCCAGAGTGACCAGAAGTGCTTTAACAATACGCTTTATCATTTTTCCCACGTTTTACAGCGAGTCCAGCGCGCCATTCAGCGTCGCCGACGGACGCATGGCCTTGGACACCAGATCGGCATTGGGCTGGTAATAACCGCCAATCTCCACCGGCTTGCCTTGTACGCTGATCAACTCGTCGAGGATCTTTGACTCGTTGCTGTTCAGGAACGCCGCCAGTTTGCCAAACCGTTCCGCCAGTTCTGCGTCTTTGCTCTGCGCACCCATGGCTTGCGCCCAGTACATACCCAGGTAAAAATGGCTGCCGCGGTTGTCGATTTCACCGATGTTGCGCGCCGGTGATTTGTCTTCGTCGAGGAATTTGGCCGTGGCCTGATCCAGTGTGTCGGCCAGAATCTGTGCACGGGCATTGCCGGTGGTTTGCGCCAGATGCTCAAGTGATGCAGCCAACGCCAGGAACTCACCCAATGAATCCCAACGCAGGTAGTTTTCTTCCACAAATTGCTGCACGTGTTTGGGCGCTGAACCACCGGCGCCGGTTTCAAACAGCCCGCCGCCATTCATCAACGGCACAATGGACAACATTTTCGCTGAGGTACCCAGTTCCAGAATCGGGAACAGGTCGGTCAGGTAATCACGCAGCACGTTGCCAGTGACGGAAATGGTGTCTTGGCCGGCTTTCATGCGCTGCAGTGTGTGGTGTGTGGCGGCATCCGGCGACATGATCTGTATGTCCAGACCGCTGGTGTCGTGATCTTTCAGATACCTGTTAACTTTGGTGATCAATTGACGATCGTGTGAGCGCTTGTCGTCCAGCCAGAATACCGCAGGCATTCCACTTAGCCGCGAGCGTGACACTGCCAATTTCACCCAGTCACGGATGGGCGCATCCTTCACCTGGCACATACGCCAGATATCGCCTTTTTTCACACTGTGGGCAAACACGGTGTCGCCCGCTTTGGTGCTCACAACAACCGTGCCATCAGCAGGTATCTCAAAGGTTTTGTCATGTGAGCCGTATTCCTCGGCCTTCTGTGCCATCAGACCGACGTTCGGGCAAGTGCCCATGGTGGCCGGATCAAACGCTCCGTGTTCGCGGCAGAAACTGATGGTTTGCTGATACACCCCGGCGTAACAGCGGTCAGGCACCAGCGCCTTGGTATCCTGACGCTCGCCTTTGCGATCCCACATCTTGCCGGAATCACGAATCATGGCGGGCATGGAGGCATCAATGATGATGTCGCTGGGTACGTGCAGGTTGGTAATACCCTTGTCGGAATTGACCATGGCCAACTCAGGTTGGTTGTTGTAGACCGCCTGAATGTCGGCTTCGATTTGCGCGCGCTGGTCTTCGGGCAAGGTGGCGATTTTGGCAACCACGTCACCAAAACCATTATTCACATCAACGCCCAAGGCACTGAAGGTGTCCGCATACTTTTCAAACACCGGGGCAAAAAATACTTTAACGGCAATACCAAACATAATCGGGTCTGATACTTTCATCATGGTGGCTTTCAGATGCAGGGACAGCAACACGCCTTCCGTCTTGGCAGCTGCAGTTTCTTTGGCAAAAAATGCCTGTAATTGCGCTGCGCTCATACGCGCGGCGTCAACCACCTCGCCGGCAATGACTTTGACCGGCTTGCGCAGTTCCACTGGACCATTCACGGTTTTTAATACAATTTTTAACTCGTCTGCAGCGTCAAATGTTGCTGATTGTTCGCTGCTGTAAAAATCCCCATCGATCATGTGTGCCACATGGGTTTTGGAGGACGTCGACCATTTGCCCATTTTATGCGGATGCTTTTTGGCGTAGTTTTTTACCGAGGCCGGCGCACGGCGGTCAGAGTTACCCTCGCGCAGCACCGGGTTTACTGCCGAGCCTTTGATTTTGTCGTAACGGGACTTGACGTCCGCATCTGCATCCGTTTTTGCGTCCACTGGATAATCCGGCAACGCATACCCCTGAGATTGCAACTCTTTGATGGCTGCAATCAACTGCGGCACCGAGGCGCTGATGTTTGGCAGTTTGATGATGTTGGCTTGCGGGGTATTGGCCAGCTCGCCCAATTCTGTCAGGGCGTCGCCAATACGTTGCTCGGCACGCAGGAATTCAGGAAAGCTGGCAATGATGCGACCCGCCAGAGAGATATCGCGGGTTTCCACAGACACGCCAGCAGCCTGGGTGAAGGCTCTGACGATGGGTAGCAGGGAGTACGTGGCCAGACGGGGTGCTTCATCGGTTTCGGTGTAAATAATCTTTGAATCATCAACTGACATAGTGATTCCTAATCATGAGTCCGGGACAGCGGACAGGAAATGTAAAGTGCGCGGATGATAGCACTTTG
>JBFZEG010000018.1:0-5294 GCA_041306975.1 Gammaproteobacteria bacterium | reverse complement strand
AACATGTGTATTTACGAACTCATGAGGCGTTGATATCACCGCGCGACTGAACACCATCTCTGCCAGCCGTCACGGGGTTTGATTAAACTGCAGGGCTGCAAGTCGCGCATAAAGCTCATTGTTGACTAGTAATTCCTCATGACGCCCCAGTGCAATCAGTTTGCCTTGTTGCATCACCGCAATGTTGTCGACATTGCGCACCGTCGCCAGCCGATGCGCGATGATGACGGTGGTGCGTCCCGGCATCAGGCGCTCGATGGCCATTTGTACTTTGCGCTCACTTTCCGCATCCAGGGCGCTGGTGGCTTCATCCAGCAGCAGAATTTTGGGATCTTTCAGAATAGCGCGGGCAATGGCCAGCCGCTGTTTCTGGCCGCCAGACAGGCGAATACCGGATTCTCCCAGATGACTGTGCCAGGTTTGTGGCAGATTGACGATAAATTCACTGGCGTAGGCTGCCTCCGCAGCGGCCATGACCTCGTCATCACTGGCATCCGGGCGACCGTAACGAATGTTCTCCATCACTGTGCCGGTAAACAAGGCCGGCTGCTGACTGACCAGCGCAATCTGCTGACGCAGTACCAATGGATCAAGGTCGCGGATATCAATGCCATCCAGCTGCACCTGTCCTGCCTGGGGATCATAAAAGCGCAACAGCAGTTCAAACACCGTGGACTTGCCGGCGCCGGAAGGGCCAACCAGCGCCAGGCTGGTGCCAGCGGGAATCTCAAGGTCAAGACCATCCAGTGCCGCCTGTGCCGGCCGGCTGGGGTAATTAAAGTGCACATCCTTGAGTGTCAGGGTGCCTTTTACCGCCTGCGTCAGTGTGAGCGGATTGGCGGGTGCCTGTATGCGTGTTTTGGCCTGCAGCAGTTCCATCAGCCGCTCAGTGGCGCCTGCAGCGCGCTGCAGATCACCGATGACCTGACTGATGGCGCCGACGGCGGTCGCAACCATCACCGCATACACCACAAAGGCAGTTAACTCACCGGCACTCATGCGCCCGCTAATGACGTCCTGCCCGCCCACCCAGATCATCACCGCCAGCGCCGCAAATACCAGCGTGATCACCAGTGCAATCATCAGTGATCGTGAGCGGATCTGCGCCAGCGCCACGGTGAATGCTGACTCTACGTGGCCCGAGAACAGTCTCTCGTCTTCCGCCTGATGATTGTAGGCCTGCACGGTTTTGATCTGCTGCAGGCTTTCACCCACATAAGCGCCGACGTTGGCAATCTGGTCCTGGGTTTTACGTGATTGTTTACGCACACGACGCCCAAAAATTACAATCGGACCGATCACCAGTGGAATACAGATCAGCACCACGCTGGTCAGACGCGGGTTGGTAATAAACAGAAACACCACGCCCCCGACCAGCAGCAGAAAATTGCGCAGGGCAATGGAGGCCGAAGACCCGATAACGGTCTGAATCAGTGTGGTATCGGTGGTGATGCGCGACTGAATTTCGCCGCTGATGTTTTCTTCAAAATACGACGGATGCATCTGCAACAAATGATTAAACACCGCTTTGCGGATATCGGCGGTGACCCGCTCGCCCAGCCATGACACCCAGTAAAATCGTGCAAAGGTGCCCAGTGCCTGCAGGATAGAGATCAGTAGGAACGCCAGCACGGCCTGACCCAGTGTTTGCGCGGAACCGGCAACAAAACCCGCGTCGACAATAATGCGGGCGTACTGCACCAGACCCAGGGTGATGGCGGCGGTAAAAATCAGCGCCGCCGTCGCCATCATCAGCTGTCGTGTGTAGGGCCGCATAAACGGCACAACCTGCACCAGCGTCTGCCAGGGGGTGGGTGTTGTCACTGACTCGGTGACGGTGTTTGAAGCAGTCGGGGATTGTGGGGTTGATTCAGACATGACTGCAGTTTGTCACGCCGGTCAGCGGCGCAGCAAGTACCGAAAGTCGTACGGGTGTAAGCGTGCGACAGTCAGTTTTTAATTGAGTTCTGCTGCTGGCCTGCCGTATCCTGCTCTTTGTCAAATACCCTCAATCAGCTCGTCCACTTTTACTCAACGCATCCGCGGAGATCCATCATGAAAAATCTGAAAAATCTGGGCATGGCTGCCCTGATGGCAGTGAGCTTTTCCCTGTCCTCTCTAGACGTGTCCGCCCAGGACATGCCAGACACAATAACGGTTGCCAGCTCGGCGTTTGAACACCATGGCACCGTGCCGCTGGCCTACACCGCGTATGGCGATAACAAGGCGCCGCAAATCACCTGGAGCAACCTGCCCGAAGGCACCGTGCAACTGGCACTGGTAATGGATGACCCGATTGTGCCCATGCCGCAGCCTTTTGTGCATTGGGTGGCTTACAACATCCCCGCAGATGCCGCTGAATTGCCTGAAGGACTGACCAAAGAAGCAGCCGTGACCGGTGTTCCCGGACTGGACGGCATGATCAATGGTGTTAATGGTATCCGCCAGGTGGGCTATTTTGGTCCGCGTCCGCCGGTGGATGGTAAATTGCACGCCTACCATTTCCGTATTTTTGCCCTCGATGCTGCCCTCAACCTTGAGGCAGGATTAAACAAGGAGCAGCTGATGGCCGCCATTGAAGGGCATGTGCTGGGCACCGGCATGCTGATGGGACACTACGAACAGAAGTGATTTTTGCGGGGCCAGAGATGGCCCCCCACTCCCCAAGCGGCTCACAGAAAATCGCGCAAAGGTAAAAAACACATGAATAAACTTTCCCTGTTGGGGGCGCTGTGTGCGCTCAGTCTGTCTGTTTCCGCGCAGGCCGCTGATGCCGTGCGCCAGACCAAAGGCAATTACGAAGACAAATTCCGCCAGCTTGACGAAGTGCTGCCCACACCCAACACCTACCGCAATGCGGCGGGACAGCCAGGCCATCAATACTGGCAACAAGAAGTCGACTACAACATTTCCGTTACCCTGAACGAGGCCGCACGGCGGCTGGACGCCAGTCAGACGGTGACGTATCAGAATAACTCCCCGGACACGCTGGGTTATCTGTGGTTGCAACTTGATCAGAACATCTTCAAGCGCAACTCCATGTTTGAGCTGACCGAGACCTTTGGCAGCAGTCCGCGTGTGGAAACCGGCAGTGGCAGCGCGCCCGCCCGCATGAGTCTGGGCACGCTGCAGCGCCAGCAGTACATGGCCGACAATGAACTGGGTTATGAAATCCACTCGCTGGAAGATACCGCCGGCAACGCACTTCCCTTCACCATTGTGGGCACTCTGCTGCGGATTGATCTGGCGCAGCCGCTGCGTCCGGGTCAGAGCACAGCGTTTGAACTGGACTTCAGCTTCAACATTGTGGAAGCCGGTTTGCTGGGTGCCCGCAGTGGTTATGAGCATTTCCCCGACGATGCCCGCGAAGGCGGTAACGATATTTTCCTGCTGGCGCAGTGGTTCCCGCGCCTGGCCGCTTATACCGACTATGAAGGCTGGACCAACAAAGAGTTTCTCGACAGCGGCGAATTCACCCTGGAGTTTGGTGATTACGAAGTCGATATCACTGTGCCCGCTGATCACATTGTGTCCTCAACCGGAGTGCTGCAAAACGCCAGTCAGGTACTGACTGGCGAGCAACGTCAACGCCTGGAGCAGGCCGAAGATGCGGCGCGTCCGGTGTACATCGTTACGCCAGACGAAGCGCTGGAAAATGAGCGTGAGGCGACCACCGAGACCAAAACCTGGCGTTTTAACGCCGAGCGCGTGCGGGATTTTGCCTGGGGTTCGTCACGCAAGTTTATCTGGGATGCCAAAGGATTCCGGCAGGACAGCGCAGAGAATCCCCTGGTGATGGCGATGTCGTTTTTCCCCAAGGAAGGCGATCCACTGTGGTCGGAGTACTCCACCGAAGTGGTGATTCACACCATGGAAGTCTATAACCGCTTTGCGTTTGATTATCCCTACCCGGTTGCGCAGTCAGTGAACGGGCCGGTCGGTGGTATGGAATACCCGATGATCACCTTTAACGGGCCACGCACCACCTTGCAGGATGATGGCAGCCGCACGTACTCGCTGGCTGAAAAACGCTTCCTGATTGGCGTGGTGATTCACGAAATCGGCCACATTTATTTCCCGATGGTGGTGAACACCGATGAGCGGCAGTGGACGTGGATGGACGAAGGCATCAACAGTTTCCTCGATGCGGCGGCCGGTCGTGAATGGGATCCGGATATTCCCTGGGGTAACGAGCCGCGCGACATCGTTGACTACATGCGCTCGAGCGATCAGCAACCCATCATGACGCAGTCTGACAGCGTCACGCGTCTGGGGCCCAATGCGTACTCCAAACCCGCCACCGCGCTGAATATCCTGCGTGAAACCATCATGGGCCGCGAGTTGTTTGATTTTGCTTTCCGTGAATACGCGCAGCAGTGGAAGTTCAAGCGCCCGACACCGTCGGACTTTTTCCGCATCATGGAAGACGCTTCCGGTGTTGATCTGGACTGGTTCTGGCGTGGCTGGTTCTACAGCACCGATCATGTGGATCTGTCTCTGGATCGTGTGTACGCCATGCAACTCGATACCCGTGACCCTGACATTGACTACCAACGTCGCCGCGAAGAAGAAGCCAACAAGCCGGCTTCGATTTCATCCGAGCGCAATCGTGAAGAAGGCATGCTGAGCTGGGTTGAGCGCAACCCCGATGTCACCGACTTCTATGACGACAATGACATCTACACAGTGACCAACCTGGAACGCAATCAATACCAGAGTTTCCTCGACGGTCTGGATGAGATTGAGCGCGCCGTGTTCGATCGTGCCATGGAAGAAAACAAGCACTACTACGTGCTGCAGTTCTCCAATGCCGGTGGGCTGGTGATGCCCATCATTCTGCAGATGACTTACGAGGATGGCAGTGTTGAAGACATGTACATTCCGGCAGAGATCTGGCGCCAGAACGCACACAATGTCAGCAAGTTGATTATTGCCGACAAACCCGTCAGCAGCATTGTGCTTGATCCACGCTGGGAAACTGCCGACACCGATATGGAAAACAACTTCTACCCGCGGCGTATTATTCCCTCGCGTGTCGAGGCGTTCAAATCCGAAGCCAGTGGTGGACTGGTTGGCCGTGACATCATGCAGGACATCAAAACCGAGCTGAAGTCGGCTGATGATGAAGGTGAGGAAGAGTGATACGCCGACCTCTGCTCAAGGCAAGTTTACTGTTGGCGGTGGCATACACACCGCCGGCCATGCTGCCGACAGGTGTGCTGACGACGATGTTTCAGAGTATGGCGCCAAGCGCGTTGTTAACAGCCGCATTTTCAACATCCGTGGTTTCAACA
>JBFZEG010000174.1:0-8795 GCA_041306975.1 Gammaproteobacteria bacterium | reverse complement strand
TGGGTGTTGTGCTGGTTTGATGAAGCCAGCCGTCGTAATCCATGTCACTGATCATCTCGCGGATGTTGCTGACCGCGTTATCCTGCTGGCACCGCGTTGCCACATTGCTGATCCAGTGACTGAAACGACGCAGTTTTTCAACCTGGCTGGCGCCCAGAAATTGCTCCAGTCCCATTTCATGGCAGGCTGACAACAGACTGATGCGGCGCTCACTGGCGTAGCTGGCCAGACCTTCAAGAATGGAAGGGCCGATTTTGCGGCGTGGTGTATTGATCACCCGCAAAAACGCATTGTCATCATCAGGGTTAATCAGCAGCCGCAGATAGGCCATGATGTCTTTGATTTCAGCGCGTGAAAAAAACGACGTGCCACCGCTAAGCTGGTAAGGAATCTGCTGGGACTGCAGTTTGATTTCCAGCAGGCGCGCCTGATGGTTGCCACGGTACAGAATGGCAAAGTCGCCAAACTTGAGCTGCTTTTGCACACACAGGCTGAGAATTTCGGTGGCGATACGCTCCACTTCTGCTTCCTGATCTGACATGGCCAGTACCCGCATAGGCTCGCCCAGACCCAGCTCGCTCCACAGGTTTTTTTGGTAAAGATGCGGGTTGTTGGCGATCAGTGTGTTGGCGGCCTGCAGAATAATATTGCTGGAGCGGTAATTCTGCTCCAGTTTGATGACCTTGAGATGCGGATAGTCCTGTTGCAGCTGCAGCATGTTCTCGGGCCGCGCGCCACGCCAGGCATAAATTGATTGATCATCATCACCGACCACGGTCAGGCCGTTGCGAAGGCCGACCAAGAGTTTGACCAGCAGGTACTGACTGGTATTGGTGTCCTGGTACTCGTCCACCAGCAGGTAATGCACGCGGTTCTGCCAACGCTCCAGCACCGCGGGTTGCTGCTGAAACAACACCACAGGCAGCAGAATCAGGTCGTCAAAATCGACGGCATTAAAGGCGCGCAGATGGCGTTGGTATTGCTCATAAACGCGGGCCGCCAGCTGCGATTGCTCGTCGTCAGCCTTGTCCATCGCCTGCGCCGGCAACAGTAGATCGTTCTTCCATGAGGAGATCTGATTCTGCAGCCAGCGCAGTTGTTCGTCATTGCTGTTATCGGCTTTTATCATCAGGCTTTTGATCAGCGCCAGAGCATCCTGACTGTCGAATATCGAGAATCCGCTCTTAAGGCCGATATGTTTGAGCTCATGACGAATGATGGTCAGGCCCAGGTGGTGGAAGGTGGAAATGGTGAGTCCGCGAGTGTTTTCCCTGGGTATTTTTTGATTTTTAAGTAGTTGACTGACCCGCTCTTTCATTTCACGGGCGGCTTTATTGGTGAACGTCACCGCCACAATTTTATGCGCCGCGATCCCGCAATCTTTGATCAGCCATGAAATCTTTTGTGTGATCACACTGGTTTTGCCACTGCCAGCCCCGGCGAGCACCAGCAGTGGTGAGCTGATGTAACGGACAGCTTCAGTCTGACGGGGATTCAGTTTATTCACGGACAAGATGGATCCTGAGGGGCGATGACAGCGAGCACCGGAGTATACCCCAAGGCAACGCCAATGCTGTATTTGAGAACGTGCAGCACTCGCGACATTCATGAGTGCCGTTGATGACAGTGATCTGATTTGCTATTTCAGCAATCGGCTACTAAAACACATTAAAACCATCACAGGATGTGGTGCAGACAGCTCTCACGGAGGAGACACGTATGTCACTTGCCATCGTTTACACACGCGCTAATCAAGGCGTCGACGCACCCTTGGTCACCGTTGAAACCCATTTGTCCAATGGCCTGCCTGCTCTGAATATGGTTGGACTGCCTGAAACCGCCGTCAAAGAAAGTCGGGAGCGCGTGCGCAGCGCCATCCTCAATGCCGGCCTGGAATTTCCGGCAAGGCGTATCACCATCAACCTGGCACCTGCTGATATACCCAAAAGTGGCGGTCGTTATGACCTGGCGATTGCACTGAGTATTCTGGCGGCATCGGGGCAGCTGCCCGCCAGAAAGCTGGCTGATATCGAAATTCTGGGGGAGCTGGCACTGGCCGGTGATGTCCGTGCGGTGCAGGGCGTTGTGCCCGCCGTGATCGCGGCGCGGGATGCGGGTCGGCGTCTGATGGTGCCAGCCGCTAATGCCGATGAAGCAACCATGGTACGAAACGCCTGCAGTGTGGGTGTGGATACCTTGCGTACGGCCTTTCTACACTTCAGTGGTAAACCGCTTGATCCTATGCCGGAGCGCACATTGCCGGCGCAGACGATGTCCGGGATTACGGAGATCAGTTCTGTCCGCGGGCAGGTACTTGCCAAGCGTGCCTTACTGATTGCGGCAGCTGGCGGGCACAATATGCTGATGGTGGGTCCGCCGGGTACCGGCAAAACCCTGTTGGCTAATGCCTTGCCGGGTTTGCTGCCCGCGCTCAACGAAACGGATGCGCTGGCGGTGGCTGCGGTACGCTCGGTAGCTGGTTTACGCTTTGAGCCCTCCAATTGGGCGTGCCCACCTTTTCGGGCGCCTCATCATGGCGCCAGCGCGGTAGCAATTGTGGGTGGCGGGCGGCATATCACCCCCGGCGAAGTCACCCTGGCACATGCCGGTATTCTGTTTCTGGACGAGCTGACCGAATTCAAGCGGCATGTGTTGGAGAGTTTGCGGGAACCACTGGAGGCGGGCGTGATCACCATCAGCCGCGCTGATCATCGCGTGAGTTATCCGGCGCGCTTCCAGCTAGTGGCGGCGATGAATCCTTGCCCCTGTGGTTATGCTGGGGATGATCGGGGGTTTTGTCGTTGCACGCCCGACAGAATTTCACGTTACCTGGAAAAAATCTCCGGGCCCTTATTGGACAGGATTGATGTGCATGTGGAGATAGGGCGCCTGACCAGTGAAGAGCTGCGCCGCCCGCCGCTGCAGACTGAAGAGGACTCAGCGCAGTTACGTGAGCGTGTTCTGCAGTGCAGGCAACGCCAGATCAACAGGCAGGGCTGTCTGAATCGCGAGTTAGATGCCGAACGTCTGGATGAATTCTGTCCGCTATTGCCGGCAGCAGAAACATTGATCCGGCAAAGTATGGAGAAACTGCACCTGTCTGCACGAGCCTGTCATCGCATGATCAAGCTGGCCAGAACATTGGCTGATCTGGATGGTGAGAATACGATCAATGCAGCCCATGTCGCTCAGGCTGCAGCGTTCAGACACTTTGCGTTGCGCTCGCTCAAGGGGTGAGGCGCGACTCCAGCTCGGATATGGAGGCTTCCAGCTCGGTGATTCTGTCTTCAGCGCGCTGCAGCGCGCGCACGTGTACGTCAAACTCTTCCCGTGTCACCAGGTCGAGCCTTCCAAGACTTTGCTGAACCATACCTTTGACGTTATCTGATACATCCTGCCCCAGGGCGTTCAGTTGAGGCAGACGTCGACTGATCTGTTCGGCAATATCATCAAGAATCTGTTTGTTTAGCATCACTACTCTCCTCTCATCAGCTGACAGATTGGCTAGCCGTTTGGACAATAGCATATTTCCCTCTGCCATTCCGACCGGCACAGCTTGGGTGCGCGATTTGGCTGCGATGCACCATGTCGGTGCGCCATGGTTGTGCCAATACCGTCAAATTGCTTAGTTTTCCCATTAAAAACTTATATCCATATGATATTTATCGTGAAATTTAATATGGCACGAGCCGTGCATAGTGTCAGACAGGTGTATCTGCACTGAAATGGCGGCGCAGGTATAAACAAGCGCCCAGGTTTAAGAACCTATGTTGTAAGAAACAAGGAGCGAGACATGAAGTTAGTAACGGCGATTATAAAGCCTTTCAAACTGGATGATGCCCGAGAGGCGCTTTCAGAGATTGGCGTGCAGGGCATCACGGTAACAGAAGTAAAAGGTTTCGGGCGTCAAAAAGGGCACACAGAGCTGTATCGTGGCGCTGAATATGTGGTGGATTTCCTCCCTAAGGTGAAGATTGAAGTAGCAATCAGTGATGACCTGCTTGATCAGACTCTGGAAGCAATTACTAAGGCGGCCAACACCGGAAAAATTGGTGACGGCAAAATTTTTGTATCGGACCTGCTGCAGGTAATCCGAATCAGAACTGGTGAAACAGGCGAGGCTGCTGTTTAGCAGCTGAATTAGCTCTCAAGCGGAGGAGATTAAGGTGGAAAACCAAATTTTTGAACTGCAGTACGCGATGGACACCTTCTACTTTCTGGTGTGTGGCGCACTGGTGATGTGGATGGCTGCTGGCTTTACGATGCTCGAGGCTGGTCTGGTTCGCGCTAAAAACACAACCGAAATTCTGACCAAAAACATCGCTCTGTTTGGCGTTTCCTGCACCATGTATCTGGTGTGTGGTTACGCGATTATGTACGGTGGCACATTCTTCTTGTCCGGCATTGCCGGTGGCGACGATCTCGTTGCAAACGCTCTGGCATCTAAAGCTGAAGAAGGTTTTGGCGGTGGAGCAGTTTACTCTGACGCATCTGACTTCTTCTTCCAGGTTGTGTTTGTCGCAACCGCGATGTCAATCGTCTCGGGTGCTGTCGCCGAACGTATGAAGCTGTGGGCCTTCCTGGCATTTGCAGTCGTCATGACGGGTGTGATTTACCCGATGGAAGGCTCTTGGACATGGGGCGGCAACGCAGTATTCGGCCTGTACACGCTGGGCGACCTTGGGTTTGTAGACTTCGCCGGCTCAGGAATCGTTCACATGGCTGGCGCTTCTGCTGCACTGGCGGGTGTCATTTTGCTGGGTGCACGCAAGGGTAAGTACGGCACTGATGGTAGTACTCGTGCGTTTCCTGGCGCTAACTTGCCGCTAGCAACACTCGGTACCTTCATCCTATGGATGGGCTGGTTTGGCTTCAATGGCGGCTCTGTATTAAAACTGGCAGACGTTGGCAGCGCTAACGCCGTGGCCGTGGTTTTCCTTAACACCAACGCTGCTGCAGCAGGCGGCCTGCTGGCAGCCATGGTGACAGCGCGTCTGCTGTTCGGTAAGGCTGACCTGACCATGATCCTTAACGGTGCTTTGGCCGGTCTGGTCGCCATCACTGCTGAACCTTCAACGCCTACCGCTCTGCAGGCAACACTGTTTGGTGCGATTGGTGGTGTGCTGGTGGTATTCAGCATCCTTGCTCTGGACAAGATCAAAATTGACGATCCTGTTGGTGCGATCTCTGTGCACGGTTCCTGTGGTCTGCTCGGCCTGTTGCTGGTGCCAATCACCAACAGCAACTCGACTTTCTTCGGCCAGATCGTCGGCGCAGCAACCATCTTTGTGTGGGTGTTTGGTGCGAGCTTAATCGTGTGGATGGCACTGAAGGTTGTGATGGGTCTGCGTGTGACTGCTGAGGAAGAAGATCAGGGCGTGGATATCTCTGAGTGCGGCCTGGAAGCCTACCCGGAATTTACCAAGTAAGTCGTAGGTTGTTCTGAAGATTTAAGATGGTTGCAGTGAGTAGTGAGTGCCGGTGAGTGCCGGCACTGTTTTCCCCCAAGGAAATTTTCGAAGCGCCTGTTTTCAGGCGCTTTTTTTTTGGCAGCTTGAGCCTATTTAATCTATAAGAACATCAGCAAAGCTTGTGCGACAAAGGTATATACCATAAGGTATATACTATTTGCAGCGAGGCATTTCAAACATGACCCAGTATACAGCCAAGGTATTTATGAACGGGCGCAGTCAGGCGATTCGGCTTCCTAAGGAATTAAGATTTGAAACCGACACGGTTTATCTCAGAAAGGAGGGAGGTGAGGTGATTATTTCGGCGAATGAAACAGATTGGGATGTATTTTTTGACCAGACCTCAGCGTTTGGTGACGACTTTATGGCCGAGACAAGGGATTTGCCTGCGCAAGAGCGGGAAGATTTCTGATGTTTATGCTCGACACCGACACATGCATCTATGTGTTAAAAAACCGGCACCCGCTGTTGAAACATAAATTCAAGGCGGTGCCAGACCTGAGCATATCCGCCATTACGTATGCGGAACTGTGTTTTGGGATTGAAAACGGCGTTTCTAACTTGCGCGCTCAGCGCTATGAGCAGTTGAAGATTTTTCTGCGAAAGGTAACCGTTGAATCCTGGGGTATATTGCAGGGGGCAGCATACGGGCAGTTACGAGCCGGTCTGCATCGCTCCGGGATGGTGATTGGCGGTAATGATATGTTAATTGCCGCCCATGCTTTAAGCTCAGGTGCAGTGTTGGTGACAAACAACCAGCGAGAATTTACCCGCATTCCAGGTTTGATTTGTGAAAACTGGCTCGCTGGTATTGATTAAAAGGTGCTTAAAAGGTGATTAAAAAGTACTTAAAAGTCTCCCCAGCGTAACTGCAACGCAGTTAACGCCACAACAGGTGCCGTTTCTGTGCGTAATACCCGTGGGCCCAGACGCACCATGGTAAAACTAGCATTGTTGGCTAGCTGCTTTTCGTCGTCACTGGTGCCACCTTCCGGCCCGATCAGCAGAAATACGGCGGGTGGTCGATCGCCAACGAAGCCTGCCGTGCCGGTATGATCCAGGGTGAAACCCTGCCCCCTCGGCACCTGAGAAATCCACTCTTTTACCGGCATGGGATTAAAAATTTCCGGCACCGTGCAGCGACCACACTGTTCGCTGGCGCTGATCGCGACTTTTTGCCAATGCGCAGTACGCTTGTCTGCCCGATCGGAGTCCAGCCGCACTTCGCTGAACTCAGTGAACAAAGGAGTGATGTGTGTGACACCCAGCTCGGTGGCTTTCTGAATGGCATAATCCATCCGCTCGCCGCGCGATAAACCCAGACCAATATGCACAGGCAGCAGTTGTTCGGCTTGCCGATAACAGGCACTGCCAAGTTTAACCTGTAGGTCTCGCTTGCCAATGCTGATGACTTCGCCACTGAACTCGCCATCGCGCCCATTAAACAACGCGAGCATCTGACCGGGCTTCACCCGCAAAACCTTGCCCAGATAGTGGGCATGATCTTCACCCAGGGTCAGCAACGCATTTGCACACAAGTCTGACTCGCAGTGCAGTCGGCTAAGTCGCATAGGGTTGCTTCCTGTTCAGCCGCGCAGACCCAGTTGTTGCCAGATCTGCCGTACCGGCTCAGTTTGATTCATGGTGTAAAAGTGCAGGCCCGGCGCACCGCCAGCCAGCAGGTCTTCACAGAGCGTCTGTACAACCTCAATACCAAACTCCCTAATGCTTTCACTGTCATCGCCATAGGCTTGCAGGCGCTGACGGATCCAGCGCGGAATCTCTGCGCCGCAGTTGTTGCTGAAGCGTTGCAGACTGGTGAAGTTGGTGATTGGCATGATGCCAGGCACAATCGGGATATTGATGCCAGCTTTGCGACAGGCATCCACAAAGTAGAAGTAGGCATCCGGATTATAAAAATATTGCGTAATGGCGCTGTCTGCACCAGCATCAACCTTGTTTTTAAAGTATTTCAGATCGCTGTCATAAGAGTCTGACTGCGGATGAATCTCAGGGTAACAGGCCACCTCAATGTGAAAGTGATCCCCGGTTGTTTTGCGCACAAACTCGATGAGTTCGTTCGCATAAAAATACTGAGAGGCAACACCGGTGCCTGATGGAATATCGCCACGTAAGGCAACCAGGCGATTGATACCCATGTTTTTATAGTCGATCAACAAGCTTGTTATGTCCTCTTGCGAGGAGCCGCCAAACGATAAATGAGGTGCTACATCCGAACCCGCCTGCTTGACCGCGGTGACGGTCTGGCGAGTGCCGTCCCGGGTTGATCCACCTGCACCATAGGTCACCGAAAAAAAATCCGGATTCAATGCCGCCAGCTCTCGGTGAACATCGCGCAGCTTATCAACCCCCACGTCTGTGCGCGGCGGAAAAAACTCGAAGCTGAAGCGTGGATCGTTGTGATGTGTGTTCATAATGTTTCCTGTAAGCGTGGCTGGTGTGTGACACCCGCCACGTTCTGCTCTAGGCCCACGCAGTACTACTATCAGTACTTGTAGCTGTCCGGCTTGAAGGGGCCTTCTACTTTTACGTTGATGTACTTGGCTTGTGAGCTTGTGAGTTTGGTAACCACACCACCAAAACCCTGCACCATCAGCGCGGCGACTTCTTCATCGAGTTTCTTCGGCAGTACTTCAACACGCAGCAGTTGCTTTTTCTGTTCTGCTGGCAGTTTGGCGAAACCTTGCTTGTACATATGGATCTGTGCAATCACCTGATTCGCAAACGAGCCATCCATAATGCGTGAAGGGTGGCCAGTGGCGTTGCCAAGATTGACCAGACGGCCTTCGGACAACAGCAACAGATAGTTATCTGCATTCTTTTCAGGATCTGCACGGTACACTTTATGTACCTGTGGCTTGACCATATCCCAGGTCCAGTTGTCACGCATGTACTGGGTATCAATTTCATTGTCGAAGTGACCAATGTTACAAACCACCGCGCCTGACTTGAGCGCCTGCAGCATGTTTTTGTCACAGACATCAATGTTACCGGTAGAGGTCACTATCAAATCCACTTTGCCCAACAGCGCGCGGTCAACATCTTCCAGTTTGCCGGTGTTATTGCCGTTAATGTAGGCAGACACCACTTCAAAGCCATCCATACAGGCTTGCATGGCGCAGATAGGATCAATCTCGCTGATTTTTACGATCATGCCTTCCTGACGCAGGCTCTGGGCAGAACCTTTACCCACATCGCCATAACCAACAACCAGCGCGTGACGGCCAGACAGCAACATGTCAGTGCCGCGTTTGATGGCGTCGTTCAGGCTGTGACGGCAACCGTACTTGTTGTCGTTTTTGG
>JBFZEG010000163.1:0-3293 GCA_041306975.1 Gammaproteobacteria bacterium | reverse complement strand
CGCCGCGCAGCGGTTGCAGGTTTTCTGGCGCTGGCGCCGGATGGTCTGGCTCCGATCGGCGGTTATCCCGGCAACGATGACGAAGGCCGCACCCTGCAGGCGTCGCTGAATCAGGATCAGTTGCGGCAGGACATGCTCAACAGTGCGCGTTTTGTAAAAGCACATGAAATGTCAACGGGCAAGCTTGGCGCCACGGGTTTTTGCTGGGGCGGCGCAACCACCAACTTCCTGGCAGTGACCATGGGCGAACAACTGCAGGCGGGGGTGCCCTTTTACGGCCGCGCACCCGATCCGGGGTTGGTACCCAACATCAGAGCCGCCATGATGGTGCAGTACGCCGAGGACGATGAAGGCGTTAATGCCACACGAGAACCCTATCGCGAAGCACTCACAGCGGCAGGTGTCACCCATGAAATGTACACGTATCCTGGCACATTACATGGTTTTCACAACGATTCAACGCCGCGTTTTAACAAAGAAGCTGCCGATCTGGCATGGGAACGTACGGTAGAGTTTTTTAATACTTATCTGCGTTGATGTTTTGTCACGCCAAAAAAATAGCAAGGAGTCATGAGGATGTCGATAGTCATCAGCGTACCCAAAGAAACCCGAGGCGCAGAACAGCGGGTTGCCCTGGTACCGGAAATTGTTAAAAAACTGATTGCGATGGGTGCCGCTGTGCAGGTGCAGTCCAGCGCCGGCGAACTGGCGGGTTACAGCGACGGCGATTACAGCGCGGCTGGCGCCAGCATTTGCAGCGAAGCGGACCTGATGAGGTCAGCCACCATCGTACTGACCGTCAACCCGCCCGATCAACAACTGATTGAGCATCTGCCCGAGCATGCGGTGCTGATCGGCTACCTGAACCCGTGGTCAGAAACTGAACGCTTCAGCGCAATGCAAAACAAGCACATCAGTGCGTTTTCCATGGAAATGGTGCCGCGGATTTCCCGCGCCCAGGCCATGGATGCGCTGTCTTCACAGGCGTCAATTGCCGGCTACAAAGCCGTACTCATGGCAGCTTCTTTATCCGGTAAATTTTTCCCCATGCTGACCACCGCGGCAGGCACCATTCGCCCGTCGAAAGTACTGATTCTTGGCGCCGGTGTTGCAGGCCTGCAGGCTATCGCCACCGCGCGGCGCCTTGGCGCTGTTGTTGAGGCTTACGATGTGCGCGCCGCCGTCAAAGAGCAGGTGGAATCCCTGGGCGCCAAATTTGTGGATATCGACATCAAAGCCGAAGGCAGTGGCGGCTATGCACGCGAGCTGACCGCAGAAGAAAAGCAGTTGCAACAGGACATCCTGGCACGTCATGTTGCCGCAGCCGATGTGGTCATCTGCACGGCAGCCATTCCGGGGCGCCCCTCACCGCGCATTATCACCACCACCATGGTAGAAGCCATGAAAGGTGGATCGGTGATTGTGGATCTGGCCGCTGAAGGCGGCGGCAACTGCGAGCTGACACAGGCGGGTAAAAATATTGTGCACCAGCGCGTCACTATCGCTGGCCCGCTGAATGTGCCTGGCACCGTGCCCAATCATGCCAGCGAACTGTATGCAAAAAATCTGTTTAACATGCTGGGTCTGATGATCAAAGACGGGGCTGTGCATATCGACCTTGACGATCAGATTCTCAAGGACAGTCTGATCACCCATAACGGCGCTATTGTGAGCGCCTCCGTACGTGATCGCATGCAGAAACCCGGCGCCTGAAAACACAATGAACAAGGGGAACCAACATGATTGAAGGACTAGCAGCACTGTATATATTTTTACTGGCCGGTTTTACCGGCTTTGAAATCATCAGCCGGGTACCAGTTATTCTGCATACCCCACTGATGTCTGGCTCAAACTTTGTGCATGGCATTGTATTGGTAGGCGCGATGATTGCGCTTGGCATTGCCGAGACCACCTCGCAACAGGTGATTGGTTTTATTGCGGTCCTGTTGGCGGCGGGCAACGCTGTGGGTGGTTACGTGGTGACTGAGCGCATGCTGGAGATGTTTAAAACCACCGGCAAGCCGGACACCGCGTCAGGCAAACAAGGAGCTCACAAATAAATGGAACTAATTATTCAGCTCAGTTACCTGTTGGCCGCGGTACTGTTTATCCTTGGCCTGAAACAGATGAGTTCACCGGTCACCGCCCGGCGTGGTATTCACTGGGCCGGTGCCGGCATGGTGCTGGCAACACTGGTGACCTTTGCTGCCGAAGAAATTACCGGCAACGAGCAGGCCGCCACCAACGTCATGCTAATCATCTTCGCGATTGCACTCGGCGGCGGTTACGCGTGGTATACCGGCAAACGCGTGGCGATGACCGACATGCCACAAATGATTGCCATGTACAACGGCATGGGCGGCGGCGCGGCGGCGGCGATTGCCGCGGTAGAACTTCTCAAAGCGCAAGCGGCGGTTGAGGCTGGCACAGCCAGCAGCATGGCAGGCTACCTGGGCGCTGATGTCGCGATCCTCGCAATCCTTGGCGCCATTATCGGCACCATTGCCTTCAGTGGCAGCATCATTGCCTGGGCGAAACTCGACGGCAGACTCGACACCAGCAAACTGCTGCCACAACAACAACTGATCAATCTGGTGCTCGCGCTTGTACTGGTGGGGCTGGCGATCAGTGTGTATATGACCGGCAGCCTGAATCTGATCATTGCGTTTTTTGTGCTGGCGTTGGTACTGGGAATATTTATCACCGTGCCCGTGGGCGGCGCCGACATGCCGGTGATCATTTCGCTGTTTAATGCGTTAACCGGTCTGGCGGTGGCGTTTGAAGGTTATGTGCTGGGCAACGCCGCCATGATCATCGCGGGCACCGTGGTTGGATCTGCTGGCACCTTGCTGACACACCTCATGGCCAAGGCGATGAACCGCTCAGTCGCCAGTGTGTTTTTCAGCGGTTTTGGCACCGGCCCGGCGGCAGCCGCCAGCGCCGATGTCGATGGCACACAAAAAGAAGTTCAGGCGCAGGACGTTGGCATCATGATGGCCTACGCCACTCAGGTCATTGTGATTCCGGGCTACGGCATGGCGGTGGCACAGGCACAACACAAGATCTGGGAACTCACACAATTGCTCACTGAAAAAGGCGTCAAAGTGAAATTTGCCATTCACCCGGTGGCAGGGCGTATGCCTGGACACATGAACGTGTTGCTGGCCGAAGCCGGCGTGCCGTACGACATGATTTATGACATGGAGGACATCAACGCTGACTTTCCGAACACCACGGTGACCCTGGTGATTGGCGCCAACGATGTGGTTAACCCGGCTGCCAAAAAAGATCCT
>JBFZEG010000117.1:0-2648 GCA_041306975.1 Gammaproteobacteria bacterium | reverse complement strand
AAAGGTCCGTTCAGCTGTCTGAACTCCGCGCGCTTGGGCATTGCATGGGGCGCTCTTGGTGCTGCAGAAACCTGTTGGCACGCTGCGCGACAGTATGTGCTGGATCGTAAACAATTTGGTCGTCCTCTGGCAGCCAACCAGTTGATTCAGAAAAAGCTGGCAGTTATGCAGACAGACATCAGCCTGGCTCTGTTGGGTTGTTTGCAGGCCACCCGTCTGAAAGATCAGGGCAAACTTGGCATTCCCACCATATCCCTGCTCAAGCGCAACAACTGCATCAAGGCGCTTGAAGTAGCACGCGAAGCGCGCGATATGCTTGGCGGCAACGGCATCTCCGACGAATATCCGGTGATGCGCCACATGCAAAACCTCGAAGTAGTGAATACCTACGAAGGCACCCAGGACATCCACGCGCTGATTCTCGGTCGCGCCCAGACCGGCATTCAGGCGTTTTTCTGATTTTTCTGGATGGGGACGGAGAGATCATTTTTTGATCTCTCCGTCCCCAATTGCGCCAATTGCGCTCCCGTCCGCAATTGCGTCCAATGGCGACCTCTTGAGGTGCGCCATTACCCCTCTCGCAAAAAATCCTGCCGAACACAGCATAATGATCTAAATACCTTTTGCAGGCTTGAGAAAGGTCTTAAGCCAAAACCCTAGCGAAAAGGAATTCACTATGCAGACTTTGACAAATGAAGAGATTAAATCCGTAGGTGCAGGCCTATATGACGGCAATTGCAATCTAGAGTTAGCTAGTTATGTGGTGGCGACCGCAGGTGTAGCTGTTACCGCCGGACCAGTTGGTTGGGGATTATTCGCTTTAGGATGGGCATTCGCGGCAACGAGTATGCATCGGTGCGCATCTGAAAACATAACCTCGTGACCAATGGTTCCCTGACAGAACCGACAGATGTGTGGCTGGCATGTCGTATTCGACACTCGCCGGCCTTTGAAGAAAAATCTAAGAAATTTTTTTGGGGCTCAATGAAATGACCTACAATTCAAACAAAAACATGAAACTGCAATCTCTTGCCAAACAGCATAGATCGATAAGTCTTAGTTGTTTTGTATTTATACTTCTCTCCCAAAGTCCTCAGTTTGGCGTGGTTTTAACAACATTTTGTGTCATGACAGCAGGGTTCTGTTTGCTTTATTCAGATATAGGAGTAAGGCGACAAATATTTGAACTCGCAGGTAACACAGCGAATCCACAGTGACAACCTAATTGAGACTATGTGGCGCTTGCAGACTCCCACAAACTTGAATGGAAGGCTCGAAATGAAAAGACGGCATTTCCTTAAAAACATGGTAGCAACAAGTCTTTTGCTGACAGGCAACAGCATACGAGTATTCGCGGACACACATGCTCCGGTAAACAAACTCCGTCTCACCGACGAGCAATGGCGCGCGCGCCTGACCCCCGACCAATATGCCGTGCTGCGGTACTCTGAAACCGAATATGCCGGAACCAGCGAACTGAACAACGAGTACCGCGAGGGCACTTATGTGTGCGCGGGCTGTGACCTGCCGCTATTTAAATCAGACTGGAAATACGATAGCCGAACGGGATGGCCCAGCTATTGGGATGCGATACACGAGCATCTGACAACACGAAAGATGATTTACGCGTTTCGTGCGCCAGTCGAATACCGCTGCGCGCGCTGTAACGGACATCACGGACACATCTTCGATGATGGGCCTCAGCCAACCGGGCTGCGTTATTGCAGCCATGGCGCAGCCCTCAAGTTTATTCCGTCATAAGTTCGGCGTAACTCAGCACCTGACTGACATCGTCAGCCAGAGTTGCTGCCCGCAGTGGTTCTTTGAAGATTGCACGGATACTGCCTTGCGGATCCAGCAAGGTAATTGTCGAGGAATGTCCCACTTCGTAGCTTTTGCCATCAGCGGACGGTTCAATCACATGAATGACCGAAGCCGTCTGTGCCAGTTTGCTGATGTCGTCCAAATCACCGGTCAGCCCTTTGAAGCTGTCGTCAAAGTAGGTCACGTACTCCTGAACTCGTTGCGGGGTATCACGTTCAGGATCAACGGACACCAGATAAAATTCTGCCAGGAGATCCGGGTGAGACGTGGACAGCAAGGTTTTTAACTTCGCCATTTCTACCATGGCTGTCGAACAAATGTCGGGGCAGTAGGTGAATCCAAAATACAGAAATGACCAAGACCCCGCAAAGTCAGCGCCGGTAAAGGTTTCTGCCTGGCCGTTCAGAAGTTCAAATGCCGGCAGGAGTCTTGGCTGTTGAAGAACAAAACCATTGATCTCCGGAGCCGCCAGAGCTGCCGGACTGTTGACCATCAACACCTGCCTGGCGGTCACTGCGCCTATGCCGGCAACGGCCGCAAAAGCACTCACCATCAACAGTCGCGAAACTGAGTTCATCGTGCATCCCGGACTGCAAAATGGACATCCATGGCGCCGGCCTTTTCAAAGATCAGCGTCACCAAAACCGAATCCCCGGGCACAAAGGTGTCTGATATTTCGACAAGCATCAGGTGGAAACCACCGGGGCCGAGCTGCAGGTCTGAGTTAGCAGGAACCGCGAGTGAATCGAGCCGCGACATCCGCATCATGCCTGACTGCTCCTGGGTGGCATGAATCTCCACACTGCGTGCCCGCTCAGAGCGGA
>JBFZEG010000088.1:0-2676 GCA_041306975.1 Gammaproteobacteria bacterium | reverse complement strand
CACCAAAATCCACTTGAGCCGAAGACATACCACTAGACATTGGATCACCTCCTTTTTTACTTCTCAGTTGAACATGGACTGAGAGTAATCCTGTCTTCCAAAAGCTGTCAATAACTAATTTTTGTATCGTCAAAATTAACAGAATAGCTGCCGTGGCGACTTCTTCCGGCTTACGGTTGCACCTCACCATCCCACGCCGAGCGTGTTGCAGCCTGCCGCAGAATGTCGCGATTTTCTGCCGACGCTGGCGGTTCAGATTCACCAAAAATTGCAGCGAGCCAGTGGCCATCAGTTGGATTGGGGAACATCACGTATTGCATGCCAAACAAATGTTTGTCTTCTTCCATGGCCGCAATACGCCCGTCAATATCACCACGGACATAGTACTTGCGACGGAAGTCATTGAGATTGTCGCCCAGCATGACGACCACCCCATGCGTTTGCATGATTTCATTTTGACGAATTTCTTTGTTGGATGATTCACGCAGCACGGTGACGTGCTCCTCATCAACATAGGGCGCACCGACTGAGCGCAGATTGGACAAGGCAATCGACAGTGTCGGTTCGCCCTGATCACGACTGGTCACGTAAAAAACTTCAACGTTATTGGCTTCGCAGAACTGCAGAAACTCCAGCGCACCGGGCGCGGCGGACATCAGGTTAAGACCAATCCACTGATCCCAGACCGGGTCTTCAAAAAAATCCTTGTTGCTATTGACCAGATGTCCCCAATAACTCAGCACATGCAGCACGGTGTCGTCGACATCGGTAATCACCGCCAGCGGTTTGTCGCCGGGCTGTTGCTGAGCGAGAGCGTTTTGTACATGCATTTTTGCGATGTTAAAACCCTGATGGTACAGCGCACGATACTCGGCCGAGGTTTGTTTCCATGCCAGGGCGTACAGCAGCGGGTTCGCGGTGCCCTCAACTGAAACATCGGGCTGTGCATTAACAGAATTGGCCGGAATAATGCCAATCATGGCACCGGTTAACAGCAGTCTGGAAAACAGCGATTGCAATGTCACTTGATATCTCCCTGATTGATTAAAAAGTCGGGCTGTTGGCATCCTGCAATTTCAGCAGCCTTGACCAGATTTGCATCAAGCGAAGCCAGTGGTAAGCCCGTGCGCAGCGCCAGTTCTAGATAAGCAGCATCATAGGCTGATAACTTGTAGCGCCGGGCGAGATTCAGTGTCTCTCCCCACGCATGTGTGGCTGTCGCTTGATCGACGGAGATATTCAGTCTTCCAAGGAGGGTAATGTAGCGTTGCGAGTCAGCTTCGCTCACATTACCTCTGGATTCGAGTTTTGCTACCACATTGGCAATTTCAAGCGCAAATAGCGAGGGCACCACTGCCTGTGAATCCTTGAGCGCCAGCAGTGCCTTGGCAGCATAGTCTGTTGCGGTCGGATTGGTCTCAGGTGCCAACCAGAGTAGTGCAACCGAGGCATCCAGAACAAAATTCACGCGCGCCCCTCGTTTACTAGCGCCTTGAGATCGATGCCCTTTACCGATTTGTGAGCCTGCATGAAGGAGAGCATGTCATTTACCGCCGCAGCAGCATCCGAGCCCTTGTTACCTTGCGCTGGCACAAGATCGGCCACTGCCTCACCACGCAGGGTGATGGTGTAGCGATGTCCAGCCTGAATGCCGCGCAATAACTCCGGCAATTTTGTCTTGGCCTCGTACGATCCCACTTCAATGTTCATCACTAAGCTCCATCTCCAGATGCCGACCAGTATATAGACCGGTCTCTGAAAATCAACCAGCCGCACCTTGCCTGCGCAACAAACCTATGCCCATGGCCGCCATACCAATCGAAATCATCGGGTTCAGGTAATTCAGAAATGCATAAGGTAGGTAATCGAGCACCGGCACCCCAAGAGTGGCCGCATAAAAGGCTCCGGCGGTTGTCCAGGGAATCAGACCGGTGGTCATGGTCGAGCCCTCTTCAACCGAGCGCGACAACACCGCACGATCAATCTTCTTGTCATCATAGGCGCGGCCGAACAACTGACAATTGAGAATAATGCTGATGTAGGCCTCGCCCATGGCGATGTTCCCCGCCAGCGAGGCCGCAATGGTGCTGGCAATCAGGCCGGTAACGGTGCGCACCCGTGAGATAAATCCTTCCAGCAAGGCGCGCAGAAACCCCGCCCTGAACAAGATGCCACCCAACGCCAATGCCATCAGCGCCAGCAGCAATGTCCAGCTCATGCTGTACATACCGCCGCGGCCCAGCAAACTATCAAGACTTTCAATGCCGGTGGTGCCGGGTGTGTTCTGCCACAAGGCGTCAATCACCACGGTCACTGCCTGGCCCTGATAAAACACGGCAATGAGCATGGCCAGAATGACACTGGCGGTCATGCTGATCTCTGCAGAATAGCGCTTCAGACTCAGCACCAGCATCAACAGCAGCGGCAGCAAGGTAATCAACAGGTTCATCTGATATTGACCCGCCAGGGCCTGTTGAATGGTGGCGATCTCTTCATCTGGCAGCGTGTTGCCCGCAAAGCGCATACCTAAAAACAAAAAGATCAGCAGGCTGAGCACAAACGCCGGCGTGGTGGTGTAGAGCATGGACCCGATATGTCGGTAGAGGCTGGTGCCGGCGCTCATCGCTGCCAGATTGGTGGTATCAGACACCGGTGACAGCTTGTCGCCAAAGGTTG
>JBFZEG010000078.1:0-2746 GCA_041306975.1 Gammaproteobacteria bacterium | reverse complement strand
ATGCAATTTGGTGATGTACACGTCAGCCTCAACAATCACGTGGCGCTGGTTGAAATCCAGCGGCCGCCGCATAACTTTTTTGATGTCGCACTCATCGAGAGTCTCGCCAACGCCTTTGAGGCCATGGATAACAACAGCGAGTGCCGGGCGCTGGTGCTGGCTGCGCAAGGCACGGCATTTTGTGCCGGAGCCAACTTTTCGTCAGGCCCATCGGTGCTGGAGCAGTCCGATGGCAAGGGCCGCAACCCTCTGTATGTGGCGGCTGTCAGACTGTTCAGCAATCGTAAACCCGTGGTGGGTGCTATTCATGGCGCAGCCATTGGCGGCGGACTCGGCCTGGCGCTGGTGCCGGATTTTCGAGTCACCTGCCCCGAGGCCAGCTTTGCGGCCAACTTTACCAAGCTGGGGTTTCATCCGGGATTTGGACTGACACATACGCTGCCAGCCTTAATTGGTCAGCAAAAAGCCGCGCTGATGTTTTACACCGGGCGTCGAGTCAAAGGTGAGCAGGCCGTGGAATGGGGTCTGGCCGATGTGCTAACCAGTGCAGATCAGGTGCGCGCGCAGGCCATCAAACTCGCGGAGGAAATTGCCGGCAATGCACCCTTGGCGGTGATCTCTGTCAGAGCAACACTGCGTCAGGGGCTGACGGAAATGCTGCAGGCGGTCACCGATCACGAGGCATCCGAGCAGGACTGGCAACGTTTGACTGACGACTTCAAAGAGGGCGTGGCGTCGGTGGCCGAACGTCGGCCCGGGCGCTTTTATGGTAAGTAACCCCATGACATAGCAACCGGTCATTGCGCCGGCAACGCTCAACAAATTGTTACACTTTTGCACGCGGTCGTATCGGGGGCTTGTGGCGGGGGCAGAATTACTCGGCCAGCCCGCCAAACGCCAGAAACAGACTGGAAAACAAGCCCGCCAAGGTCAGACTCATCACCGCAAAATCCTGGTCAAACTGTTGGGCGGCTGACTCAGGATCTGTCTCCCGCGCCTTTTCAAGTACCATATCTTCAAACCGCAAGCGGCTCAGAGACAGATCTGCATTAATCACACAAGCAACCGCCTCATTCCACACCACGCCCAGCTTTTTCACCTGTTTGCCCGCATCCAGATGCGCTTTGATTTCATCTGCCGACAAGTCCTGGCTGCGCGCACGCAGCACATTGCCCTCTTCCATCGGATTGATCAATTCACAATCCTGATCAATAACAAAATGATCTGACGCCGATTGATCGCGCAACCACTGCGTCATGATGGCCATGGGCGCATGATTGACATCGGGCAAACTCAAAGGCAGGGAGCCAAGACTTTCACGCAGGCACGCGATCAACTCTTCCGCAGCGGCTGCACTGCTGCCATTGACGATCAGCAGTTTCTGTCTCAGGTCAAGATATGCGAATAACACCCTGCTACTGGTAAACGCACGCGGCATCAAGGTGGCGATGACATCATCCTTAATCTGCATTTTTTCTTTGCGATACACCTTGCGGTCCTGCGCCTGTTCAATCTCGGCAACTTTTTCCTGCACGGCTTCATTAATGACGGCTGACGGCAATAACCGCTGCTCTTTGCGCAAACACAGCATCACACTATCGCCGAGTCGATGACTGAGCATCTCCCCTTCACGCCCCAGTGGACTGACCCAGCCTACCCGTGCTGCTTCTGACTTGCCGCACGGCCTAAATGCCTGAGTCAGTAACAGATCTTCCAGCGTGTCCCACGGCAGGACAAACTCAGCGGAGAGTCGGTATAAACGGGCAGTTTTGAACCACATAACAGTTTTCCATCAAAGCAGGCAGAGTTTAAAAACGGGCGGCGATTGTAACCTAAAGTGTTTCAGACATGTTGCCCTGAGTGATGCCAATTCAGGCGATACGCAGGGGCAAAGCGGGTGTTGTGTCAGGTCACTGGCGGGAGTAACCTACAGCACGTCAATTTATCGCATCGCTTTATCACTTGTTTTATCACTTGTTTTACCACAACAACAAAAAGGTTGATCCGCTATGAATCTTCGCACGCCTGCTACTCATTTCTACACTCAAAAACTCTGGCACGCCGTGGCGGCGCTGGCCATTGGCGCCAGCCTGAGCTTCGGGCAAGTGCTGCATGCAGATACCGGTTGGCCTGAACAGGCTGATGGCGCTGCCGCCGCAGGTTTTGCACCCGAAACGATTGCACGGCTTGATGCGGCCATGGAGAAATTGGTCGAGGATCAGGACGTTGCCGGCATCATCTGGCTGCTGGCCAAAGACGGCAAAGTCGCAACCTTTGAGACTGCTGGCATGGGCTCGATTGAAGACAATCTGCCCATGGAGCAGGATGCCCTGTTTCGCATTTACTCCATGACCAAACCGGTGACCGGTGTTGCCCTGATGATGCTGCACGAGCAGGGGCTGTGGGACTTTGATGATCCGGTGAGCAAGTTTGTACCCGAACTGGCCAATCTGCAGGTGATGGTTAGACACAATGAAGCCGGCGAAATGCAACTGGAACCGCTGACGCGACAACCCACCATGCGCGAGCTGTTAAATCACTCAGCGGGATTTGGTTACGGACTCAGTGGCAATGATCCGGTCAACAATCTGTTCCGTGACCGCAATGTGCTGGCTGCAACCGACCTCAATGACATGATTGCGCGGATGGCGGATATCCCCTTGCTGTTCCAGCCCGGTGAGGAGTGGTATTACTCTATCGCGGTCGACATTCAGGGTTACATTGTTGAAAAACTCAGCGGCCAGCG
>JBFZEG010000076.1:0-22801 GCA_041306975.1 Gammaproteobacteria bacterium | reverse complement strand
TCCATCGGCAGCAAAATAGTGTTCACCGGAATGTTTTGTGGCAACGCTTCCAGCGCGTCACTGAACAATCGCAGGCGATCTCGCGGCGATATGGTGCTGGCGCTGGACGGTCGACTGCCCTGAGTAGGCAAACTGTCGGTGATCAGATACACGTTGTCCGGCGGTGGCGACATGGATGCAATCGCGCGGAACGCAGCCTCCAGATTATTGCCACCATCAGCACTGACCAACTTTAACTGACGGATGACTTCATTAAGCTGATCCTGATCCGCCACTTCCAGCCATTCATCATTACTGCCTTCCAGCACACTGGTCACCGACTCGTTAAAGGTCATCACCTGGTACTGACTGACCAGCGGCAACTGGCTGCTGATCCACTCCACAATGCGCACTGCGCGCTGCCACTTGGGCGCATTACGCTTCACATCGTCGGTCATGTTGCGTGTGCGGATGACATTCACCACCGTGTCGTCGAGCATGCTGGCGGAACTGTCCAGCAAAATCAGAATGCGGTTACCACCCAGAAACATGCCGGTCAGATACTGTCGGTCTCCGTCCCCGACAAATTCGCGGCTGCTGATACCACGCTCTTCTGCAGCGCTCGCCTGCAGTCTGAGCAGCTCTTCTTCCATGGCCTGAATGTCGGCGCGCAACTGCTCAAGGCTCTCTTCCGTCGCCATGGAATTTCCTTCCATGGCCGCCAGCTGGGACATAAAGTCTTCCAGATCACTTTGAACGCGCTCGGCCAGCCCCTGCGCCTCCACAACTTCCAGATTGATCTCATTCAAGGTGTTGCGCACCTGAAACAGATTTTCCTCACCTTCACGCACGTCCACTTCCAGCATGGCGACTTCGGCACTGAGCAGGGGATCATTCTGTGTCCGCGCTTCAGTGACGTTATGGTCAATAATCAGAAACAATAAAATCGCCGCGCCAAACCCGCAGGACATCACATCCAGAAACGCCAGACTGATGGGGTCAAAATTGCTGCGCGACTTTCTCTTAGCCATGGTCAGCCCC
This sequence comes from Gammaproteobacteria bacterium, assembly GCA_041306975.1. GTDB lineage: Bacteria > Pseudomonadota > Gammaproteobacteria > Pseudomonadales > Pseudohongiellaceae > Pseudohongiella. The sequence goes on along the minus strand of JBFZEG010000076.1, from coordinate 21,781 downwards.
GCCGTCATGCACATGGATACATTGCATGTCTGCGTTTATCGCGCCAACCCGGATTCTGTCGCCGGCCAGCAGACCGCATGTTGTAGTCACCGCGTCCCCATTCACCGTGATGCCCTCACTGTGTGGCAGCAGATGCGCTGCGTTATGCTGCATGCCAATCATAAATAATCGCGCATCCTCGCTGTGAGATTTGTCTGCCGGGCGCAAGGTTCTGATCACAACACCGCAGTCCTGCTGCAGGCACACCTCAACGGGCAGCGGCCAGGCAATACCCTCACTGAGCACATGAGTGGCCACTCGTTGCGACACTGACGGCGCGTGGCTGACGGATGTCAGATTCTCAGACAACGGTGATTTCACGTGTGAATGGCGCAGAGTGTCCAATGCCAGCACATTCAGAAACGGCACCGTACCAGAGTGACCCGCTGTGTCAGTGCCGGCGTTGGCTGCAGCCCGCAGACACAATTCTGCCAGCTGCTGCGGACTGACCTGATGATTAATCGCGCACAGACATTGCTGCAGACCCGGAACCAATGCGGCACGCCCTGACAACAGCACCGGGATGGACGGGTCGGTTATGATGCGAGTCGTATGCTGCGCCACTTTCTGGAACACCGGCTCAAGAGCATCCAGCACATCGCTGAGGCTGATACGCGCCTGTATGGTATTTTTGTCCGTCTGCACGCGGACGGTCAGCTCCTGATTTTCATCATAAAAGTGCTGCAGCCAGAGCGGTATCTGGTTATACAGTTGTTGCTCCCACGCTGCGCTGTGTTGGGGATTAAAGCGCGACTGCGCCACAAACGCCTCGGTCGCGGCCTGCACCAGAATGTTGGAGATTCCTGTCCAGCCGGCACCCGGCACCACGCTGACGGCATCGCGGCGCACCGCACTGCCATCCGTGTGCAGACGCGTCAGGCTGATCTGGTGCAGCTGCACGTCGACGTAAAGTAATTCTGAATCTTCAGCCAGTTGATGACTAGCGCTAACCAATGCCGCATCCATCATGGCTACCGGTTTAAACGGGCTGTGCCTGAGCACCCCGGTCAGCACCGCAAGCTGCTCCCGGCTGAAACTGGCGGGCACGGCAATGACAATCTCCCCTTCAAAACCGCTTTCCTGCGCCAGATGCAACAGATGCCCGTGCGCCACGTCGGCGTAATGACGGAAATGCGCGACCGGTCGGGTCAAGGGCGTCATCCCGAGCCGGTGCCAGAACTCATTGTTGGTGCCCAGCGGATTGAGGCGGCTTTGTTCAGCGGCCTGTTGGCCAAACTGCACATGTTTTCCACTCACCAGCACGTACCCCGGACTGCTGAACATCAGGCCGTTATGGTTGTATAACCCCAGCTGATGGTCATTCAGTTCAAGGACGGCTCTGTTCATACCGAGGCTGCCTGTTGGTCGTCAAGCGACTGGCGTGAGCTGACTCGCGTCCCGGTGCGCTCTGGCACCTGCAGATAGGCGATCAGGTGGTCGTTGCAGTAATTCTCGGAGTCCAGCACCAGACGATCCTGGATCAGCGACAACTGATGCAACAGAAACATCAGCATAATGCTGGTGACCAGCGCCACAAACGTTGAGTTAAATGCCACACCCAGACTCATGGTAACGCCCATGATGTCACCGTTGACGGCCTGTTGTGCCTGCCCAAGTGCAGTACCGATACCACGGACCGTACCTAGAAAGCCGATTGAGGGAATAGCCCAGGCGATGTAACGCACAATCGACAGCTCGCTTTCCAGACGGTCCGCCTCACTTTCGCAGACATTACGAATGGTTGCGGCCACATCCTGCACGCTGCGTGTGGTGCCAAACCGGTGTAACCCTGACAGCACAGCCCGCGGCAACAAAAACTGCTGTTCATTTTCTGGTAGCGCCTGCACTGGCCGGGCAAAATTGCGCGCATCTTCTGGCAGGATGCTGGTCCCCGCCGATACCTGCAGCAGCTCGCGCTCCAGCAGCGCGCGTTCCTTCATGGTGCGCGACGCTTTCATGCCAATAATGATCATGGCCCAGAAAAACAGAATGATGCAGGTTTCCTGCTCAAAGTCCCGTAGCACAACATAGATCGACTGGTCGGGGACATAAGTGTCATCCGCCTGCTGCAGCACAGCCTGCTGCTCCAGAATGATGTCGGCGTTGGGCCTGATCACCGCCACATACACGGCATGCACCACAATAATCACAATCACCAGTGCAAACAGTTGGTAGATCACTTCGGAAAGGTACTTGTGTTTCATGCCTTGCTTCCTGCCCTGTGGCGCATCACATCGCCATTGTAGTTTGGGTTGTTAAATGTCGACCGGAAAAGACACGCCCAGATCCTGCGAAATCTGTTCAGACGGGATAAACCGTCCATTGCTGCGCGCCCCCGGCTCGATGGGCTGGCTGTCGATATCCGGCAAAGGTTCCGCGGTGTCCTGCGCCGCAGCATCACCGCTTGCGGGTTCTGTCGGGTTCTGCGCTTGCTCACCGGCGGGTTGCTGACTCTGGTTTTGCTGACTCTGGTTTTGCTGACCCTGGCTTTGCCCGGCTGGGTTTTGTCCGGCCTGGTTTTGCCCGGTCTGGCCAGACTGCGGCTGCGCGCTTTGCGCAGTCAGTGACGCTGTCAGGGCGGCGCTGATCGCCATCACTGCCAGTAACAACCCGGTTGCCCGTCTCTTATGCTGTCTCATTGTCAGTCCCCCAGATACCGTGCAACACGAAAACCCAGATCATTACGGGCCTCTTCGCCAAAGTCCCGGTATGAGGGTCTTAACTCCGACATAGTGCCATGCGCCCAGCTCGAGCCCTTGATGGTGCGGTAGCGTCCATCATCCGGACCCAGCGGATCCGTCTCGCGCACACTGCTCAGTCCACTGACCGCGCCATACACATCATGCACCCATTCCGAGACGTTGCCGGCCATGTCGTAAAGACCCAGTGCTGTTGGCACAAACGAGCCAACATTGGAGGTTCCGGAATAGCGGTCATTCACTCCGCGCAGATATTGACCCAGAAAAGCCGCCGTGGATTCATCCGCAAAATTGCCGTATTCAGCGGTGGGTGGCCAGTCGTCTCCCCAAGGGAAGCGCCGCGTTCCGCCCTGGCCATCGGCCCGCGCTGCCCACTCCCACTCCGCCTCAGTCGGCAGCCGGTAGCCGTTGGCCTCTGCGTTGATGCCGGTCACCACGTCATTTTCAATCACATAAAACGCGGTCAGCGATTCCTGCGCGCTTAACCAGTTGCTGTACAGCGCCGCGTCCAGCCAGGTGACCTGCACCACCGGCTGGTTAGGCAGATCCAGCGACACACCCTGTAAGGTGCCGGATGCATGCTCGGTACGGAAAAGCCGGAACTGCTCGTTAGTCACCGGATGCAGCGACAGATAAAACGGCTTTTCCATGTTGACGTCACGCAGGGTTTCATTGGCACGGCGCCCTGGTTCCCGGCGTGAAGATCCCATGGTGTAGGGGTAGGGATTAAACAATTGCAAGGTCTGTCCGCCGGCGCTGGTAATCACCGGTTGTATGGAATCCTGACGGGCCTGTTCTTCGGTCTTGAGTTGTACCCGAATTTCCTGATCAAGGCCGGGACGTGAGGTGAAGTTGGCGGCGTAGGCGACAAAACCCTCTTTGCGGATCTCGATGCGCTGCGTCGCCGCAATCAACTCAATGGTCTGGTTGGCGGCACCCTTGAGTTCGCCATCAACATACAGTTCAGCGTCCGCCGGCTCGGCGATCACCCGCACCAGACTGGTGACCGGATCCATCGCAACCGTGATGTCCTGCTCCTGCTCAGCAATAGTGGTGATGGAGCGCGCAGCCGTGTTAAACCCGGTGCGGAACAGCCGCACATCGTGCGCCTGCCCCGGAGGCAGTGAAACCTCAAGCGGCGTTTGGCCCCTGAACTCACCGTTGATGGTGACGTTGGCGTTGCCGGGTACCGAGCGGATAAACACCAGCCCATCGGCAGCTTCCAGCGTAACATCCGCCACACTGACATCAGCACCGGCGGTGACCTGCAGATCATCTTGCCAGGCCTTGTATCCGCTGCGTTTCAGCGTAATGTCATAAGCTCCCTGCAGTAACTCAACTCGGGCCGGCGTAACCCCGAGCACTTCACCATTAACAATAATGTCGGCGCCGGCCGGCGAGGTGTTAAAGCTCACCTGTGCCCATGCCGGTGCCATCACCACACCCACGGACTGTTGTTGCAGCCGGCCGGCGACGTCCACTGTACTGGTGAAGTCCAGATACCTTGGCTGCTGCACCTGCAGTGAATAGGAGCCGGGCGTCACTTCGACGTCGGTGAGCGGACTCACGCCCAGATCAACGCCATCCAGCAGCACCCGTGCGCCCGTCAAGACCTGGCCGTTATCGCCGGTCACTTGCACACTCACCAGACCGGGACGCGGCAACAGCTCCAGTTCAAGGGTTTGCGCCTGTTCATCACTGATGCTGATATCGGCGAGCGAATCAAAATAGCCTGGCGCACTGAGCTGAACCTGATACTCGCCAGAGCGCATCAGATACCGTGGGCCGACCTGCACAGCGATGCCGCTCACAATATCAACCACTGCATCGGGCGGCGACACATCCAGGAATACGGAGCGTGCGGTCAACACAAACCAAGCCGGCACGCTGACCGCCAGCACGCCCAAACCAATGACTGCGTGATACCAGCGCAGCGCCAGCGTTATCCGGTTTTGCGGCGGGGGGGGCGGAGAAAAATCGACCGGGGTGATAATGTCGATCTGATCCAGAGACGGGATCTGACCGGCTTGTTCAGGTTTGCTCGGGTGTTCCTGCATGGATTCAGCGCCTGTCGACTGCAGCTACCTGCTCGTTGCAAGAAATGGTCAAAGGGTTGAGCTGCTGACCAAACCCTACCACAAACTCTTCCCGTACATCGCGATAACCGGGTCGGGTGCCCACAGCGACGTAACGACCAGGTCTGAGTGCCAGGGTTGTTTCAGTGAAGCTGCCAAGGCTGCCAACCTGAAAGAGGGTGACATTGGTGGCGTTATCGGAAACCAGCGTAACCTGCACAGGTATTTGCATATCCGCCAACAATTGGCGGGTACGCTCGATCTGACTTTCTAATCGCGGCCCCAAGGTCATCTCTTCGTCCTGCTGCAGGTCGCTGGCCAGGTCTGTTGCAATCAGCAAAACCGCGTTGGCTTCCTCCAGCGCAGCACTCTCTGACAACCGCAGGGGGTTGTTGAGGTTCAGCTCCAGCAAATCATCCAGCTGCACGCGTCTTGCGGAATAATCGCGGCCCTCCTGTGCGAACACCAGATTACTGTCCAGAGCCAAAATAGCGTCATAGGCGGCGATCGCCTGTTGCCACTGCTCCGCACTTTCCAGCGACAAGGCCAGCGTGCGCTGGGTCTCAATCGCCAAGAGAGTGAGCTCCGTGCGGGTCTGATCAATCGCTTCCTGGGCCTGCTCGTTGCCCGGTTTGATTTGCAGTGCGCGCTCAAACGCCACAATCGCCTGATCCGATTGCGATTGCTGTAACAGCGCAAAACCTTCCGACATCGCCTCGGTGAACTGTGCATCAATTTGCAGCTGCGCATTGCGGGCCATCAGTTCGCTGATGCGTGGATGAGCGCTGTCCAGTGCGGTTGCCTGCTCAAAGAGCACAACTGCGGCGGCCAGATCACCGGCCGATTGCAGACTATCGCCTTCGGCCAGCAGACGCTCGACCTCGTCCAGCACCTGCGATCGACGCACACCGTCATCCGCAGCGGCGCTGGTCGGATCAATTTGCGCAGCCAGCGAAAAACTCGCCAGTGCGGTGGCCGCATCGGAGGCCTGCAGTGCCGCTTCGCCCGCCGTCATCAGGCGCTCGAATTCCTGCGGCCGCCTTTCCTGCAATTGCGCCAGCGTCTGATCACCTTCCTGATAAGCCAGCGTGGCATCCGCAAAACTTGCGCTGCGGTAAAACTCATCACCACGGCGGGCATTGGCAACGGCAGCCTCATATTCCGAAGCGGCCCAGGCCGTCACATTGGTCACCTGCAAATCCGTCTGGCGCTCCAGCAAACTGGCCAGTGCATCCTGGGCTTCACGACGCTGCCGGGCATTCTGTGCTTCTTCAAAGGGTGACATGGCAGGACTGGAGGACTGAACCACCGCCGGCGCTGCAGGCGTTTCAGCTGCGGGCGTTTCAATAGCAGGCTGCGAAACACGCGGCGTCAACGGCAATTCATACTGCTGCACAACATTGGGCAATACAAAAATAACCGCCAGCGCCAGCAGCACAAGCGCAGCCAGGGCTACCCAGATCCAGGCGGATATTTTTTCGCTACCTGCCGCACCCATCAGAGCCCACCCGTTTCCGTCAGGTAGATTTCCATCAGGATCTCGCGCCATTGCTCATACTGTTCTTCTACGGTGCCGGTCAGCATAATCTGCCGGTCGTCCAGCTCGATGACTTTGGGCGCTACCTCAGCCTCTAGTGAAGCGCTTAACTCGCTAAGCGCGGCAACATGCATCTGTGCCTGCTGAGTCAGCTCAAATCCACTGCGCACCAGATAGGCGCCGGCGGCCACACCGGTGATGCCTGCCATCTGGGCGCCGGCGTTGTTCTGCCCGACGGCCGCAATGCCGCCCGCAATGGCTGCCGCGCCGGTGATAAAGCGTCTGCGTGCTGAACGCTCAGCCTCTTCCAGCGCCATGGTCTCGGTGAAACTCATTTCCCGCCAGGCATCGTAAGGGCCGCGCATCTGCCGCGCGTAAGTAGCGTAATAATCCTGCACGGTGTCAACAAACAGGTTGTCGCGCTCGCGGATATCCAGAATGCGGATAAGCGCCGGATCGTTTTCAGCTGGCAAGCGCGTCAGTGTGGTAATCCCGCGCTCGTTTACGGTGAGGTAACTGCCAAAAATATCGGGGGCAAAATTGGCCGCAAACTGCAGTTCGGACACGGTGCGTATGGTACTTATCTGTTCGTCGGTGACTGAACTCTGCCGGAATGCCAGCAGATCATTGGCAATGTTGTTGTAAATCACCTGAAACGGATCATGAGACTGACGCTGGGTCAGGTCATAGTTGTACTGGCTGATATGCTCTTCGTATTCACGGGTGTACCAGAGGCGCCCGGTGGAATCGGTGACGGTGACATTGATGATCATGCCTTCGCCATTGGACAGCAGAATCTGCCCATCCAGATAAACGTCCATGGTGGTTTGCGGGGCGGGTAATATTCTGACCACGCCCCAGTTGCCGGAACGCTGCAGGGTTTCTGCCATCAGATAAGGCGCATACCGTGACTCGGCGCGCCGGATCTCCGGGTTGGTGCGGTCCAGGTCGTCCTCATCAATTTCATCGATACCCGGGTCAAATACCCGTATACCGATGTCCATCAACAAGGCTTCGTCCAATGGCGCATCGCCCTGCACAATGGGCACAAACTGCGTGGACTTTACCGATGTGGTGGCACAGGCACCTAGTACCAGCATCAGCATTACGCTGTACATCTGCAATGGTTTGAAAAACTGCCCTATGGTTAACGTCATATCGCTCACCTTACTGCAAAAGCCCTGTGTAACGTCGGTATTCATCCCAAAGTCGCTCGCGTAATTCCGGATCAGGTTCGTTCATGGCGGCTTCGCGAATCTGTCGTGCAACTACATCGTCATTATCACCGCCCGGAATATCTTCGGGAACGGGGAAAGCACCTTCCGCTTCAGCCGACGGGCCGCCCTGACGTCCACCCATGGATCCACCCGAGCCGCCTGCTTGAGGACCCTGACCCGAATTGCTGGCAATCACGCCACCCGGCATGGCTGTGCCCTGTGGACCCTGACCACCCTGGCCCTCGCCCTGACCCGGTATCTGCACGCCTGGCATACCTCCGGCACCACCGGCCGGGTTCTCTTCGTTATACAGACCGGCTGGATCGCCACCTGCTTCGTTGCTTTGACGCTGGGCACGGCTGCGCTCTGCCAGAATCAGGCCATCAAAATCCTCATAACCACGCCCCAGCGCGCCATCAAGCACGGCCACACGGTCCTGAGACGTCATCACGCCGCCAACGCTACCACCGGGAGCACCCGCGCGGCCGCTTGGCAAGCCTCCCGGCATCCCGCCACTACCTGTTCCGGGGAATCCGCCTGCACCGGTTCCCGTACCCTGCTGAGTGCCTGCTCCGGTACCTGTGCCGGGCAATGCGCCACCGACCGGCATACCTGCAACACTGACACCACCGCTGCCAACGGTCACTCCACCGGCACCCACGCTGACGCCGTCAGTGCCAACACTGACACCACCGGCGTTGACACTGCCATTAATGCCGCCGTTACCATTGCCCTGGCTGGCTGACTGCGTGCCCCCGCTGCTGCCTGATCTGGCACCGGCGGTACTGGCCGTGCCCTGCGGCCCTGCCCCCGGCATACTGCTGTCGCCGGGCAAGCTGCCATCGCCCGGTGTTGCAGGACGACCCGAGCCGGCAGTGCCGGGTGTCATCTGACCGTTGCTGGCGGATGTGCCCGACGACGAACTGCTGCCTGTTGTGCTGCTTTGCGAGGAAGATGGCGTGCGGCCACTTGAAAAATCCGGTAATCCCGGCATGGATGCAGATGCACCTGACTGCCGCGCTCCGGGCGAGGGCATTGAGGGCATGCCGGCCGTGGAACGCTGCGAGCCGGACGACGAGCTAGACGACGAACTGGAACTGGAACTGGAACTGGATGAAGAGCTTGAGCTCGATGAAGAGCTTGACGAACTTGAGCTCGACGAAGAGCTGGATGGCGAGGGCATGGACGGCATCGAGGACGATGGCATCGATGGCATTTGTGGCATGCTGGACTGAGTCTGCTGAGTTGTCTCACACGCGCTCAGCAATGCGGCAGACAGCCCCATGGCGATCACTAGACGGTGTTGCAACAGTTTCATTTTTCCTTACTCCACCTGCACGCAGCAGATCGATGATGGTGCCTGAGTCTCAGACAATATGTCCGAGCCATTATTGCGCTTCATTCAAATCAGATTCAATGCCAGCCGCTGTATTGTCTGTGGCTTGTGCAGAATCCACAGCGGTTTCTGTGTCCGCTTCACTTATGGCGAAGCGCGCCGGGTCATATGGAAAACGATACACCAGGCCGCGGGTAACATCCGGCGTTCCGTCGCGCAGCGCAGGCCTGAGCACACTGCCACGCAGCGCCATCACCATATTGCGCCTGACGTTCTCGTTAATCTCGGTTGATGACTCCAGCAGCTCAACATTGGTCACCCTGCCATTGCGGGTCAGGTCAAAGCGCATGGTGACCCATGGCGAGGGCTGTTGGCGCTGGGCACGCATGGACGGCGTTGCTGAAAACGCGGTGGCCATCGCGGGAGAGCCACCTTCCGCCAATTCCGTGGCTTGCTCCGGTTGCATAAAATTTTCAAAACTCGGAATCAATACCATGCGATCAAATACGTCTTTTTTCAGCGCATCATCTTCGCTGGCCAGCAGTTCCCACGCTTGCTTATAAACACTCTCGGCTCGCTGTCTGCGATCAAAGAGCAGATTCCAGTCAGCCATGTCCAGTACCGCTTCTGCATGCAGCTTGCGCATTTCGCGTTGAATGGATGAACCGGGCGGCGACTCCGCGACTCTTTGCTCTCTCATGGCAACGATCTGCCCAAGCACATATTCACCCTGCAGAAAGGGGTTGTTATGCAGACGATACTCCCCGGTGGTGATTCTCTCCGCCCACTCATCATCCACCTGACGGGTTTTGGCATACAGTGTTTCCGGTCGGTTCTGCACACCGGTTCTGTGCATCAGCCAGGACAGGTAGGCCAGACGCTGCAGGTAGCGTTCACGTGGATACTTTTCAGGCTCCGGCTGGGCATCCACCAGACTCATCGCCACACTGTACAAACGATACGCATCAATCAGGCGCGTTGTGGGTAACTCTCCGCGCCGATCAGCAAACGCATCCAGATGCCACTCCGCATAACTCAGCAAGGCCGGAATCAAGTCCGGATTACCACCCCCGAGACTGCGGCTGTGAATGTAGAAGTGGTACTGCTCAAGACTGTCCGCCTCATCCCATTCACCCAGCGCCAAATGACTTTGCACCTGCATCTTAACAGCGGGTCCTTGCTCAAGGCTGAACAGCCCATGATTGACCCGACTGATGTGGACCGCGCGCTCAAGCGTGACCAGCGCATCCGTATGTTTGTCTTCCGCTTGCAGCAGCCGGGCCAGACTGATCATGGACTCAGCAATCATCGGGTGCCAGGTATCGCCACTGGCTTCCAATGTTGCCACGGCTTGTTCGAGGCGCTCTTGCTCAGTCTGCTGCCCGGTGAGCTCCTGAGCTGAAACGGTCCAGGGTAAAAACAAACCCAGGATCAGGCTGACGCGCCTCACCAGGCGGCAGCTGTTTTCCAGCTGCGCGTCAAGCCAGGCCGTCCATTGCCTGGGAAGATTGTCGCTCGAACAAGGTCGCAAACGCATACTGGGCTCTCCGGCGTCGGGATCCAACTCTATATCGCGCTGAAATTATTTCCTATCTCATTTCTATGACAAACTATCGCAAGAAAAGTAACGGTGGTAGCGAAAAATTTATTTCGCAGCACTGCCCCTTCTTGCCCTTGGCAAAATAAAAACCAGAGTACTCAGTCAATGCCGGAATTACCAGAAGTAGAGACCAGCCGTCGCGGCATTGATCCGTATCTTTGCGGAAACACCGTCACTGAAACCCGTATCCGCCAGCCCATGTTACGCTGGCCGGTATCAGAGCAGATCATCAGCGGTCTGGCTGGGCAAACCATCACCCACACCGGACGGCGTGGCAAGTATCTGCTGCTGTTCACCGGGCTAGGCTGCGTCATTATTCACCTCGGCATGTCGGGCAGTGTGCGTATTGTTGACAGCAGCCAGCCTGCGGGTAAACACGATCATGCCGACTTTGTGATGTCTGACGGCGTTATTATGCGTTACCACGACCCGCGACGTTTCGGGTGTCTGTTGTGGGCAGATCTGCCCGTTGAGCAACACAGCCTGCTCAGATCGCTCGGCCCTGAGCCGTTAACCGATGACTTCAACGGCCGCTATCTGTTTGAGCGCAGTCGTGGCCGCAAAGTCCCCGTCAAATCGTTTGTGATGGATAGCCACGTGGTGGTGGGTGTCGGGAACATTTATGCTAACGAAGCCCTGTTTATGGCTGGCATCCGCCCGCAAACCCTGGCGGGCAAGCTGTCGGCGCGACGCTATTCCCGGTTGGCGCAATGTATACGGCAAGTGATCAGCCACGCGATCACTGTGGGCGGCACCACCCTCAGGGACTTTGTCGGCGGTGACGGTAAACCGGGTTACTTCCAGCAATCACTGTTGGTGTACGGACGGGCCGGCAAACCCTGTAAAACCTGCGCAAACACGCTGATAGAAATACGTCAGAACCAGCGCAGTTCAGTGTATTGCCCTCAGTGTCAGGATTGAGCGAGTAATTGTTCGCGCATGGCTTCGGCCACCAGAGGGTGCACAAAGCGGGAGATATCTCCACCGTAGGATGCAATTTCCCGCACCAGAGTGGATGAAATATACGAGAGATGCTCATCCGGTGCCAAAAAGATGGTTTCAATGCCCGGGTCCAGCGCCCTGTTCATGCCAACTAACTGAAACTCATACTCAAAGTCAGCCACTGTCCTCAGGCCGCGCAGAATCACATCGGCACCGCGCTGACGCACAAAATCAATCAGCAGGGTATCAAACGAGCAGACCTCGACATTGTCGAGATGTGCCAGCACTTTTCTCGCCAGCTCAACACGCTGCTGTGTCGCCGGTGTATTGGTTTTCTGCTTGTTGACACCAATGGCTACAATCACATGATCAAAAAGACGGGAAGCTCGTTGCACCAGATCGGTATGGCCGTTGGTGATGGGATTAAAAGTACCCGGATAAACCGCTGTTTTCATAGGACTGGGTTCGTTATCAGTGTTATTTGACCCTTACACTACACCACTGATTCAAGACTGTCAGCTAATTGCTGTGCGTAAGGTGTTGCTCAAGGTAGTGCACTATTCTGCGCTCCAGCCAGTGAGCTTGGCCACGTGTCACAAAGCCGACATGCCCGCCTTCATTGAGCACTTCGGCGCGAACAGCGGCGCCCGCCTCATCTGGCTCAGGCAGCGCAGCTGGGGGAATAATTGGATCGTTGCGCCCATGCACAATCAGCAAGGGCACACCGGCAGAGGGTAAAAACTGGCGGCTGCTGCAGCGGTCGTAATAGTCGCGGGCACTGCTGAACCCGTGCAAGGGTGCGGTGACTGCATCGTCAAAGTCCCACAAGGTTTTGAGCGATTGCAGCGAGCCCAACGCCTGAATCACCTGCAGTTGCTGATCTTGCCCGCTGTGCTCGAAGTGTTGGCGCTTGGCATCGAGATCGCGGCGCAGGCGACTCAGAAAGTAGCGCCCATACCAGAAGGCGATGCCACTGTTCATGCGGCCGCAGCACAGCGCCAGCAAAAACGGATTGGAGACACTCACACCGGCCAGTACCTTGGCTTTGTGCCGTGTCTCACTTAGCCACTTGATCAGCACGTTGGCACCCAGCGAATAACCAATGACCATCAGCTGCTGATTGGCCGGCATGGCGGCAAGCAGATTGTCCATGACCTCTTCAACGTCGTGTGAGCAACCCGAATGGTAGGCCACGGCAAGGCGATTAAATTCGCCACTGCAACCGCGCAGATTCATCGCTGCACTTTCAAATCCCTGCCGGGACAATTCGTGCTGCATGGACAATACGTAAGGCGAGTCGGAACTGCCCGCAAGACCATGTAGCAGAAATACCAGTGGTTTGCTGCGGGTGGTCGATACAAAAGCCGAGCTCTCAAAATCCACATCAATAAAGTCGCCGTCCCTGAGTTCAATCCGCCGACGATGACGGATAAGCTGCGGCGTGGCTTGCAGCTTTCGCCACACGGTCTGCAGGTGGCCGCCGGGCATCCACCATGGCGCGCGAAACGGCTCACTAAACTGCAGCGATGTATCCGCGCGGGTCATGCAGTTACCTCGTGTCTCTCATACAGACCATAAAAAACGGCACCGGCTTTGCCGTGTTTTCGCAGCACCCAGTTTCCAGGGAAGTCGCTAGCTGCGCCGCTTTCGGGTAACGCCTCACCCGACTCCAGATAGATGTGCGCGCGGGCTTTTAACAAGCCACTGCCTTCCAGAGCCGCACAGTCGTTAATCAGAACACCCGCAGCAAAGGGTGGGTCCATAAACACCAAACCAAATCGTGTACCTGCCAACGCCGCCGATTCAATAAACTGCCGGGCGCTGCATTTGTGCACCTTGCCCTGCACACTGCCCAGTGCGGCGAGGTGGGCAGTGATCGCAGCGCAGGCCGGCGCGGACGTATCCACAAACTCAACGTGACGCGCTCCGCGTGACAGCGCCTCCAGACCGCAGGCACCACTGCCGGCATACAGATCCACACAATCCTCATCCAGCGTCAGACCCTGAAGCCAGTTAAACAGTGTTTCGCGCACCCGATCCGGCGTGGGTCGCAGGCCGGGCACATCAGGAAAGCGCAATTTTCGGCCACGCCAATACCCCGCTATGATGCGCAAGGTGTTCTGCTGGCCTGCCGGCCTGTTGCCATTCATGGATGATACTGTCCTTTTTGAGCCTGATTTCCGAGCGCGGCGGTGATGCCAAACGCATGTCCGCAGCCGGGGAGCGGGAATTGTACTTGTCTGATGGCCAATTTGGCAGGCGCAAATTCAAGCATCGTTAGCGGTTGTGACGTCCTCTATGTCTGAATGCTAGACTGTGTGCCCTGAATCGCCAGACAGCAGGATTTCCAAATGTTCAGCTTTCTCAAAAAACGTCCAGACAACACATCCGAACCGGCGCAAGAACTGCTTCCGGAAACCGGGACGGCTGTTGAACTGGCGATTTCCGATCAACTCCCTGTCGAGGCAACACCGGCGCCCGCCACTGAATCCAAACCTGCACAGGGCTTCTTCAGCCGCCTGAAACAGGGTCTGAGCCGGACCCGCGAGAATCTGGCAGAAGGCCTCAGCGCACTGGTGATCGGCCGCAAAACCATTGATGCCGCGTTGCTTGAAGACATCGAAATGCAGTTGCTCAGCGCCGACGTGGGCATCGAAGCCACCGACCAGGTCATTGCATCGTTGACTGCCCGGCTCAAGCGTAATCAGCTCACCGATGCAGACGCTCTGATGACTCAGCTTCAAGCTGAGCTGCGCGCCTTGCTGACGCCCTGCAGCGTGCCTCTGGTGATCGACACCAACAGCAAACCTTACGTTATCCTGATAGTGGGTGTTAACGGGGTAGGTAAAACCACCACCATTGGCAAACTTGCCAAGCGCTTTCAGGATCAGGATATGAAGGTGATGCTGGCCGCTGGCGACACCTTCAGGGCCGCGGCTGTAGAGCAACTGCAAGCCTGGGGAGATCGCAATCACGTGCCAGTGGTCGCGCAGGCATCAGGTGCGGATAGCGCCTCGGTCATTTTTGATGCCTACCAGTCAGCCAGAGCCAAAGGCATGGACGTGTTGATTGCTGACACTGCCGGTCGCCTGCACAACAAGTCGAACCTGATGCAGGAGCTAGAAAAAATCGTCCGGGTTCTGAAGAAACTCGATGACAGCCTGCCGCATGAAGTTATGCTGGTACTGGACGCCACCACTGGTCAGAACGCACTGAGCCAGGCGCAAAGTTTTAACAAGTCGGTCAACCTCACCGGGCTGTGCCTGACCAAACTGGACGGTACCGCCAAAGGCGGCATGGTGTTTGCGATTGCCAAGGCGCTGGCTCTGCCGATCCGCTTTATCGGTATTGGTGAACAGGCCGAGGATTTGCGACCCTTTAATGCCGATGATTTTGTCAACGCACTGTTTGGTCAGCCCGCCAATAAATCCTCACCATGATCCGTTTTGATGAAGTCAGCAAACGTTATGCCGGCGGCCATCAGGCCCTGAAACAGGTATCGTTTGAACTTGATCAGGGCGCTATGGCCTTTCTGACCGGGCGCTCCGGCGCTGGTAAAAGCACCCTGCTGAAATTGATCATGCTCACCGAACGTCCGGATCAGGGCCAGATTGTGGTGGGCGCCCGCAATATCCTTCGACTGTCTGCAAAACAGATCCCGTTTTATCGCCGTCGGATCGGGGTGGTGTTTCAGGACCATCAGTTACTTTACGATCGCAGTGTGTTTGACAACGTAATGCTGCCCTTGAGTATTGATGCTTATGATAAACACGAGGCTGCGCGGCGGGTGCGTGCGGCCCTGGACAAAGTCGGCCTGCTCAGCAAGGAGAAAATGAATCCGATCACCTTGTCAGGTGGAGAACAGCAGCGTGTTGGCATTGCGCGTGCCGTTGTCAACCGCCCACAGATTCTGCTGGCTGACGAACCGACCGGCAACCTGGATCCGGAACTGGCTGCCGAAATTATGTTGCTGTTTGAACAGTTTAATCAGGTGGGCGTATCCATGTTGATTGCCAGTCATGACCTGTCACTGATTACCCGGCTGCGCCACCGCATCCTCACCCTTGACCAAGGATCTCTGATCAACGATGAGGTCTATCCGAGTCGCCGGGACTCGCAATCTCAGGGGAACGGACGCTGATGTGCGGAGCGACACTCAGATGAGCAATTCAGCGCGCCCCTCGCCGGGCAAAAATACGGCCAGAAGCCAGTCGGGCGCCAAACGCGGACGCAGCGCCAGACAACGGTTTTCCGGCTGGATTGAACAACACAGGGATGCATGCGCCGATGCCCTGAGGCGAGTATGGACACAACCCCTGAACTCACTGATGAGCCTGATGGTGGTTGCCATAGCCCTGCTACTGCCAGCACTGGTGTACGTCTCTGGAAAAAATATGGCGCAGTTTGGCGGCAGCCTGCAGAACACCAATCGTATCAGCTTCTATCTGCAGCCCGCGGCTAGCGAGGATCAGGTGCAGACTTTGCAGGCATTAATGACGGGTCACCCTCTTGTAGAGCGGGTTGAGTTTATATCGTCACAACAGGCCGCTGCGGACTTTGCAAACTGGTCGGGTCTGGGTGATGTTATAGACAGCCTCGGGGACAATCCCCTGCCGGCCAGCCTTGAGGCGCATCCCATTGATATGGCCACCGATACCGCTTTGCAGATTCGTGATGCTTTTGTCGGTGACACCGCCATTTCCCAGGTCGTGCTGGATGTTGCCTGGATTGAACGTCTTGACAGCCTGATGCGGTTGACAGATCGCATGGTGTTGGCGCTGATCCTGGTGCTGTCACTGGCCGTACTGTTTATTATCGGCAATACGGTCCGCACTCATATTGCCGGGCGCGACGCAGAGATTCGCGTGATGACCCTGATTGGCGCAACGCGTTCGTTTATCTCGAGACCATTTTTGTACAATGGCGCATTGCAAGGTCTGCTGGGCGCAGCACTGGCGTGGGGATTGCTGCAGGCTTTGTTGCAACTGCTCGCGCAGCCAGCACAGGCACTGCTGGCGTTTTATGGCGATCAATATGTGTTTATGGGTTTGGATTTGCCGGCCACCCTGTTTATGTTGGCTGGGGGGCTGCTGTTGGGGTGGATGGGTGCGGCACTATCGCTGTCCAGACATCTGAACAAAACCTGAGTCCGTAAGCAAAATTTTCACAACAGCCCTTGAAATCACAACTGCCCACCACAACTTGCAATAATTCGATGGATTCAAGATGCATCAACATCTGTGGTGGCAGTGACTCGACACAGGCCATCACACATGTAATAAAGAGTGATAGACTACGGTCTTTTCGAACAACACTGGATTAACAGGGCCTTGTGAGCAAGGCTTCTGACACTGAGAGGATTTATGAGCGTTGCAACCATGATGACAGGAAAGAGCTTGCAGATTGCCGGCCCGTCCGTTCCGGGTCGCGATTTATCTGCTTATATAACATCAGTCAACAGCATTGCTGTGCTGACGGCTGAACAGGAGCGTGAACTGGCAGACCGCTACTTCCACGAGCAAGATCTGGAAGCGGCACGGCAACTGGTTTTGGCACACCTGCGTTTTGTTGTGCATCTGGCACGCAGTTACTCTGGTTACGGGCTGTCGCAGTCAGATCTGATTCAGGAAGGAAATGTCGGTTTGATGAAAGCCGTCAAACGCTTTAATCCTGACATGGGCGTGCGCCTGGTCTCCTTTGCCGTGCATTGGATTAAAGCCGAGATTCATGAATTTATTCTGCGCAACTGGCGGATTGTAAAAATCGCCACGACCAAAGCACAACGCAAACTGTTTTTTAATCTGCGCAGCTCTAAAAAGAGCCTGGGCTGGCTGAATAACGATGAAGCGCAGGCAATGGCGGATGATCTGGGTGTAGATGCGGTTGTTGTGCGGCAGATGGAAGGTCGTATGGCATCTTACGACATGGCGTTTGACGCTGACGCCGATGCCGACGATGAAGAAGCCTATATGGCGCCGGCCTACTTCCTTGAAGATAACAATTCCGACATGGCTCGCAACATTGAAGAAACCGAGTGGGAAGAGAGCCAGACACACAGCCTGCACCTGGCTATGAGTCAGCTTGATGAGCGCAGCCGCGACATTATCAACAGCCGTTGGCTGGCAGATGAGAAGGCCACGCTGCATGACCTGGCAGCAAAATATAATGTGTCTGCCGAGCGTATCCGCCAACTCGAACAAAACGCCATGAACAAGGTCAAAGGGGCGATTCTCGCAGCCTGACCGGGGTAGACAGAACAGAACGCACCAATCAAGCCGCTGTCTTTGGCAGCGGCTTTTTTATTCCAGCCCTTTTGCCAATACGGCGCACAGGAGTCAGTCATGCCCACGCTGTTCATCGCAATTGCTGCAATCAATGGTTTTATGGCCGTGGCGCTGGGCGCATTTGCGGCTCACGGCCTCAAGGCCCGCCTTGCCCCGGATATGCTGGCAATCTTTCAAACCGGCGTTCAGTACCAGATGTATCACGCGCTTGCGCTGTTCGGCGTAGGCCTGTTGTGCATGCAGATCAGCGACTCTGCCCTGCTGCGCGCCAGCGCATGGTCGTTCCTGGCGGGCATCATTATTTTTTCCGGCAGTTTGTATATCCTCAGCCTGAGCGGTATTCGCTGGCTGGGTGCCATCACGCCAATTGGTGGCGTCGGGTTTATTCTGGGATGGTTATTGCTGGCCTCCGCCATGTTGTTTGGCCGCAGCGCCTGATCACACGATCTGAGCAGAGGAGTCAGCACCCGATGGACATTCAAGTTAATGGTAAAGCGCTGCAACTGCCTGAACACAGCAGCATCACCGACCTGCTGGAGCATCTTGAAATGACAAAAGGCCGGGTTGCCGTTGAGCTAAACGCCGGTATAGTGCCCCGAAGCCAGCACCACAATACGCAATTGCAAGACGGCGATACGGTGGAAATTGTTCATGCCATCGGTGGTGGCTAGAGTCGACTCACGCACAGGAAACGTTTTATGCACACGCAGAATAGCCAGCCCCAGCTTGCAAACAAACCCTTGGTGCTTGCGGGCAAAACCTACGAGTCGCGGTTGATTATCGGCAGCGGCAAGTACCGTGACTTTCAGCAGAATCTGGACGCTCTGGAGGCCAGCGGCGCACAGATGATTACGGTAGCTATCCGCCGCGTAAACCTTGGCCAGAATAAGGGTGAACCCAATCTGCTGGATGTGATTTCCCCGCAAAAATACACCATTCTGCCAAATACCGCCGGCTGCTACACCGCGGCCGATGCGGTACGTACTTGTCGGATGGCGCGGGAGTTACTGGACGGACACAAACTGGTCAAACTGGAAGTGCTGGGCGATCAGAAGACCTTGTACCCCAACGTGACTGAAACCCTGATTGCGGCTGAGCAGCTGGTTGCAGACGGTTTTGATGTCATGGTCTATACCAGCGATGACCCGCTGATCGCCAAACGCCTCGAAGAGATCGGCTGCATTGCAGTGATGCCACTGGGTGCGCCCATCGGCTCTGGCCTGGGCATACGCAACCCATACAATATCCGCCTGATTCTGGAAAACGCCTCCGTCCCCATTATTGTGGATGCAGGCGTGGGTACAGCCTCTGATGCCACCATTGCCATGGAGCTGGGATGTGACGGCGTGCTGATGAACACCGCGATTGCGCAGGCACGTGATCCGGTGCTGATGGCTTCTGCCATGCAGAAAGCCGTCGCTAGTGGCCGCGAGGCATGGTTGGCAGGGCGTATGCCGCGCAAACTGTATGCCAGTGCCTCATCTCCTATCGATGGCACATTCTTCTAAACTGTACTTTTAAAGAGTCCTTTTGAAGAGCACTTTTAAAGAGCACTTTTAAAGAGTACTTCCAGACCGCCCACGCAAGAGCCAAGACCATGGGAAATCAGATTACGCCTGACCAGCAAGCCACGCCGTCCGATGCCTTAGACTCACAAGCACCGGTGCGCAAGGCGCTGCGCAGCTACGTTATCCGCAGCGGCCGACAGACCGTTGCGCAGCAGGAAGCCATAGAAAAACACTGGTCGACCTATGTGATAGAAGATCACCAGTCCGTGCTGGATGCCAATGCTCTGTTTGGACGCAGCGCCCCTCTGGTGCTGGAAATCGGCTTTGGCATGGGTGACTCACTGGCCGAAATGGCAATAAACAATCCGGATAAAAACTACATCGGCATCGAAGTTCACCGCGCGGGCGTGGGAAAACTGATTAACTACATCGAAAACGGCAGCATCCGTAATCTGCGCATCTACTGCTATGACGCCGTGGAGATACTCGCCAACTGTATCCCTGACCACTCTCTGGATCTGGTGCAGATATTTTTCCCGGACCCCTGGCATAAGAAAAAACACCAGAAGCGTCGTTTGATTCAAACCCCGTTTGTGCTGGATCTGATCCGCAAACTCAAACCCGGGGGACAAATCCATCTGGCCACTGACTGGCAACACTACGCCGCACAAATGATGGATGTGCTCAGCGGCATCAATACCCTGCGCAATACGGCCGGAAGCAATCAGTATGCACAGAATACCGGACGCCCTGAAACCAAGTTTGAACGACGGGGAAACCGCCTCGGACACGGGGTCTGGGACTTGATGTTTGAGGTGGTTTCAGACCACTGAGTCCATGTGGCAATGGCTGCGCTGCTGAGTTATGCTTCTGCGGCACATGATCAGGCGCGTGCGTATTCCAGACTGACAACGCGCTTGCAGAACACACAGGAGCTCCGAACGCAATGTCCAACCTGGTTACTTCCCGGAAATCCACACCCACTGACCGGATTCAAAAACCCGCCCTTCACCGGATGAGACTGGGGTTGCTGGCACTGTCAGCACTGCTGTTAGGTGCTTGTGGTGTAGAGGAGTTGCCAGAAAACCCACCGGCTGGCCAACTGAATCTGCCACGCACCGTTGCCTGGTCAGCCTACCCGACCGGCACCGGCGGATATAGTCAGGCAGTCGCCATCGGAAACATCCTGCAACGCCAGTATGGTGTGAACCTGCGAGTGGTACCCGGACGCAACGATGTCTCGCGATTGGCAACACTGCGCGCCGATCGTGTAAACATGTCAGCAGGTGGCTCTGAGGCGGTCTATGCCCAGGAAGGCATTCTTAATTTTGCCGCCCATATCTGGGGCCCACAACCTATTCGCGCCGTTCTTTCCAATTTCTCGACCAGCTGTTCGTTCAGTTTTGCCACCGCTGCTGACGCGGAAATTCGCACCATTGACGACATGCGCGGCAAACGCCTGACCTTTGTGCAGGGCGCACCGTCTCTCAACAATGCCTCAACAGCGCTGCTGGCCTATGCCAATCTGACCTGGGACGATGTTGAGATTGTTGAGGTGGGTGGTTACAACGCCTCCATCGATGCCGTGATCAATGACAGAGCCGATGTCGCCGGAGGCGCGTGCAACTCACCGCCCTTTATGCGACTGGACTCCTCTCCGCGTGGTCTGCACTGGGTAGAGTTTCCTCACGACGACCCGGAAGCCATCAAACGTGTGCGCGACCGTCTGCCATGGTATGTACCGCATGTGGCTACGGAAGGCCCTGCCATCGACGTCAATGTGGGCGTTAGGGTGTTTACCTCAGCGTATCCATTGCTGGTTGCGATGGATACCGCTGACGAAGATACCGTTTACGGCATGACTAAAGTCATTGCCATGCACTACGAGGACTACAAAAGCTCCGCACCGGGGGCAAACGGTTGGCTGATCATGGGCCAGCAACTGGAAAACGCATTTATTCCTTATCACGAGGGTGCCATCCGCTACTTTAAGGAAATCGGCATCTGGACGCCCGAAGCCGAAGCCAAGCAGCAGGAAAACCTCAATCGCCAGCGCGTACTGATGGACGCATGGCAGGCGTATCTGCCCGGTGCCGCTGAAGACCGCACGACCTTTGAACAAGGTTGGCTGGCATTCCGGCAACAAACGCTGGAACAACTTGGCCTGATCACATTGTCTGAAACCCAGTAACGTATAACTCAAACAAAGACCACAACACATGAGCAACAGCATTATTCCGCCAATGGCACCAGCAGACGAAAAAAAGGATGACTCCGAACTGCCGGCAATGGGCCGTTATCGGCAACTGGCTATCAAATGGCGTGCGGCCATGGCCGTACTGACAGCGGCAGCAACCTTCCTCGCGATTAACCAGATTTTTGCCCTTGGTTTCTTTCTTGATATCACCATGCTGGATGGAAGGTACCTGTACCTGATTACCGGCCTCATGCTGATCATGGTGTTTATTACGTTCCCCTCTCATCACAGCAACATCGACTACGTTCCCTGGTACGACAAAGTCATCATGGCCGCGATTGCCGGCA
>JBFZEG010000069.1:0-5123 GCA_041306975.1 Gammaproteobacteria bacterium | reverse complement strand
CCGTTAAGGATAAATTTTCCGGTGCGCCGATGGTCA
This sequence comes from Gammaproteobacteria bacterium, assembly GCA_041306975.1. Taxonomy (GTDB): domain Bacteria; phylum Pseudomonadota; class Gammaproteobacteria; order Pseudomonadales; family Pseudohongiellaceae; genus Pseudohongiella. The sequence continues at coordinate 5,087 of JBFZEG010000069.1, read as the reverse complement.
ATCTGGAAAGGGGTATAAATGGCCTCAAAATAACGGCCGGTGTTAAGGTATTGATTGGAGTCTGCCTTCTGTTGGGCTTCTCTCTGTTCGGCTTGGTTAGCCCTCTTTACGGATCGGGGGCTTATACCCTGTGTGACGTTCTGCCGCCATTGCAACGCAATCTGAGCAGCCTGTTCGGGCTTAGTCTCGCCATCGGCCAGGGTATCGGTTAGACGCGCTCCGCTTACTGGATCTGTGTACCTGAATCGCCATGCACACCCGCTTTTCAATTTCAGCAGAAAAAAGCCGGACACTTTGGAACATCCCAACTGTTCGCGGTCGGCGGCTTCGGCTTTGAATTTCTCGAACCTAGATACCGTTATTGAAGTGGTCGAATGTCCCATGTTCTTGCTCCGTGTAGCCAATATGTAGCCATTCTGGGGCAAAAACCTGCAATAAACTAGTATTTTCTGAAACAATCATTTTTTTTAAGTTTATGAAAATAAAGGTAAGTATTTGATTTTGGAACCTGCGTGGCCGCACTTCTAAGCCGGGGGTTGCAGGTTCGATTCCTGCCGGGCGCGCCAAATAACAAAGGTCACCTTCAGGTGGCCTTTTTTGTTTGGCAAGTCTGGCGGTAGAAGCGAACCTGCTGTTCGACAAAACGCATCGCGTTTTGGACGCACGCCAGTGCGCCCCAAAGGAGTGAGGTATTTGGCTTAGCCAAATACCGAATCACAAAACGCATCGCGTTTTGGACGCACGCCAGTGCGCCCCGAAGGGGTGAGCAATCCACCACAGTGGATTGCGAATCATTCCTGCCGGGCGCGCCAAATATCCTTCTAAATTAATATGTTGCATTCTAAATAAATTTGGCGAACCGAGAAAAATATTAATCTCGGGCGCCATGTGGCCAATATGTGGCCATTATCTGTGTGACAGGTACTCGCTTGAGTGACTCCGTTAAATTGCAGCCAAATCTGCGCTCCATAACAGGTTGCAACCTCGCTTGCTGAGTTGCATCGAAATCTGACCCAGTAGTTACATTTGACTTTAATCCCCCTTGGCACGTTGAATCATATGGCAGCTGCCGCTTTTGCAAAAAGGGCGGCATAATACAAACGTTTCATCAAGCCGATGGTACTAATTTGGGCAGTAAGGTCGTCTCTTTTTGTACTACGCTGGGTGACCAGTTGTTTGCGAAATGACGAATCAGTCAACACTTAAACCGGGGTCATAACACTATGCGTGTCGCTTATCTCGTGCTGCCGGCTTTTATAATCTTGCCCGCGTTTGCAAATGCCCAATCAGAATTAATAGCCCTGCAGCCAGACCGGATATTCTCCGGAGAGAAGCTCTATGAGTCTGGCGAATGGCTCCTGATTCAAGAGGGATATGTCGTAGAAATTGTTTCAACAGAAGCGGGGTTGCCAGTTGAAGCTTATAAACAGCGACTAAACGGCAAGACGATTATACCGGCATTAATTGATGCACATGCGCACCTAGGGTATCAGTCTGTAAGCAGTTGGGGCGCCGAAAATTACAATGAAGCTAATTTACTCGACAACCTCTCGCAATATGCCTACTACGGTTTCTCTACTGTTTTCTCAGCCGGCAGCGATCCGGTTGCTTTGATAAATGAACTTCGAGCAACCATTGATCTTGAGTCAATGCCTGTAGCCACCCCTCTCGCCGCCTATGGTGTAGCACCAACAGGCTACGGCCCGAATAACTCATTCCTCGACGAAATTCGTACTGTAGAGGCAGCACTACAGACAAACATACTGTTCGGCGTAGACCAATCATCTGATATTCAGACGCTGATAACAGCTATAGAGCCAAAGCAAGATGCGATTATAAAAATCTGGGTGGATGATCGAGCGGGTACTCAACCAAAATTATCACAGCGACTTTATACCGAACTAGTTAGTAATGCGAATCAGCAAGGGATTAAAGTTGTAGTTCATCAGCAGGACTCTGAGGACACCGCGAGACTGGTGCAAGCCGGTGTCGCTGGTTTTTTACACGGAAGATTGGATGACGAGATCAGTGAGGGTCTAAGTCGATCGCTCGCCGAATCGAATACTTTTGTTATCCCCAACCTTGGACTCTCTTTGCTCCGCCGCATGACTATCGCTGAAGACCCCTTTTTATATGAAGCGTTGCCTGCTGCGACTTTATCTCGGCTCTCTGGCAGAGTGTTTGCAAGTACTGGCGACGCTCTATCCTCCTCTAGTTCTAATAACCAACTTGATCGTCAATTAGAAAACCTGATCGAGAATCTCGATCCGTCGATCAAAAAAAGTTTTGAATCGGCGATAGAGCATGGGGTTCCGATTATATTGGGAACCGATGCAGGGGCACTTCCCGACCATTTTTTTGGCTACACCGGTCACAAGGAGCTAGAGATATTTGTTGCCTTAGGAATGTCGCCAGAGCAGGCAATTGCAGCCGCAACCTCTTCAGCCGCATCACAGCTTGGTCTTTATGATCGCGGACTACTTGAAAAGGGGCTGAGAGCAGATTTTCTCATCTTAAACGCTAATCCATTGAGTGATATTCGTGCCACGCAAGATATCAGCGCCGTTTTTTTGCTTGGCAAAGAACTCGACAGAGCAGCGATTATTGAGCGATTAACTCAAGATTTACGAAACTGACACTCTCTTTAGCGTAATAGTGTTGAATTGCATCCAAATCTGACCCAATGGGGGGTGCAGACAATATCTCGGGCTGGTTTATACCGTGATTCCATGCTTGGCTCGGTATTCCGCAAGAGGGAATAATTGGTGGTTTGTTCTTGGCATCGATGCTCAAAATGGGGTGGTCGCGGGTGGTAAATAAAAAGAGTGAGAAAGGTCGAGGAGTCCTCAGATTAGTTGCAGCCATCTTCGCGCTATTGTTTGTAGCCGGCATAGCAGTTGCGCAGCCTGGCGGTATCGCTACATTCGACAGTCGCACCAACGAACTGTATCTGCCCGAAATCGCCTATGGCAGCGATCCAGCCAATACAGAATCATTCTCTGCGGTCACTGTTCGTCTGGGACACATTGACGTCCTTGGCGCAGCGGCTGATAGCGTCGGACTGGGCGCAAGTGCGGCATTTGATCCTCGCTCCTCGGTGCTCAAACTGGGAGCCGTCATCGCAGATGGCAGTCCCTACTTTGATGCTGAAGTCAGAATCGGTGGCATTGAGCTACTGAGTACCAGTGACACACTTAGACCAGACACAACACTACCGTGGATCACTGCCGAGGTCGTATCGCCTCGGGTCTCCTTTCGAACCTTCAGCAGTCAGATCGTCGGCGGCGAGGTCAGCTACCACATTTATTTGCCGCAAACTTACACATCTGCTCCAGATCGGCTGCCGGTTGTTTATTGGCTGCATGGAACCGAGGGTGGGGTGTCAGGTATACCACCCGTGGCAACGTTTTTTGACGACGCCATCAGGGCAGAAAAGCTTCCACCCATGATCGTCGTGTTCGTAAACGGACTGCCTCGCCGGTTGTGGGCCGATTCGAAGGACGGCTCCTCTCCGGTCGAGAGCGTCTTTGTGAAGGAGCTGATCCCACACGTGGACAACACTTTCCGTACAATCGCCTCCCGCAAAGGTCGCATTCTCGAGGGTTTCAGTATGGGTGGTTATGGTGCGGCCCGGATCGGCTTCAAGTTTTCACAGCTGTTTGCGGGGATTTCGATACTCGCCGGTGGCCCGATGGACCTTGAATTTGCCGGTCCGCGCGCCAACCGTGCGCCAGCGCTGCGAGCGCAATTGATCAACGATGTATGCAGCAACGATTTAAACTACTTTCAGGCGATCAGTCCACTCATCACAGCGCATGCTTCTGCCACTCTTTTGCGCACCCAAAAGACCACAATTAGACAACTGGTGGGTACCCTGGATGATACAAGAGACCTGAACTTTGCGTTCCATATTCAAATGGATCTGCTGGGTATCCCGCATCAATATCTGGATATACCTAGCGTCGGTCACAGCGCCCTTGGGTTGTTGCAGGGTGCTGGCGAATTAAACGGTGACTTCTACAGGCAGGCACTTGGTATCAAGTGAATGTCAGACGCATTGACTCATTAAAACTCACACTAATGAGGGGTTGTTGATTCATCTGATATCACTCTACTGTAGGAAAAATTGAGTGATTAGACGGCACATACAATGAGGTTTCCGGCGCGACCGGCCTGCTGGGCGATTTAAGCTCAACAACGGAGAACCAAAGATACTCCGTCAATTATGCCGCGGGCGTGCCCGGCGGACGGGGCGCAGGTTGTGACAACATGACCGTCGCTCATGAGATCGGACATAACCTGGGCCTTGACCACTCACGCGTTTCGGGTGAAGGCACGTTCCCGTGGTCGCTGGGTCACGGGGTAACCGGTTCCTTTCATTCAATCATGGCCTATGATGTGCACTTTCCGAATAGTACACAATTGCCTTTGTTTTCCAATCCACGACTGCTGAAATGTAAAGAGCAAGCCTGTGGAGTGGATTCGGGGAATGCCACTAGCGGTGCTGACGCAGTGAAGTCTCTCAATGCAGTGCGCCTTCAGGTGGCTCGTTATACGCAACCGCGCCCCACATTGACAATGCTGAACGCAACAGGAGCGCCTAGCAGTGCCATCATGCGCGGTGGGGTGCTTAGAACAAATGGAACTGCACTGCCTGATAACAGCTTTGGAACTAACTATACTGGCGCTGATCTGTTGAAGGTCTCGCTGGAAGTGTACTTTGGCTATTTGATAGAGGGCACCAATAGCCTGGTTTATACCGGCGCAGGCACTCCACTGGTTATTCGATAAGGTATTCGTCCACTATAAGTGGCCCAGATGCCCGGTTTTGACATAGATAAGCGCGCCTTCGGGGCCTGTAAATGGATGATGCCTTGATAGGTGCGGGCTGCGTAACCAGCTTCCGGCCGGGTAAACTCCGTGCTCATCGCAGAACACGCCCTCGAGCACCAGAATTTCTTCGCCACCCCAATGCTGGTGAGGGTTAAAGCGCGTATTGGGTGCCCATTTCACTAATGCCACATGCTCCGCGCCAAATTCATGCAGAGGCATTACTTTCAGCCCGGGTACCATGCCCTGATACCAAG
>JBFZEG010000068.1:0-7301 GCA_041306975.1 Gammaproteobacteria bacterium | reverse complement strand
CATGCAGGATGAGGTGATGGCGCGTTACGGCGTCGAATCGGTTGAGCGTCTGGGTGTTGTTAAAGGTGCGGCACTGGAACGTGCTCTGCTGAAACATCCGTTTATTGATAAACATGTGCCGGTGTTGCTGGGTGATCATGTGACAACTGACGCAGGTACCGGCGCCGTGCATACTGCGCCTGATCACGGTATGGAAGATTTTGTGGCGGGTCAGGCTTATGGTCTGGGCACACTGAATCTGCTGGATGACCACGGTGTGTTCAGTGCTGACGCCGGCGAAGTGGCGGGTGATCATGTTTATAAAGTTGACGAAAAAATTCTCGACATTCTCAAACGTGAGGGTGCACTGCTCGCCGTCAAAAAGATTACCCACAGTTATCCGCATTGCTGGCGCACCAAGACGCCGCTGATTTACCGCGCCACACCTCAGTGGTTCATCAGCATGACAGAAAAGGGGCTGATGGACAGTGCGCTTGAGGCGGTCAAAGGTGTGCAATGGATTCCTGAATGGGGCCAGGCGCGTCTAGAGTTGATGTTAAAGGCCAGCCCGGACTGGTGTGTCTCGCGTCAGCGCACCTGGGGTGTGCCCATTACTTTGTTTGTACATAAAGAAACGGGCGCTTTGCATCCGCGTACCGTTGAACTGTTTGAACTGATTGCGCAACGCATTGAAAAAACCGGCATCGATGCCTGGTTTGATCTACAGCCGGAAGAGCTGCTGGGTGATGAAGCGGCGCACTACAATAAAGTCAGCGATACGCTGGATGTCTGGTTTGACTCAGGTGTCACACATTACGCGGTTCTGCAGAAAAACGCAGGACTGCGCTTTCCGGCAGATATCTATCTGGAGGGTTCCGATCAGCATCGCGGTTGGTTTCAGTCATCATTAAAAACGTCTATCGCCATGAATGGTGTTGCGCCCTATAAGCAGGTGCTGACACATGGGTTTACAGTGGACGAGAACGGACGCAAGATGTCCAAGTCGCTCGGCAACACCATTTCGCCAACCGAGGTGTTCAACGAGTATGGTGCTGATATTCTGCGCTTGTGGGTCGCCGCAACAGATTATCGCGGCGAGATCGCAGTATCTCCGGAAATTCTCAAACGTGTTGCGGATTCTTATCGGCGTATTCGAAATACCGCGCGGTTCCTGCTCAGCAATATGAGTGGATTTGATCCGGCAGTGGATGCGGTTGCTGCGCAGGACATGTTGGCGCTTGATTACTGGATCACCCGTCAGGCGCAGTTGCTGCGCGAAGAGGTAAAAACTGATTATGAAAATTATCAGTTCCTGAATGTGTATCAGAAAGTACACAACTTCTGTGTGATCGAGTTAGGCGGTTTTTATCTGGATATCATCAAGGACCGACAGTACACCGCAAAAACCGACGGGTTGGCACGACGATCAACACAGACCGCGATGTATCACATCACTGAAATTCTGGTCAGGCTGATTGCGCCGATTCTGAGCTTTACGGCGGATGAGATATGGACCTTTGTACCAGGCAAGCGCGCACAATCAGTGTTCCTGACTTTGTTTGATGAAGGTTTGCCTCTGTTGGCGCCGCAGACAGACTTCAGTGATGAATTCTGGACACAACTGATGGCGGTTAAAACTGCTGTTAATAAGGAGCTGGAAAAGCAGCGCATGGATAAAAAAATCGGCGCTGCGTTGTCGGCGGAAGTCGTTTTGTATTGCGACGACGCATTAACCGCGCAGTTGCAGCGTCTACAAGACGAACTCAGATTTGTGCTCATAGTGTCCGCTGCCACGGTGCGGCCTTTGTCCGAAGCAGCTGATGCTGCAGTGACAGATCTTGCAGGTTTGCGGGTCCGTGTGCAGGCATCTTCACATCTGAAGTGTGTGCGTTGCTGGCACTACCGCGCCGATGTGGGCAGCCATGCGGATCATCCGGAGATATGTGCACGTTGTGTTGACAATATCAGTGGTAACGGCGAGCAACGTCAGTACGCCTGAGGAGGCTGCGGTGAGTGATTCGGTAGTTTCAATCAATGCGGGCGCACGGGTGACCTTGCACTTTTCACTCTCGTTGCCGGACGGGTCCGAGATTGATGGCAATTATGACAAGGCCCCTGCGACCTTTGTGGTGGGTGACGGTAATCTGCTGCCAGGATTTGAAGCGGCACTGATAGGTGCGGTCCCGGGTGATTCGGTTTCGGTTTGTCTGCCGCCTGAGCAGGCGTTTGGCGCAGTCAATCCCGACAACGTGCAGTCTTTTCCGCGCCAGCGTTTTGCAGGGCTACTGGCAAACACCACCGATCCGGTAGAACCCGGCAGCGTGTTATCCTTTGCCGACTCTGGTGGCAACGAGATACCCGGGGTGATAAAACAGATTGGTGAATTGTCAGTAGTGATTGATTTTAATCACCCGTTGGCAGGCCGTGAGATAGTTTTTAAAGCCGATATCATTTCAGTGATCCCCTCAGGTGTGCAGGCTGTGCGTATTCAGGGTTGAGCTGGTTTGACACGTTTGTAATGACGAGAGAAAAAACATGACAACGCCGGACACGAACATTGTGCAACAGTATGAGTTCAAGGCAGTTGCGGGTGCTGAGATAAAACTCGCCAATCCGCGTGGCTTTTGCGCCGGTGTTGATCGAGCCATCGATATCGTCAACCGTGCATTGGATGTTTACGGTGCGCCTGTTTTTGTGCGTCACGAGGTGGTGCACAACAAATTTGTTGTTGATACCCTTCGGCAGCGCGGCGCTATTTTTGTAGAAGAATTGCACGATGTGCCGGTGGTCGACAGTCTTGGTCGCAAACCGATTGTCATTTTTAGTGCCCATGGTGTATCGCAAGAAGTGCAGCGCGAGGCGGAGAAACGCGGATTTGATGTGTTTGATGCGACTTGCCCGCTAGTGACCAAGGTGCATCTTGAAGTAGTGCGCTACAGTGAGGAAGGGCGCGAGTGTGTGTTGATAGGTCATGCGAACCATCCGGAAGTGGAAGGCACCATGGGTCAATACAATAAAAGTACTGGCGGCGATATTTACCTGGTTGAATCGGTCGAGGATGTCGTCACGCTGCAGGTGAAAAACCCGCGCAAACTTGCCTATGTCACACAGACCACGCTGTCCATGGATGACACGGCCAAAGTGATTGACGCCTTACGTGAGCGCTTTCCTGACATCGATGGTCCACGAAAAAAAGACATCTGCTACGCCACGCAGAACCGCCAGGACGCGGTCAAACAACTTGCGCTGGAATGCGACCTGTTGTTGGTCGTGGGCTCGCCCAACAGTTCCAATTCCAACCGCCTGCGTGAACTGGCGCAGCGCATGGGTTGTGAGTCGTATCTGATTGACAGGGTTGAAGATCTCCGGCCTGAATGGTTCGTGGGCAAGCGTCGCTTTGGTGTGACCGCCGGCGCGTCAGCGCCCGAGGTGCTGGTTCAGCAGGTGGTCGACAAATTGCAGGAGCTGTGCGGTGAGGCGCCGCAGGAAGTGCCAGGTGTTAAGGAAAATATTGTGTTTCGTATGCCGCGAGAACTTGCCCGTTAAGCGGGCAAGCTCTGGTTTGGCATTGATAGGCACTGCTAGCAGACTTTACTCGGCATCGATAGGCGCATCGGGTACCTGACCCGCTCGCTCCGCTGCCCTAGCGCCGGAGAGAATCCCCATCAACGCGTAGTTGCCTTCGTGGCACGCGTATTCAAAGATTGGATCTTCACTGGCGGTGTAATTGATGACTGCCGTCCACGGGGTTTCCCAGGTGCTAGAGTCTTCCACGGTGAATTGATACTCCAGCACATCGTCCGCCACGCGAGTATAGCGCTCGATAAATGTGCGGTTCTCACCGGCGCCTCGGAACAAACTTTGACCTGAGAAGTTTTTGGTTTCAACCACCAGTGTGTTGCCTTCATACCAGCCACGTGAGTCGCCGTGCCACAGTTTCACGCGTTCATCCAGCGGCGGTTTGTCACCAATAGGGATAACACGAACATCGTGGATCATTTCCTGAATGATGGCCACTGAGGTATTGCTTTGCACAATCTGGTAGTAGCTGTTATATCCGGCCATGATGTAAGGCATGCCGTAGGTAATGCAGCGTTCCTGCAACGGCCTGCCAAGATAAGTATCCGTGGGGCTTAATCGACCGCTGGCTCGTGCCTGCGCGCGCGCCCGGCCTTCTTCTGTCATCGGTGGCAATCGGCCGTCAGGCGGGTCAATTATCAGCGACGTACGGTTCTCCATGTTTCTATCCACCATCCAGCTGGAATCGTAGTTGCCGGTTGATGGGTCATAGGAGCGGACTTCGCCAGTGATCACCGCGTTCAGAAAACCATCACCAAACAGGGCGTCGCCGCCGCTGGCACGAACTTCTTCAGCTTGTTGCAGCAAGTCTGTGAACTCTTCATCGGTTAACTCAGCACGATTGCCAAAGATCTCCGGGCGCTCAAGAGGTGTACTGCTGTTGTTGGCCCAAACGCCTTGCAGATCCGGATGTCCGTCCTGGGTAAGCGGAGGCTGCCAGTTGGGTTGCTGGGCATTGGCATAAGTGCCGATGATCATGCCCAGCGTCAATGCTAGCGCTGTCAAGCGCAAGGCCCGAGGGTATTGATTGCGCGATGATTGAGTGCTGCCTTGTTGATACCTTGTTTTCATGGTCACATTCCCCGGTTATTCCTGAATGGTAAATGGCATACCGCGTGGCGGCACACGGTCAGCAGGCGCGTCTTTGTTCAAATAGCCGTAGATCAATTCTTCAGAAAATTCCACACACTTGAATTCCAGTAACTGCGCATTGGCTTCCATGCGGCGATATAAAGGAAAGCTCATTTTCCAAGGCCGTGTATAGGTTTGCGGATCGCGTATCTCAGCCTCATACAGGATCATATTGGGTCCGGAGGGTGTGTAACGCTCAATAACCTCCAGCTGATCACTGTGGTGATTGCCGGCATGGTCAAACCAGGTGTAGGGCATAAAATCAGTGACCCGTATCACCAGCGTGTCGCCTTCCCAGTGTCCGCGTGAATGCCCCATCCAGTTGGGCACCGGGCCGGCGAAATCGGGTTGATCCATATAGACGATGCGCATGGCACTGGCAAATTCATAGGCCATCACAACGTTGTCAGTGCCTTGCACAATTTGAAACGGGAAGGGCAGCATATTCGCGCGGGGAATGCCCGGCATGTAACATTTGACTAAAGGATCCAGTGCCAGCCAATCAGCCTGATTGACCTGTCGCTGTGCCAACGCTGAGGGGGTGTAAGGCAGTTCGCCGTCATGCACCACGCCCAGGGTGGCTGGAATTGCACCCAAAGCTCCCCATTGCCAGTCAGGGCCTGCTTTGGCTGCCGAGGGTTCGATATTCCAGTGGGCAGATCCCATGGCCTGCCAGAGGCCGCTGAAATCAGGTTTGCCGTCTGCCGTTTGTGGCATTTCCTGTTGAGCAAAAGACAGCGACATGGAGACAGTACTGAGGCTCAGGCAAAGGGTGAAGCGGACAAGGCCACGGGTGACCCGGTAATTCGACATACTTGTTCTCCCGCCTGTTGTTCTTTATTGTGTCGGGGTTAATGGTGAACGCCAAATATCACACGACTTGTGGCTTAAATCAATTTCTGCCCTTCAGATTGCTGCATAACATGTCCAAGAATTTACCGCTCAAACTATGTCAATACTGGTTGCAGTTTACGGAACATTAAAACGCGGGCTCAGTAACCACGGGCTGCTGCAGCACGCCACCTTTATTGGTGAGGACTGTCTGACCTGCATCACGCTCTATGACTTGGGCCCTTATCCGGGCGCCCGACTGGAGAGTTCAGGCGGTATTGATATTGAAGTGTTTTCAGTTGACAAAAAACAACTGCAGCAATTGGACGAGCTTGAAGAGTATCTGGCGACAGCCTCTGATCAGGGCATGTATGATCGGCGTCAGGTGCTGACACAATTTGGACTTGCATGGATTTATCTCTACAACCGCGAGGTTGATCATGCTAAGCCATTGCGCAGCGGGGCCTGGCAGCCCAGCTGTTGAACAGCATAATTTTTTTATCTACTTAACCGGAGGCTTGTCCGTGATTCCTTTTAAACGTTTGGCGATTGTTTCTTTAGTAGCGTCAGCTTTGCTGATGTCGTGTTCCCCCGCTGAGACACCTGCTCCGGCTGAACCGGTGGCTGCGCAGCCTGCGGTCAGTGCCGAGCCCGCTGCGGCGTCCTCTGTGGCGTCCTCTGTGGCGTCCTCTGTGGAAAGCGAAGAGCAGTTGGTGGCACGTGCACAGGGCATCCATGAGCGCGTCATCACGCTGGATACCCATGCGGATATCAATACGGCTAACTTTACGCTGGATAACAACTACACCATGGATCTGGAGACACAGGTCACACTGCCCAAAATGATAGAAGGTGGGTTGGATGTGGCGTGGTTTATTGTGTATACCGGCCAGGGCCCGCTCACCGAGGAAGGGTATGCCGCAGCCTATGCCAACGCCATTGATAAATTCACGGCGATTGACCGGCTGGTGAGTGAGATTGCGCCCGACACCATAGAGATCGCCTATACCTCGGAAGACGTCCGACGCATCGCCGCCAGCGGTAAAAAAGTAGCCATGATTGGCATCGAGAACGCCTACCCCCTGGGTACTGATATCAGCAAGGTGCGGGAATTTTATGAGCGGGGTGGTCGTTACATGTCACTGTCGCACAACGGACACAGCCAGTTTGCAGATTCCAATACCGGTGAAGCGAGCGCAGAGTGGCTGCACAATGGTCTGAGTGAATTGGGTCGTCAGGCAGTCGCAGAAATGAACAAGTGGGGCATTATCATTGATGTTTCTCACCCGTCCGTAGAGGCCAACAAACAGTCCATCGAATTATCGCGTGCACCGGTGATGGCCTCGCATTCATCAGCGCGGGCGCTGGATCCGAATGTCAGCCGTAACTTGTGGGATGAGGAATTGCTGGCGATCCGTGATAACGGTGGTATCGCACACGCCGTTGCGTTTCGCGGTTACCTGGATTCTGAGAAACATGCGGCCAACCGTGCAGCCTTGTTAGCGTTGCAAACTGAGATCGCCACCGGCATGGGTTACACCTTGCTGGCTCCGACGGATGTGCGGGCGCTTGATGCATCAGCGCGTGCCACCTATGACGCGCAGCTGGCCGAGATCAATGCCGCTGCTGCGCCACGCATTGCCGCTGAAGTGGATGCGGTGGCGCCGCCTGTTGATGTGGTGGATTTTGTTGACCATATTGACTATATGGTCAACCTCATGGGTATTGATCATGTGGGTATCAGTTCGGACTTTGATGGCGGTGGTGGCATCGAAGGCTGG
>JBFZEG010000052.1:0-4528 GCA_041306975.1 Gammaproteobacteria bacterium | reverse complement strand
GTCAAGCACCCAGCAGTCGGCTAGCCAAAGCTGACTGCATATCACGGCGACCATCAACAATCAGATAGATAAATACTTGATTACTCATTATTCGATAGATAACACGGTAGGGCTTAAAGAGAACCTGTCGATACTCTTTTATGCCCAGCTCAATCAGCTCTCGCGGAAATGTGCCGCGCTCAGGAAAGCGCGACAAGGAGTTCACCACGTCAAGCAACTGATCCAGCACAGTCTCAGCAATTTCCGGGCGGTCAGTGTCTGAGATATAACGATGTATACCCTCAATGTCGCGAGCAGCACCTTCGGTTAGCAGCACAGCATATCGCGGTGGGGAGTCCGTCATTGTTTGGCTCGATTTACTACTTACTGCTCAGTGCGCAAGCGGGCAATAAATTCATCGGCAGGCATAATTTTGCCGGCTTCAATGTCCTGATTACCCAGCGCCAGAAGCTTTAACAACGCAAGTATTTCCTGCGTCTGCTCAAAGGACGCTATGTCCTGCAAAACAGCTTTGGCTTCACCGTTCTGAGTGACAACATAGTATCCGGGTTGTTCAGCCAGATTGGACAGAACCTCGGCCGCATTGGCTTTCAGGTAGCTGATGGGTTTGATTCGGGTTGTGTAGCGCATAGGCTTGGTCCTTTAACAGCGTCGAACCGAATATAGTCCTTTATTGGTCTTGCTGCAACGAATCAGATGCTTTCCAAAGTGAATCAGCCGCAATCATTTATCTTTGCCCAGTGCCTCCAGCTTGGCGTAAATGGCCTCAGCCTCTTCCTGTAGCGTCGAGTAGCCGCGAATATCTCCGTTGCGCTGCGCCTGCATGGCTTCAGTAAGTTTTTCTTCATAGGCTTTTTGTAGCTTTTTCTGAGGATTGCTTTTGAACAGATTAAACATGCTTGACTCTTTGTGCAGCCGCAACAGAGGTGAGTGGATGTAAGCAGGGTAGTTACGACCGATATTCAAAGGCGGATGACCGTTGGCCGGGCCGACAACCGTTGGCTCAGTCAGCAATTTCGCGATGAGCGAGGGCTTTGGTAGTCTCACAAATAAGGAATGTGATTACATGCCGCCAGTTCGAAAAGTGGTGGTGTGGTCAGGCTCAGCGTATCAGTCTCGCTCCAGAGTATGAGTTGTTATCCAGTCGCGGATGCGTTGCATCCTGTCTTTCTGGTGGTAGTACTCCAGAATGCCATGACCCTCACGCGGATAAAGCACCAACTCTGTCGCCACGCCGCGCTCGCGCAGGGCGCGGAACATCTCATATGACTGCCCCGGTGGTACGCGCACATCCTGAGCGCCATGCAAGAGCAGCGTCGGGGTTGTGACATTGTGGACGTGATGCAGCGCTGAGCGGTCCAGATACAGCGGCATGGTTTCGCGACTGGGGTTGCCGCCAAAGTAATCCACCAGCGTGTTTGGAATATCGTTGGTGCCGTACATGCTCCATAAATTGGTCAACCCGGCACCTACCATCGCAGCTTTGAAGCGAGAGGTCTGCGAAACCACCCACGCGGTCATATAACCGCCGTAACTCCAGCCAATATGCGCCATACGATCAGGATCTGCGATGCCACGTGCAATCAGTGCGTCCACGCCGGTCATGATGTCACGGTAATCACCACCACCCCAGTCCCTGACATTGGCGCTGAGAAAGGCATTACCATAATTGGTGCTACCACGAGGATTGGGATAAAACACTGCCCAGCCTTCCCCGGCTAACGCCTGTCCTCCCTCAAGCCCGCCAACACGATATCCGTCGGTGAAAGCCGCTGCGGGCCCACCATGGGCAACTACCAGCAAGGGATATTGCTGTCCGGGTTGGTAACCAACGGGTTTCAGAAGCACACCCTCGATTTCCATGCCATCAGTGCTGGTCCAGGTGAATACTTCCGTTTCACCAAGTGCAAAACTCCTTGCTTGTGGATTGCTATCCGTAAGCACTTTGGGGCTATCAAACTCAGCGTCAGCAACAAACACTTCAAACGGCGCTTTTGGTGAACTGACTATTCCAGCCAGCGCTGTGCCATCTTGACTGATGGAGTGCAGTTGCATGACACGACCGGAGGTGCGTTGTGTAAATTCACCGCTGGCGATGTTGAGGGACCAGGCCTCTGACCAGGCACGGGTGCCACTTGTAAAGTACAAGCTTGCACTGTCGGCACTCCAGGTGATTGGTTCGGGCGCGACAGTCAGATTACCGGTGACATCACGCGAGGTTTTGGTGGCGACGTCATAAAGCATCAGGCGCTGCTGTTGCACGATTCGTGGTGTTGTGTCATCCACAGGGGCTTCGTCTGCAACCCTGAGCAGGTAAGCGATCGTGCTACCGTCGGGCGACCACTCAGGCGCACGATGAGCGCCGGCCCCGCTGTTGATTTTTTCAACGGCTTTAGACGCAACATTGGCTATATACAGATCATGGCGAGAGTCACGCAGCATGGTTGTGCGGTTACCCTGAAAAACCAGGCGTGTGCCGTCGGGCGCCCAGGCAGGCCTGATGACGTTGAAATCTGTGCCCTCAGTAATCCGCGTCGCTGCTTTGGATGCCAGATCAATCACCCACAGGTGCGTATAACGAAAATCACTCTCGAACACCTGAGCATCGTCACGGCGTTTCTGCTGGGCCTCTTCATCGGCTGTGCGCTCATCAACAGAGGTGTAGGCAAGACGCATACTGTCGGGTGCCCAGGCGTAATCGGTAACACCTTCTTTGGTGTCAGTCAGCTGCCACGCCTCACCCCCATCGGCGCGCATCACGTACAGCTGTGCTTTTACGTTTTCACCCGCACCGCGCGCAGACAGGAAGCTGATGTAACGCTGGTCGGGGGACCACATCGGCTGAGTATCGCCCTGCTCGCCGAACGTGAGTTGATGTGCACTGCCGGCGCCATCCGCTATTGATACTTTCCAGATACGTGTTCGTGCGTGCATTTGCCCGTTGTCACTGGCATCCGGCTCAAACTGACGCACGGTGTAAATCACCTGTGTGCCGTCGGGTGAAATTTGCGCCGCATCCACAGTCTTCAGATCAACCACATCATTAAAGGTGACGGGCCGCGTTTGTTCTGCGGAGTAATCTGCAAAAAAGTCATCGATCGCAAGTTGGGCAATGGCCAATGGGCTCAGGCACAGCGAAAACAGCAAGGTGATCACGGGCAGATAAATTTTGATGTTCATTTTTTATCCTTAGTTAGTTTTAATTTAATTTTTATTCTTTACGCCGGCACCTTCTGATCGTTTTTAATAGCAACTGCTCATACCAATAAATCTTGATTGCGTTACTGCGCCTGATCCCGCAGCAGCTGCAGGGCGGGGGTTATTGCGGTGGCCACCTGAATCAGCATCCATGGCACCACCGCATGGACGGCAGCGACTTTGAAGACTTTGCGGCGTTTGAGTTCCTGAATAAATTGGTTCATGGATAAACAACTTACTTTGTCGTTCTTGTTATCGGTCTGTTTGAGGTGCTTCATGAACATTTGGTTGTAACGTATTCTGCCCTTTACGGTCATGGCAGACAAGCCCGTGTCGGCGATAGATAATTGGTTAGAGCGGGTGGCGGTATCCAAGCCTCCTCCATATCCGCGATCACGGCTGCCGCTTTCCAGGCTGCTGAGAGTCCCGCTGCGTTGGCTCCGCAATTTGCAACGGCGGCTGAGGACATGGCGAGTGAAATTCTGGCGATTGAAAAAGAACACGAGGACATTGGTTTGGTGATTGACTCACACACGGCGGTGACGCGCTAGCAGGGGAAGAGGACGGATTATGATCTGGCGGTGGGGGCTATGATGCGTGGACAGTGCAGACAGCGCAGACAGTGCTGACCACAAGGATTGGCACCGCGACATGTTTGCACCCAGTGTGACTGCTGGCATACTGAAGTCCCTGGAAGCCGCAAGTGTAAGTGGCGATATCGCGCCGTTTACCAGGTTTCCAGCCGGATAAGCAAGATGGGAGCAACCATGACCACAGGCCTGATGCAGACACCGCCGCTGCAAATCATCGATATATTGAAGTTCGCGGCGAGTGCGCATGCACGACGCGAGATCGTCACGCGCCTCGTGGACGAACCCCTGTGGCGATACAGCTACGCCGACGCGCTGACGCGGGCGGGGCAGGCTGCCAGCGCGCTGAAGCGGCTGGGCGTCGCGCAGGGCGACCGGGTATCCAGTCTCGCCTGGAACACACACCGGCATTTCGAACTGTTTTATGCCGTGCCGGGGATTGGCGCGGTGCTGCACACGGCCAACCCGCGGCTGTTCGACGACCAGATTATCTACACCATCAACCACGCCGAAAGCGCAGTGCTGCTGTTCGACCGCAACTTCCTTGCCTTGGTCGAGCGCATCGCGCCCCACCTAAAAACCATCAAGACCTACGTGATGCTATCGGACGAGGCGCGGTTCACGCCTGGCGCGGTTGGCGCGGTGGGCTATGAGGGCTTGCTTGCCAGGGAGAGCACGGATGTTGCCTGGCCGGTGGTCGAGGAAAATCTGGGCGCGTTTCTCTGCTACACATCGGGCAC
>JBFZEG010000037.1:0-16992 GCA_041306975.1 Gammaproteobacteria bacterium | reverse complement strand
ATCTGTCCGCAAGAATGAAAAACATGGTGACGATATGTTTACAAGATCAAAAGACACCATGTTTACAATTGTTGTGCAGAAATTGCTTATGCCTTGGTATGCAAACATGAACAAAATCATGTTACCGTTGTCTGATCGGCGTCCATTCCAATAACAAATGTGATGCTGCCACAAATAGAAAAAAAATAACAATGACCTGAGGTGTCTGCCATGCAATCTAAAATGCTTCCGCTTGCGTTATTTGTCAGTTCAATCCTTGCTTGCACTGATTCAGATTCAGTCACTACGGTGACTGATACAAATGATTTTTCGCTTGATGTCGTGTCCAGTAGTGCTGAGCATGTCACTGGGGGCACAGCGTTGCTGACGTTAACTGGCGACTACGGCCAGATAGATCCTGCGCTGATTCAGTTCCGGGCGAGTGGCCTCATTCTTGATGTGTTGAGGACAACGATAACGGCCGACTCTCAACAGTGGTTGATCGGCGGGTTACCGAACGGCTCTGTGACAATAGACGCCGTCAGCGGTACAGGGCAGCAATTGGCAAGCATCGAAGTTGAGTCACATCCCATCAGTGGTCCGATTTTTTCAGGTCCGCAACAATATCCATTTGTTTGTAGCAGTGTGCTTGAATGGGGTGTTCAGCCATTGGTGGATCATCAGGAAGAGTGGGGCTTTCCAGTTTTAGATGATTCAGGTGATGTTATTGGCTACAGCAAAGATTGCTCGGTAGAACCGTTTTTCGAGTATCAATATCGAAATACCAATGGTGAGTATCTGGCCATGCCTGATGACGGTTCTCGGCCAGCCGACATGTCAACCACCACTCTCAGTGATGGTCGTCTGGTTGATTTTGTCATTCGCTGGGAGCGCGGAACCATTAACCGTTTTCTCTACAGTTATGCTGTGCTCGCGGATCCCTCTGACCGCTCAGTCAGCCCTTTGGATCCCGGGACTGTTAACTGGAACGGACGGTTGCTGTTTCACTTTGAGGGCGGAGTGGGTGTAGGACATTTCCAGGGACGAATGAACGCAGGTAGAGCTCGCTTGGCAGAAGCCCTGGCACAAGGATACGCCGTTGCATACTCCTCGGGAAATCGTACTGGTGAACATTACAACCTTCAGGTGGGAGGTGAAACTGCCCTGATGGTCAAAGAGCACTTTATCAAGCGATTTGGGCCACCGCTTTACACGGTGGCAATCGGTGGTTCAGGAGGCGCGATCCAACAGTATGTTTACCAGCAGAATCATCCTGGTTTAATTGATGCCGGTGTGCCTCAGTATTCCTACCCGGATATGGTTTCCCAGACTATCCATGTGGGTGATTGTGAGTTGTTGGAGCACTACATGGACGCAACCGACCGTGACAATCCCAAGTGGCAGATTACCAATAATCGCAGCATGCTGATTGGTTTTAACTCAACCGATGCGGTTCCTGATCCATTGGCTGAAATAAAACGACAATTGGGGTACGCCAGCGCACCGGGTTCCAACGAATGTATTCCCGCGTGGCGTGGTCTGACACCTCTCAGCATGAATCCGCATTATGGTCAGGTGCGAGAGCAAGAAAAGATGCACCCGCCAGGTATCATGGATTCAGTTCAGTGGACTCACTACGAAGACTTGAAGAACATCTATGGCTTGGATGCAAATGGTCAGGCGAGAGTGCCCTGGGACAACGTAGGTGTGCAATACGGATTGCAGGCGCTGACAGAAGGCAATATCTCTGAGGAAGAATTCCTCGATCTGAACGCCAGAATCGGCGGATGGAAACATCCCTCCGAGATGGTGCAGGAAGGATTTCCTTTTCTGGGAGAGCCGACTGCAGAGAATTTTGATCCGTGGAGCCGTCGTAATATGAATCTGTCGGAAGGTGACGAACCGGCTCCGCGTACTCAGGGTGATATCCAGGCTATTTCGGCTTTATACCAGTCGGGCATGGTGTTTGATGGCCAGCTCAATATTCCGGTGATTGATTGGCGGCACTATCTGGAAGAGGAGTTGGATATGCATAACTCTCATCAGTCATTCTCCGCCCGTCAGCGCATCACCAATCGAATGGGTAATGCGGATAATCAGTTGATCTGGTTTACCGATGCAAGACCTTCCGCATCATTTGATCAGACCATGCAGGCCTTGGATGTTCTGCATGATTGGGTAATGAATATCAAAGCCAATCCCCAGGCCGGCGTTGCCGGTAATCGTCCGGAAACAGCTGTTGATGCGTGTTTTGCAACAGATGGCAGCCTAATTGCGCAAGGTAATGATGTGTGGGGCGGGGTGCTGGACGACAATGCAACAGGTACGTGTACTCAAACATTCCCCTTGTATTCAACGTCAAGGATAGTTGCTGGCGGGCCAATCGAGGGGAGTGTTTTTAAATGCGCCCTGAAGCCTCTAGACACGGCGCTCAGTGATGGCACTTATGGCAACTGGATACCCGACTCCGACCAGATTGCCCAGCTCAGAACCATATTTCCAGACGGCGTCTGTGATTACAGCCAGCCTGATCAGGGCCGTTGAGGTACTAGTGGCGGGTACTATTGGCGGGTACTATCGGAGTGCCCGCCGCAACTGCTCGCGGTGAAAGGTAGACGTTTCATCAATATCGCTGATCAGTCGGCATTTGCGTACAGGTATGTTACTGCCAACCGGGATTTCACTCCGGCAGATAATGCGATCCTCGGGCGGCACCATGGCGTTGTATTGCTCGACCTCTGCCGGCGTTGGCATACGACTGGCTACGCGCTCGCTGGCTTCTTCGGCCGTAATACAAGAACTGATCAGCAAACAACCAAAGAGTAATGCAAGGGCAGTACATGATTTGTTCATCAGATTTTGTGGTGCTTTATCACTCATCGAGATTCTCCCCGCTGCGATTAGAAATGTCTGCCAATGATGATGCGTTGAGCCAGAGTCCGTCCTTGCGATTCGGCCGTAATTTGGGCTGACCGTAAACCCTGAGGAGCGACGCTTCAACGGCCTCTGACGTGGGAGTCGAGTCCGGCTGATGTGGTCTGATGTTGGTGCCAATAAACTCACATGAGGCTTGTGTGACATTCAGGCGATAAACGGGCAGCACGACATTGTGTCCGAATAAAAAATTTTCCAGCTCCAAGGCACATGAGGTTAATGATGTAAGCTTAAGTGCTAGTTCATAAAAATTTAAAGCGCGCTGCGATTGGTTGAACATTAGCTCCCAATCTCCCTGATAACTTCGTAGAGTAGCCGCCAATACATTGTTGTCCATATCGACGGGGTAAGGCAGAAGCATGTAGTAGTCGTAAATTCTCTGCAGCAGTTCAGCGCCAATTTCGTAACTCCGTTGTTCTACCTCATTTCCGCCAAGGGCCCAGCCGCTGATCATTTCTGGTTCATCAGTCCGGGCTTCGAAACTGGTGAGCCACCGTTGAGCATCGTTGGTCAGGGCATAATGGTAGTTGGCAATCTGAAACCACAAATCAGGAAGTCGACCACTTTCGGCGGGTAATGTTTCCAGAGCACTGACGGCTCGCCACAACTGCGTTCTTGCCTGCACCAGATGCCAACTGCGTTGTGGGCCCTGCTGATCGCTGGCGGCTCGCAGGCGATGTGCGGAATTGGCCTGTAATTGCTCTGACAGAGCTAGAGGGTTACCGGCATAAAGACGATTGCTTAACCATTCGTGATAACCGAGGTGTTGGTTGAGGCTTTCCCAGTCTCTGCGGTCGATGTCCAGCGCAATCATCCGGTCGAGCACCAGGAGTTGTTGCTCTGTGTACAGGCCCTGATTCGCACGGATCGACAGAAACAATTCTTGGTACACGGAGGCAGATTCAGCCAATTGACCCTCTGACCTTAGTTTGTCTGCGGATTCCTGAAGCTGAAGTAGTCTGTCATGTGAAAAATTACTGAAACCGGTTTCTGTGAATTGTTGACCCAGAGCGGAAACAGGTATGAGTAGCACTGTCAGAATCAAGACAGAAGCGACGAGCGTCAATGACGTTTTCTGGTAAACACAGCAAGTCACGATTATTGGCTCCAAAGGCGAACTGAATCATTGTTCCGGTTGGATGCATCCGATGGCCAATTATTAATGCGCTTTATGCGCTTTACTGTCAATGACATTCATTATGAGCATTTGTTGCTGGATTTATCAGCAGATTTGCGCACAATAACAGCTTTTGCAAACCAGCAGTTTTACTAGCATCTCACAATCAGTTAACAGGAATTACCATGAAATTCGAAGACATACGAAATATCTGTGTGGTTGGTGCCGGCAATATGGGGCACCAGATTGCACTTCAGGCGGCAATTTGCGGTTTTAGTGTTAAATGTTTTGATGTTAATGCTGAAACATTAAAAAAGGCTGATAGCTTCGTTAACTCCTATCTGCCTGGTCGTGTTGAGAAGGGCCGCCTTTCTGAGGATCAGGCAAGACAGGCACGCGTTAACATTGAGTTTGTTGATTCGCTGCAAGTGGCCGCAGGTGACGCTGACTTTGTGATTGAGGCAGCAACAGAGGTGCTGTCGCTTAAGCGCAAGATCTTTGCTGATCTGGACAAGATAGCACCAGCCCATTGTATTCTGGCAACAAACAGTTCTGCGATCGTAAGTTCAAAAATTGCTGATGCCACACAGCGGCAGGATAAGGTGGTCAATATGCACTTTTTTAACCCCGCGTTGGTGATGAAACTGGTTGAAGTGGTCAAGGGCCCGCATGTATCAGACGAGACGGCTGACCTGACCATGCAATTGAGTAAAGTGATGCAGAAAGTACCTGTCTTGCTAAAGAAAGAAGTAGACGGGTTTTTGTTGAACCGCATTTTTGCAGCTATTTCAAAAGAGGCCATGTGGCTGCTGGAGATGGGTGTTGCTGACGTGGAAGATATTGATAATGCATGTGTTTTTGGAGCAGGGCATCCAATGGGACCGTTCCGGCTGAACGACCTGACGGGTATTGATCTGAGCTACATCATGCGAATGGAAAAATTCCGTGAAACCGGAAATGCTGCAGATCTGCCAAACCCCCGTCTCGTGGAGCATTACATGAAAGGTGAGTTCGGTGAGAAAACCGGGAAAGGTTGGTACGATTACAGCACCAAAAAATAGGTCTTGATTGGCGTGGAGGCGATTTCAATATTGCTTCCACGCAAGCCCGTTAAAACCCGCGGAGTTTTTTGTCCAACGCGGGTTTCAGGCATTTACAGGTGGTGCAGTTCAGTCATTGGTGGCAGGAGACAGCGCCTGAGCGAGGTCAGCTGGTTCCAGCTCCAGTCCACTCATCTCCAGATCCCAGTTAGGCCCGACCATAGCATTGTCTTCATGTATACCTGGCAACCATTCAGCCATGAAGTCCTCCAGTGTGATCGAACGTGGCGCATACGTTTTCCACTCTTCGGTGCATAAGGCAGCGGCATAGCGCTCGTCAGACCAGAACGGGAAAACTTCTGTATCTTCAAATTCTACGGATGGGCATATCGCCCAGCCGTCATCACCGTATAATCCCCAGACCAGACCTGTTTGCTGAACCTGATCAATAAACAGTTCATAATTGGCATCTTCGTTCTCCCCAAGGGTGGCGGGGAATTGGTTTTCCGTGCTCATTGATGTTCTCCTGCGCTGAAGGCGCTGATTGTAGCGGAATAACACTGAGGATACATCAGACCTGTTCAGGGTTTCATAAAAAGGAGGTGGTTTATGTCGCTGTCGGCATCCGGTTGTCGAGCACCAGTGATTGACGTGTCAATCAGTCCAAACGGCAGTATGGAGTTGCTCTCGCAATTTGAAGTTGAGCGTTTACGCAATATCGGGCATGGAGACGTCTATGAATTGTTTAGGCGTTGCGCCCTTGCAGTCCTTAACTGTGGTGATACTTTTGATTCAGCTGATGAAGTCTATCGTCGATATCCGGACTTCAGTATCGAGATCATTCAACGTACCCGTGGCATTAAACTGCGTCTTAAAAATGCTCCGGCGTGTGCTTTTGTTGATGGCGTGATCATCAGCGGAGTCAGGGAACACCTGTTTTCAGTGCTTCGTGACATCGTATTTGTATCCAGTGAGCTCTATCGGCCTCAGGAAAGTCCGGAGCCCGCAGCACAGGGAGACTTTGAAAGTATTCGGGTATACCCGGCATCGAGCAAACATGCTGACGTCATCAAAAATCTGGTATTTGATGTGTTAAGAAATGCGGGTTTGTTGCAGCCAAGATTATTGCCAGATCTGATTGTGTGTTGGGGCGGACACGCCATCAGTCGTGAAGAGTACAACTATAGCAAGGCGGTTGGTTATCAGCTTGGTCTGCGACGACTGGATATTTGTACCGGCTGCGGCCCCGGCGCCATGAAAGGGCCGATGAAGGGGGCAACCATAGGACATGCCAAGCAACGGATCAGCAATGGGCGTTATATCGGAATAAGCGAACCGGGAATCATTGCTGCAGAATCGCCAAACCCAATCGTAAATCATTTGATAGTCATGCCCG
This sequence comes from Gammaproteobacteria bacterium, assembly GCA_041306975.1. Lineage (GTDB taxonomy): Bacteria > Pseudomonadota > Gammaproteobacteria > Pseudomonadales > Pseudohongiellaceae > Pseudohongiella. The sequence goes on along the minus strand of JBFZEG010000037.1, from coordinate 10,526 downwards.
ATATCGAAAAAAGACTCGAAGCCTTCGTGCGCGTTGCTCATGGCATCATTGTGTTCCCGGGTGGCGCCGGCACTCTTGAAGAAATTCTGTTTTTGCTGGGGACATTGATGGACCCCCGCAATGCTGATATCTGTTTGCCAGTGGTTTTTGCTGAGCCTTCGACTAGTCAGGGTTACTTCATGCGTATTGACCGCTTTTTGGTACAAACGCTGGGCGAAGAGGTGCGGCAGTATTATCAGATTGTCGAGGATGACCCCGTTGGAGTTGCAAAGCTGATGAAAAAAGGTATGGGTCGTGTCAGTGATAGTCGTCGGAAAACAAGGGATGCATATTATTACAACTGGCTTTTACATATCCCCGAGCAAATGAAGTCGCCTTTTGATGTGAATCATAAGAACATGGCGGCACTTGAGCTGTCCAGAAACTTGCCGCCTTCTGAGCTGGTTGTAAACTTGCGGCGCGCCTTCTCAGGCATTGTTGCCGGAAATGTAAAAGATAAGGGTGTACGCCTTGTTCGTGAACACGGCCCCTTTGTTTTACGTGGCGATCAGACAATTATGAGTGCGATGGATGAGTTGTTGCGTGACTTTGTTGAAGCCGGCAGGATGAAGTTGATCAGGGAGTCCTATAATCCTTGTTACACGATTGAGCCCCTGGCAGGCTCGTAGCAATAGTTGACTAAATTAGTCGGATACTTAATAATTCGCGTCATTTACGAGGTAGATCATGAGTGAGCAAGTCGAAAGCCTGATCCGTAAGGAATATGCTGCCGGTTTTCACTCGGCGATTGAGTCTGACACATTGGCTCCTGGTCTGGATGAGGACACTGTGCGATTTATTTCTGCACAGAAGCAAGAGCCTGAGTGGATGCTGGATTGGCGGCTGAAAGCCTTCAGGGCGTGGCAAGAAATGGCCGAACCCACGTGGGCGCATGTGCATTATCCTGAGATTGATTTTAGTTCGATTTCTTACTATAGCGCGCCAAAAAGCATGAAAGACCGCCCCAAGAGTCTGGATGAGGTTGATCCGGAGCTCATTGCGACCTACGAGAAATTGGGGATACCACTTCATGAACAGGCTGCCTTGGCAGGGGTTGCTGTTGATGTGGTTTTTGATTCAGTGTCTGTGGTAACGACCTTTAGAGAAAAACTTCGCGAAGTAGGTGTAATTTTCTGCCCCATCAGTGATGCCATTCGCGAATATCCGGAGCTTGTAAAGAAGTATCTCGGTTCTGTTGTCCCGCAGAAAGATAATTTTTATGCCGCGCTGAATTCTGCCGTTTTCTCTGATGGCTCTTTTGTATACATACCCAAGGGTGTACGTTGCCCCATGGAATTGTCGACTTATTTCCGTATAAATGAGATGAATACTGGACAATTTGAGCGAACTCTCATCATTGCTGATGAGGGTTCATATGTCAGTTACCTCGAAGGTTGTACTGCACCCATGCGTGATGAGAATCAGCTTCACGCTGCTGTTGTTGAACTGGTGGCGCTGGATGACGCGCAGATAAAGTATTCAACCGTACAGAACTGGTATCCCGGTGACAAGGAAGGTAAAGGGGGCATATATAACTTTGTGACCAAGCGTGGTGTTGCACATAAAAACGCACGTATTTCTTGGACTCAGGTTGAAACCGGTTCTGCCGTCACCTGGAAGTACCCAAGTTGTATCCTCAAGGGTGATAACAGCGTCGGTGAGTTTTATTCAGTTGCATTGACGAATAATTTTCAGCAGGCAGATACAGGTACCAAGATGATTCACCTTGGCAAGAATACGCGTTCTACAATTGTTGCCAAAGGTATTTCAGCAGGTCGCAGTAACAGTGCTTATCGTGGGCTTGTCCGCATCAATCCGACTGCAGACGGCGCTCGAAACTATACACAGTGCGATTCATTGTTAATTGGCGATCGTTGCGGCGCTCACACATTCCCTTATATCGAAACCAAAAATGCCTCAGCGGTGATTGAGCATGAGGCAACAACATCCAAAGTCAGTGATGACCAGCTGTTTTTATGTCAGCAACGTGGTCTTGATGCTGAAAAAGCCGTGTCGATGATTGTGAACGGTTTTTGTCGGGAAGTGTTCAAAGAGCTTCCTATGGAATTTGCGGTCGAAGCCGGCAAATTACTGGAAGTCAGCCTCGAAGGCTCGGTCGGATAACCCTATTTTACAAACGGAAAATGATTATGCTGGAAATACACGAGCTGTTTGCCAAAGTTGAAGGCAAACAGATTCTGAACGGTTTAAACCTGAGCATTAAATCCGGTGAAGTGCATGCCATCATGGGGCCGAATGGTTCCGGTAAGAGTACGCTCGGCAACGTGCTAACCGGGCGTGCGGGCTATGAAGTGATATCAGGCGATGTCATGTTCAACGGCAAAAATCTGTTTGATCTGGAAGTAGAAGAGCGAGCCAGAGACGGCCTTTTCCTGGCCTTTCAGTATCCGGTAGAAATTCCCGGCGTCAGCAACATGGAGTTTCTCAAAGCATCGGTTGATGCCCGCCGCAAGCATATTGGATTACCCGATCTGTCCTCATTCGATTTTATGAAACTTGCGCGCGAAAGTAGCCAAAGGGTCAGTCTTGACCCGGCTTTCTTGAAGCGTGGCGTAAATGAGGGCTTTTCTGGTGGTGAAAAAAAGCGAAATGAAATTATGCAGATGATGTTGCTAGAGCCGTCATTGTGTATTCTGGATGAAACAGATTCCGGCCTGGATATCGATGCATTGCAGGTGGTGGCGGCGGGTGTCAATGCTATGCGCAGCGAGGCACGCAGTTTTATCGTGGTAACTCATTACCAGCGCCTGCTCGATTACATTGTGCCGGACTATGTGCATGTGTTGTCACAGGGCAAAATTGTTCGCACCGGTGATAAGGAACTCGCAAAGGAGCTGGAAGCTAAAGGATATGGCTGGCTGGAAGAAGAGGGCGTTTGAGTATGTCAGACGCTATTGTTAACAGACGGCAGTCTATCCCGGCAGTTTTGAATCCATTTCAGCAGCATGCGCTTGTTTTGGCCGGTCAGCAGGTAATGTCTGATGGTCAGGGTGCGTTACTTGAGGCGCTGCGTCAGCAGGGTACTGAGAATTTTAAGCGTGCCACCTGGCCAGGCCGCAAAGTTGAACATTGGAAGTACACATCGGTGCAGGCTCTGAAGGCCTACGAGTCCGCGGCCTGGGCTACTACAGCGATACTGCCAGAGAATTTTGTTTCCAAGCGTTTGATCACCTTAAACGCCACACGGCTGGTGTTTGTTGACGGTGTTCTGAACGCTGCTGTATCGGATGCCATGCCTGCAGGAATCAGTTTGTTTTCAGGCGCGGATGCTGATGCGGCACAAGTGATTCGTTCGCATCTTGGCAAGATTGCAGGCTCTGTTGACGCGTCGCGCCGTAATTTGTTTGCAGCATTGAACAGTGCCTGGACTGACGACGGTTTGCTGATTCATGTTACCCAAAACGTGATTCTGGAAAAGCCTATTTATTTGGTATACCTCAGCACGGGCAGCAATGCAGTTGCCAATCAGCGTACGCTTATGGTGATGGAGCAGGGTGCAAACGCTCAAGTAATTGAGCACTTTCTCAGTGCCAGCAGTGATGCTGCTGATAGTGGATTTGTGAATACACTGACTGAAATTCACATCGGTCAAAATGCGCATCTTCACCACACTCGTTTGAATCTTGAGCACGAATCAGCGGCCCATGTCGGCGCTGTTCATGTGAATCTGATGCGCGATGCGGTGTTTAAAGGTTTTACCGTGGCTGAGGGCAGTAAACTCAAGCGGCTAGACTACCAGTTAAACCATTGTGGCCAGGGAGCATCCTTGAGTTTTGAGGGCGTGTATCTTGCCCGGCACGATCAACTGGTTGATTACCATACCTGTATTGAGCATCGGGTTCCACATTGTACCAGTCAGCAGGTTTTCCGCGGCATTGTGGGTGACAAAGCCAAAGCAGTGTTTAATGGCCGTATTCATATTTTTCAAGATGCGCAAAAAACTCTCGCCGAAATGAATAACCGTAATTTACTCACCTCTAATTCCGCAGAAATAAATACTAAACCTGAGTTGGAAATTTATGCTGATGATGTGAAATGTGCACATGGCGCCACCATCAGCCAACTGGATGAAACCGCCCTGTATTACCTGCAAAGCAGAGGTATCAGTCCGTCTCAGGCGCGTATGATGCTGAGTTTTGGGTTTGTAAATGAGTTGTTATCGGCGCTGCCGGTTGAGGATGTAAAGTTGTGGCTGGAGAGTTGGTTAAAACGCAGATTCTCCGAGGATCGCAGTCTGGTCAGTGACATAAAGCCACGTGGTAATGCTGGAGCCGATCTTTGATGTCGAAACCGCTGACAAAACTTGAGGTAAAAAAGATAAGGGCGGACTTTCCGATTCTGCATCAGCAGGTGAACGGTCATCCGCTGGTGTATCTTGATAATGCCGCAACTACACAAAAGCCTCAGTCAGTGATCGATGCGCTGGTGTATTACTACTGTCATGACAATAGCAACGTTCATCGCGGCGCACACACACTCAGTGATCGCGCCACAGCAAAATTTGAAGCAGCACGCAAGTCGGTAGCAAACTTTATTAATGCTGCCCATACTCAACAAATTATCTGGACGCGTGGAACCACCGAATCTATTAATCTGGTTGCAGCCAGTTGGGGAGCCCAAAATCTCCAGCCTGGTGACAAGATTCTGGTATCAGCACTGGAACATCACTCTGACATCGTTCCCTGGCAAATGATTGCTGAAAAAACAGGGGCCCGCGTGATACCCATACCGGTTGATACGACGGGCACGATTGAGATGGAGGCCTTTGCCGCACTGCTCGATAATCGTGTAAAAATGGTGGCAGTCAACCAGGTATCAAATGCTCTGGGCACCATAAATCCGGTCGCAGATATCATCAAACAAGCGCATGCGGTGGGTGCGAAGGTGTTAATTGATGGCGCGCAGGCCATTGCGCATTGGCCAGTCGATGTGCAGGCAATGAATTGTGATTTTTATGTTTTTTCAGGTCACAAATTATTTGGACCCACTGGCATCGGTGTGTTGTTTGGCCGCCGCGAGTTGTTAGAGCAGATGCCACCGTATCAAGGTGGCGGTGAGATGATAGAGACCGTTAGCTTCAGTGGTACAACCTTCAATCAGTTGCCCTATAAATTCGAAGCCGGTACACCGGACATCGCCGGTGCCATTGGTTTGGCGGCCGCAATAGACTATTTGAATACCTTGGATCGAACGGCACTGGCAGTACATGAAGACGCTTTACTGGCATACGCTACTGAAAAAGCGCTGGCGGTTCCTGGACTAAAGATTATTGGCACAGCCAAGTCAAAAGCAGCAGTACTTGGTTTTGTCATTGAAGGTACACATCCTTCAGACATTGGCATGTTACTGGATCAGCAGGGGATTGCCGTTCGTACCGGTCATCACTGCGCGCAGCCGCTGATGCAACAATTTGGTACTCAAGGCACCGTGCGTGCCAGTTTCAGTTTTTATAATACGTTTGAAGAAATTGACAGATTGTTTGTAGCATTGGACAAAGTTCGACAGTTGTTGCTGTAAGAGACAACATAAAACAGATTTGTTTTCGCAGTGTGTTCTGACGTCTGTGAGGTATTAATATGAGTGTTAAAAGTTTTGATCCGCAAGCAATGTCCGATACACCTGTGTCGGTAACACCATCGGCTATCGCACATTTTAGACGACAGTTGCAAAAAGATCAGTCAGCTCGTGCTGTTCGCTTAAGTGTGAAAGAGAGCGGCTGCACCGGTTTTATGTATGTGATTGACCTGGTGCCGGAGTTAAATCAAAACGACTTGCGCCAGACTTTGGAAGATGGTGTGGAGTTGTTGATTGACCGGGGCAGTCTGAATGTCGTTAACGGTACCATGATTGATATGGTCACAGAAGGTGTTAACCGCCAACTGCGTTTTCTCAATCCAAATGCAAAAGATCATTGTGGATGTGGTGAGAGTTTCTCCATCAACTGACATCATTGGATAATTGAATGCAACGACAAATGGTAGTGGCACAGGCAGATTGCCCTGCGCGCAGAGTGCCAGATGGCACACCTGTGACAATTCCGAAAAACAGTTTTGTCAGTATTACTCAGGCTCTGGGTGGCAACTACACTGTTGTCCATAACGGCCAGATGTTAAGAGTTGACGGTACCGATGCGGCCAATCTTGGTTTAAAGCCTGAGACTCTCAGTTTTCCGCCAGCACTCGACGACAAAATCAAAGAAGAACAGGTCTGGCAAGCGTTAGGCAGTGTTTTTGATCCTGAAATTCCGGTTGATCTGGTTAATCTTGGTTTGATCTACAAAGTTGATATTGATCACTTTAGCAACACGGTCAGTATTGATATGACATTGACTGCGCCCGGCTGTGGTATGGGGCCCGTTCTAGTTGGTGATGTTGAGTATCGCGTTAAAAAGGTACCTAACGTTAAGGACGTCAAAGTTGATCTGGTGTTTGACCCACCCTGGAGCCGGGATCGTATGAGTGAAGAAGCGCAACTGGAAACCGGGATGTTTTATTGAGCATGAAGACCTTTGGTGTAGATATTACCAGTGCGGATATTGTCGATACCCTGTCGTTTTTTGATAGCTGGGATGACCGCTACAAGTACATCATTGATCTTGGTAAAGAGTTGCCGCCCATGGCCGATGCCGATCACCTTGATGAAAATCTGATTCGTGGTTGTCAGAGTAAGGTCTGGTTAAGTAGCGAAAACAAGGAGGGACGCCTGTACTTTACCGTCGACAGTGATGCGTTCATCGTAAAAGGTCTGCTCGCCATTGTCATGGCAGCTTACAACGGCAAAACGACAGCAGAAATTCGCGCGTTTGACATCCAGGGTTTTTTTGCGTCGATTGACTTGATGCGCCATCTCAGCACTACCCGGGGCAGCGGCCTGCAATCCATGGTTGCACGCATACAAAGTCTGGCAGCCTGATTTAGCCCCTGAACTTCAACACCCATTCCGCATAGAGTCTACCGGCAGTATTTTGCTGCTCGTTACTTAAACGCGCATTAAACGCGTTGTACAAGACAGTGGCATCTGACACTTCGTTATCGTGAGCCAGGCGCGCCCACATAGTTGCCATAATCAGATCCTGTGCTACGCCTTCGCCTTGCTCATACATGGTGGCCAGGTTGTATTGCGCTTCACCGTGATCGTATTCAGCAGCATAACCATACCACTTAAGTGCTTCTTCAAAATTTGACTGCTTGAAAATCAACTCCAATGGCCAGCGTGTAAAAACTTCAGATCGCATTCCCAAGCCATTATAAAAAAGTGTTCCAAGATTGTACTGAGCATTGATATGACCTTGCTCCGCTGCCATCCGCGTCCACTTATAGGCGAGAGCATAATCCTGGGGCACACCCTCGCCACTAAAATACATAACGCCCAGATTGTACTGAGCGAGGTGTAAACCGGCCTCTGCAGCGATGGTGAACTCCCGCAATGCAGTCTCATAATCACCCGCATAGGCCGCATCAAGCCCTATTTCGTAAGCCTTGTAGTCTGGAAGCTCAGTAGTTTCATCAGCAATTTGAATTTGTGCGGAGGCTTCGTTACTCAGCAAGACAGAGCCTGTGGCAAGATTCAGCACCACCAGGATCAATTTTACCCAATAAAAACCATCGTTACGTGTGCACTGATCACTGCCTGATACCGCGGCAGAGGAGGGACCTGCCAATTGCAACAGGGGATTGATCATGGTTGCGAATCACCGGAGGCATTCTGTTGTAATGCTGGATCACCAGACTGGCGTTGCGTAAAGTCTGATATCCAGACCCGCGCGGCTTCCTGCATCGCCACAACATCCTCGGGGGGCAACATCTCTTGAACCAACACCGCGTTAGCTGCTGCGGCTTGATGCCCAGCAGCACCGGCTAAGGTAAACCACTTGTATGCTTCCGCCGTGTTTTGTGGCACGCCCAGTTGGCCATTAAACAGCGCAACCCCCAAGGTGAACTGTGAAGGTGAGTCGCCATTGTTTGCTGCTCGCAGAAACCAGTGGATGGCTTGTTGCGGATCTTTCACTACGCCAATGCCATTCAGGTACATCACCGCAATATTATATTGCGCATTCGGATTGTCCTGCTCAGCTGCCAGGGTAAACCAGCGCAGTGCTTCAAAGTTATCCTGAGTTACACCGGTACCATTCAGATAACGATTGCCGAGTTCAAACTGTGCCGCGGAATCAGCGCCTTCGCCAATGCTGATCAGCTCATCCATTTCCGGGACAGGTTGAGCTGAGGCGGTGCTTATCAAACCCAACACAAACATAAGCGCCAGCAATGTGGAAGATACAGTTGCCCTGACTGTGTGCATCGGATTATTACTCAATTCTGCTCATATAAAGACGCAGTATCATCGTCAGCAAACATGATTCGATTGGCATCCTCCAGCCATTTCAAAGCAAGCTGTTCACCCTCAACCAATTCAGTTTCAGAAACACTGTCACGCAACAACTCCAATGTTGGTAATGCTTCACGTGAACCATTCAGATAAGCCAGCGTTAACCACTTGATCGCTTCAACCAGGTTCGGCGTTGTGCCTTGACCCAGTCTATAAATGTCCCCAAGTTTTTGCTGAGATTCGGCATGCCCGGTTTGTGCGGAATCTGAAAACTCCATGATTGCGACACGGTAGTTTCCTGACTGCAAAGCTGCTACGCCACGATCATAATCAGCGCTCGCGGGTGCACTGAAAACTACAATACCGGTAAAAAGCAAAGCGCCAAGGTGATGCTTGAGTTTGACTGACATAAATAAGCCTTCCAATGTGTTGATCTATGCAGGGATAGTAGCATGACCAGTCAAACGCGTCTAAATTTGCAGACACTGAAAAAAACACTTTCAAAATCCGCTGAGTTATATATAATTCGCGCCCTAACGCATCCGTAGCTCAGCTGGATAGAGTACCTGACTACGAATCAGGTGGTCGCATGTTCGAATCATGCCGGGTGCACCAGAATACAAAAAGGGGATGTCCAACGGGCATCCCCTTTTTTATTATGGCGTACTCGTCTACGAGTCAAACTGCCCATGTTCGACTGATTGCGCAGCAATCAGGACGCCCAAAGGGCGCCCTTAATGGGTGAGTGTATTTGCCTGAGGCAAATATACGAATCAATCATGCCGGGTGCACCAGAATACAAAAAGGGGATGTCCAACAGGACATCCCCTTTTTTATTATGGCGTACTCGTCTACGAGTCAAACTGCCCATGTTCGACTGATTGCGAATCAATCATGCCGAGTGCGCCCAGCTAAAATCCCACCGCTTTCCTGAAGATAGCAGTTGCCACATAAGGACTCGTAGCTGGCGCTGATGCCTTCGATGGCAACCTGCTGGCCATCGAACACAAACTGATCGCCGTTTTTGCGAGCGTTAAACATGGCTTTGCGACCACAACGACAGATTGTTTTCAGCTCCTCTATCGTGTGAGCAATTTCCAATAAGCGACGGCTGCCTGGAAACGCCACCGTCAAAAAATCGGTGCGGATACCGTAGGCAATAACGGGGATGTTGTCGAGTAACACAATTTTGATCAGATCATCGACTTGAACTTCAGACAGAAACTGGGCTTCATCAACAAACAGACAACTGACAGGTTTGTCGTGCCTGGCCAGAGCCACCTGTTGGGCGCTGATAAATGCAGCGCGCATATTTGCAAGCGGTTCAACGATAAAATCCACAGCACGGCTGACGCCTAATCGGGACAATACCTTGTTATCGCCCTTAGCATCGACTGCTGGCTTGGCGATCAGTATTGCATGACCACGTTCTTCATAATTAAAAGCAGCCTGCAACAAGGACGTGCTTTTTCCGCTGTTCATAGCACCATAACGAAAATAGAGCTTGGCCATTCAGTTATCCGGTATTCGCTGGGCTTGTTGCCCGTAAGCCAATGGGAAAAAAATGGAGTGTAACAGCCGGGTCACAAATAATCATGATCAGCCATAAACACAGCGCCATCCTGAATAGCCAATTGTGGCCGAGAAGTTCAGCGATCAGTCCATATTTGTATGCTTAATGGTTCGGCTTGATTCGTGTTCGACAGTTGACGAGCCGTCACGAAAAGCCAGATTCCGATGGAATGGCTGGGGCGCAGGCCGTCGTAACCGAGGAAACCAAGGTAAAACAGCCGCGGCGCCGTCTTATTTCACCTCAACAAAAACAGGATTTGAATAAAACCACAAATCCTGCCAAGGATTTTCTCCGCGCGGATCAAGTTCCGGTTCCAGTTCTGATGTGTTGGTGCCGCGTACACGCAGGTAAATCGGAGAAGAAACTGAAGGCAATGTGTACGACATGGCAAAACAGCCGTTTTCTGCACGCCAGTCATCCGCATCAAAGCGTTCAACGACCCGGGTACCAGCCGTGGAAGATGTGCTTGGATCAGCAAATACTCCCGTGACATCACCCACAATCAGATCTACCCGGTTAACAACAGGTGAATCACCATTGGCATTAGGGGACAATGGTTGGCAGAAAT
>JBFZEG010000177.1:0-14373 GCA_041306975.1 Gammaproteobacteria bacterium | reverse complement strand
ATCAAGGGCAGTTATATGCGACTGTCCGGAAAAAGTCCTTTCACACACTTGATATACCCAGTCCCTGATCCTGCGTACCGAGGATTGGGCATTCATGCCACCCTCGATCTGGGCGGGCAATGTCGTTTTGGTCCGGACATTGAAGCGGTGGATTCTCTGGATCTGTCTGTAGATCCTGCGCGCATCCCACTGTTTGAGAAGGAAATCAGGCGTTACTACCCTGCACTGGAAGCACAACGTTTACACACAGACTATGCCGGTATCAGGCCAAGACTGATGACCAGCAACGGCGAGCCTGCCGACTTTCTGATCCAGAACGCAGACAGACATCACATCAGCGGATTATGGCAATTGTTTGGTATGGAGTCCCCGGGACTGACCGCCAGTCTTGCGGTAGCAGAGTTGGTGGCCAGTGAAATCCGGGGCTCATCGATTTTCTGATTACTGATACTGCATCTGCAGATTGGTGATACTGGCATATACCTCAGCGCTGCCATCGGTTTTCAGCAACAACACATCATACGGATTGAGCCTGTCCCCTGCTTCCATTCCCGGGCTTCCCAATGGCATTCCTGGCACAGCAAGTCCGATACTGTCGGCTGGTTTGGCAGCAATATACTGATGAATCAGATAGGCGGGAATATGACCTTCAAACACGCTGCCATCAGCAGACACCGCCGTATGACAGGAGTGGTATCGCAGATTGATCCCCAGACGTAGTTTCTCCATGGTTAACTCATCGTTATCACGGTGATGAACGGTGAATGCAAAACCGCGTTCTTGTGCATGCTCCTGCCAGATACTGCAGCAACCGCAGGTTGGGCTGGCATACAGATCCATCATCGCCACATCCTGAGCTGATGCAGCTGAATCAGCATTGTCAGCAGAACACGATGCCAGAAACATCATGGCAACAATTGAAAATGGTGTGAGCCAATGCCTGCCAAAAAATCGGGATTTTCTCATGGGTTTTCTCCTGATAAGGGTGTGAACATAGACCCTGGGAATTGAGAATTCATTCTAGCCCAGAGACAGGCTCAAAGTGTATAAGAGCGCTCCGCACTGAGATGATTATTCCGGATCATACTTGCTTGTATGGATTGCGCCAATTCTCCGTGCTCGTCATCAAAATGCAATCCGAACCCGGCAACACGCCCATCGCTGCATTGCGTGGGTGTGGTCCAGCAAACGCGGGCGCTGCCAGCGGAAAACATGTTTTCAGCACCCAGGCGCAAAACCAGAAAAACCGATTCACCCACGCATCTTTGCTGAGCGGAGGGAATAAACAGCCCCTTGCGCTCCAGAAACGGCATGTAACACGCGGATAACATGTCGGCGGTTGGTATTGCGATTTTGATCAGCGCGGCCGGCGCGCTGTTGAAGTTGGTGTTGTTCATACATCAGACATTCCTTGTCCTAATTTGGCAAACTCAATAAACACATATTCCAGGGCCAATAATTCATTGGGATTGGAGGTACCGGTCAGTTGACGGATAACTGGCAACAGCTTTTGCTGAAAGGCCAATCGATCTTTGAGCTCAGTCACTGCCTTGCGCTGCGATAACTGCACACAATCACGGGCTGTGGCATCCTGCAGTACTTTTATAGCACGCAAAGCGGGCTGAGTAGCGGCCAATTTTGCTATTTCACCAGCAGAGACACTGCCCCGCAATAACACTGGCAAACTCTGTTCCAGAGCAGCACGCCATGCCGGAACACCCTTTTCATGCAGCTCCAGCGCATACAAAGGCCGGCCCGGTGCCAGCTGCAAAGCAGCCAACAATTGTTGAGGTTCTGCACTGCTATGCGCAGTTAACCAGGCCATGGCTTCTTTATCGTCGGCGGTACCCAGAACCAGAGGCTGACAACGACTGCGGATCGTCGGCAACAAGGATGCGCCGGGTTCAGCGATCAACATAAACAAGGTCTTACCGGGCGGCTCTTCAAGGCTTTTCAACAATGAGTTCGCTGCAGCAGGTGCCATGGCTTCAGCAGGCTCAATAATTACGACCTTGGTCGCCTTCGCTTGATTGGCAGTTTGCTCGACAAACTGCGTGGCACGCCGGACCATATCAATTTTTATCGCTTTGCTGTTTAACTCGGGCGTTAACACCATCACGTCAGGATGATTTCCGCTGGCATACAACAAACATTGTTTGCAACAACCACAGGGCTTGGATGCCTCTGCGTCGCACATCAGATAGGCACAAAAGGCTTCCGCAAACAGGCGGCGGCCGCTGCCGGATGGCGCAATCAGCATCAGCGCATGCGGTAAGCGATTGGAGTCCACTCGGGACACAAGTTGTGCCCACGCAGCCTGATGCCAAGGCAAAACGACTGAATTCATAGCGGTTGCCTTTTTGAAAAGAATGCCTGCAAACCAACTTTAATCTGGCGCTGCACATCATCCAACGACTGGCCAGCATCGATAATCAGATACCTGTCCGGATACTGAACAACGCGTTGCAAGTAAGCCGCTCTGACGCGACGGAAAAAATGCAGCGTTTCCTGTTCAAAACGATCAGGTTCGCCGCGCTGACGAGCGCGTTGCAGACCAATCTCAGGTTCTATATCCAGTATCAGAACAAGATCCGGCCTGAGATCACCCTGCACAAGATTTTCAAGATTACCAATGGTGCTTTTATCCAGCAATCGCCCACCCCCTTGATAGGCATAGGTCGCATCAGTAAAGCGGTCACACAGCACCCATTGCCCTGCGTCTAGCGCCGGCTTGATTTTCTGCGCCAGGTGCTGGGCCCTGGCCGCAAAAATCAGCAACAACTCTGTCAATTCCGCCATGGGTTCGACTCTGGGTTCCAGCAATAACACGCGAATGCTCTCAGCAAGATCTGTCCCGCCGGGCTCGCGGGTCATCACGGGTTCAATGCCCTGATCATTCAGACACTGTCTGATATACGCGATGTTGGTGGTTTTACCGACCCCCTCTGTGCCCTCTATGGTGATAAAACAACCCCTGCGGTGTTGATCAGGCAGACTACTCATTGTTACTCCTTAAATACCTTCGCACCGCTGCATTATGTTCCTCCAGTGTATCTGAAAACTGATGACTGCCATCGCCACGCGATACAAAGTAGAGAGCTGTTCCAGGATTGGGATTAAGACTGGCTCTGATTGAGTCTCTGCCACTGAGCGCGATCGGTGTCGGAGGCAAGCCATTAATGCGATAGGTATTCCAGGGAGTTGTTGTTTCAATGTCAGAGCGGCGTATCACACCCGAATAGCTGTCGCCCATTCCGTAGATGATGGTTGGATCCGATTGCAGGCGCATGCCTTGTTGCAAACGCCTGACAAACACTCCCGCAATATCCGCCTTCTCTGCCTGAAATCCTGACTCCTTTTCGATGATTGAGGCCATGATCAACGCCTCCCAAGGCGAATCGTAAGGCAGACTCTGGGCTTGCTGACGCCATTCACTTTCCAGAACGTTAAGCAGTTGAAGATGAGCGCGCCGAAGAATATCTTTGTCGGTTGTGTTACGTGTGTAAAAGTAGGTGTCCGGAAACAAAGTGCCCTCAAGCGCAGGGAATGGCGACTGCAACAGAACTGACAGTTCTTCATCCGTTTTGTCGCGTAAGGTCACGCGAATAGCTTCCTGCGCCCACAGATGCTCAAGCGCCTGACGAGCAGTCCAACCTTCCACCAGGGTGACCGGATACTGCACATTGCGGCCCGACATCAAAAGGCTCAATAAGGACACCGGTGTTAGTCCGGGCGTTAACTCATATTCACCGGTACGCATCAATCGGTCGATCCCTTGCCAACGCGCCCACAGCACCAGAATACGAGGCCACCTCAACACACCCTCCAGTTCGAGCCAACGCGTCACCTGAGTCAGCGAGCGACCTGGTTCTATCATGATGACCATTGGCTGATTCAGGGCAATCGGCGTCTCAAGATAGTTTTTAACAGCAACATAAGCGAGCGATATACAAAGTATGGCTGATAACATCACCAGCAAAAGTAAGCGGAACAGGTAGCGACGCACAAATCTGACCGTTTTATTCAGCATGGTGAGCCAACCTGTTCACAGGGGAAAATCATCACGCAGCCACTGCTGCGCCATCCGCGCGATTGTTGTGGCGCGAAACTCATGCGGTTCCTCACCGGCACCGGCATGAACATCAATCAGCCGCAGTATCGGCCAGACTCCAAAAACACTGTTGCACAAAAATGCTTCAGAGCCTTGTGTCAGCTCCCGATGCCGTATAGCTCTGACAACCACTTCAACTCCCTGTGAGGCAAACAACTCGATCAGCCGGTTGCGCATAACACCATCAACGCCGCAACGGGTCAGTTCCGGCGTACAAAGCTGATTTTCGATAACAACAAATACGTTACTGCGGGTACCTTCGATAAGGTTTGAGTCTACGTCGAGCATTAACCCTTCGCGCACAGTGGGTGTATACAAAGCACAGTCTGACAATTCCCGACTGGCAAGCACCTGATCCAGCCGGTTAAGGTGTTTTATGCCGGCTGTGACCGGGTTTACCGACAGTGGATGACGACAAAAAATGACATCAACGCCAATCCTGGCGTTGTTGATGATGTCAGAGGCATGTGCATGCCACTGAAACAACACTGTGGGCAGGTTCGGTGAAGGTGGTGAATATCCGCGCCCGCCCGTGCCCCTGGTGACAATTACCTTGAGGATGCAGTCAGTTGATGGTGCCGACGCGATGATTTCAGGAATCAGGCTGTCCAGGTAGGTATGGTCGAGATCAATTCCAAGCGCGTCACATCCGCAGAGCAGACGTTGGCGATGAGGCTCCCAGAGCAAAAGTCGGCCTGAGCGGAAACGGATCGTTTCAAAAAGTCCATCGCCGTAAAGCAATCCGCGATCCTGACTGGAAACGCTTTCTGAGAATATCTGATTAGTCACTGTTTGCGGAGCCGGGCTCATGGCTCCTCCGTCACACGAACCGTTTGAAGATCAATGAACCATTGGTTCCGCCAAAACCAAACGAGTTGCTGAGAACCGCATTAAGGCGGACATTTCTGCTGGTACCTGGCACATAATCAAGATCGCATTGCGGGTCTGGATTATCCAGATTGATTGTGGGCGTAATCACCTGATCGTGCAGGGACATGACACACACGATGGCTTCAACCGCGCCCGCTGCGCCAAGCAAATGCCCCAACATTGATTTTGTTGAACTGACTGGCAGGCTTCCGGCATATTGGCCAAACACCGATTTGATCGCTTGGGTCTCAGCGATGTCTCCGGCCAGCGTCGAGGTGCCATGTGCATTAATGTATTGAATATCTTCAGGATTCATGCCGGCACTGAGCAGGGCATTGCGCATGCACGTGGCGGCACCCCTGCCGTTTTCTGAGGGTGATGTCATATGAAAAGCATCCGCACTCATGCCAAAGCCCGAAATTTCTGCATAAATTCGTGCGCCACGTTTACGGGCATGTTCGTACTCTTCCAGCACCATAATCCCCGCACCATCACTGAGTACAAAACCATCGCGGTCTTTGTCAAAGGGTCGGCTGGCCGCTTGCGGATTGTCATTACGAGTGGAAAGTGCCCTGGCGGCGCAAAAACCACCTAGCCCCACCGGCGACGTTGCCATTTCAGCGCCACCTGCCAGCATCAGATCAGCCTGGCCTGTGGCGATCATTTGGGCTGCGAGGCCAATGTTATGAGTACCGGTAGTACATGCTGTAGTGACCGCAATGTTGGGCCCCTGCAAGTTATATCGGATGGACAGTGTTCCGCTCAACATATTGATTATTGAGCCGGGAACAAAAAATGGAGAGACCTTTCTGGGTCCACTGTTGCGGATAAGCTCGGAGTTAATCTCAATAGCCGTGATTCCGCCGATACCTGAACCTATAGCAGCTCCAAATCTGGCCGGATCAAAACTGTCTTCACCATCGAGACCCGCATCTTGCATGGCTTGGGCTCCTGCCGCTACGCCATACAGAATAAACACATCCATGCGTTTGGCATCTTTAGCCGGCATGTATGGTTCGCTGTCAAAATTCTTTATGGATCCGCCAAAGCGGGTGCTGAAAGCAGAAGTATCAAATTGCTCAAGAATATTGATACCGCTTTGAGCCTCTTTAAGGGCATTCCACGTTGTCGTGACATCATTTCCCAATGGAGAAACCATGCCCAGACCGGTTATCACTACTCGCCTGCCATTCAACGCGCATCTCTCCACAGAATAAACAAAAGCTACCCCAAGTAACTGCCCGGAGTAGCTTCTATTTGTAAAAATCCTATAAGCGGAATGCTGTTACAGGTGCTGGTTAATGTAGTCTATGGCCAACTGGACTGTGGTGATTTTCTCAGCGTCTTCGTCTGGAATTTCAGTCTCGAACTCTTCTTCTAGAGCCATGACCAATTCAACCGTGTCCAAAGAATCAGCGCCGAGGTCTTCCACGAATGAAGATGACAGTTTTACATCTTCTTCTTTAACGCCAAGCTGCTCGCAGACAATTTTCTTTACTCGTTCTTCAATGCTGCTCATAACTCTTATTAGCTCCTAGTACCAATGTTTGTCACACATTCCGATTAATTGGTTATTGTTTTGACCTACCGGATTAATCTGAAATGCAAGTTTACATGTATTTCATAGTGCTTGTAATCTTTAACTGGAAAATAAATATCTTGACCGATTAAATACATATATTTTTCAATAACTTAAAACAAAATATTCACGTTGTTTTAGATAAAATTACGCGCGATTATGTAAGTTTCATGCCATGTACATGCCACCATTAACGTGTATCGTTTCGCCAGTGATATATGCTCCGGCATCTGATGCAAGAAAACCTGCAACTGCACCGATTTCCTCAGGTTTTCCGAATCTCGCCAGCGGAATTTGTAACAGCATGGTTTCAACCTGCTTTTCAGTCAGTGCACGAGTCATATCCGTATCAATAAACCCCGGTGCTATCGCATTTACAGTAATTCCACGGGACCCGATTTCGCGTGCCAGAGACCTTGAGAATCCCTCAACAGCAGCCTTGGACGCTGCATAGTTTGTTTGTCCCGGGTTTCCGCTTGAAGCAACAACCGAACTGATGTTGATAATTCGTCCCCACCTTGCCTTGGTCATGGCTTTGACTGAACTGCGGCAGATTCGATACAGGGATGTCAGATTAGTGTTCATAACGCTTTCCCACTCCTCTGCCTTCATGCGCATCAACAGATTATCGCGGGTGATTCCGGCGTTATTGACCAGAATCAACGGTGCAGCACCAAACTCCTGTTCAATACGCGCCAACACTGAATCAACCGCTTCTGTAGAACCCACATCCAGACAGAAACCTGAGCCTTTGATTGCAGATTTGGCAAAAAATTCCGTTATCGCTGTTGCGCCGTCTTCACTGGTGGCGGTGCCGGCTACTGTGGCACCCATTTTTCCCAGTTCCAACGCGATCGCACGACCTATGCCCCTGCTTGCGCCCGTCACCAACGCTACTTTTCCGGTCAAACTCATTGTCAGCAAACTCCTGATTAAAGTGTCATTTAACAGATCTTTTTATTGGTATTAAATACGACTGCTGATACGAGCCAATGCATCAGACAGGGCCTCAGGTGACTCTGCGCTGAAGGTTTCTATCTCTGGATGCACACGCTTGATCAAACCACAAAGCACTTTACCCGGGCCACATTCTACAATTCTGCCAACGCCGAAGTCGCGCATGCAATAAATGCTGTCAACCCATTGAACGGGCATATACAACTGTTTAAGCAGATTCTCTCGTATATCGGCTGGCTCTTTGGTAGCACGGCCATGAATGTTTTGCACAACAGGAATCGATGGTCGTTTAAACTCAACCAGCGCTAGATCCGCAGCGAGCTGATCAGCAGCCGGTTTCATCAATGCACAATGCGACGGCACACTGACATTGAGGGGTAATGCTCTTTTGGCACCGGCTTCTTTCAAGGCTGACATGGCACGCTCAACGGCAAGCTTGTCGCCGGCAATCACGGTTTGACCGGGCGAGTTAAAGTTCGCCGCTGAAACCACACCATCTCCCGCAACTGACTTACAGATATCATCAATTCTATGATCGTCCATTCCGATGATGGCTGCCATTGCCCCCGTGCCGGAAGGAACAGCCTGCTGCATATAAAGACCACGCTGATGAACAAGTTGCGCGGCATCACCAAGACTAAGCACCCCTGCGCAGACCAGGGCGGAATACTCTCCCAGACTATGGCCTGCGAGCATTTCCGGTAGAGGTCCATGCTGTTGCTCCCAGACCCGCCAGATCGCAATCGACGAGACCAGCAGTGCAGGCTGGGTGATGTGTGTCTGGTCTAGCAATCCATCAGGATTGGACTGGACGATGTCCCACAAGTCCAAACCAAGCTCGTCAGATGCCTCAGAAAAAGTCTCCTTTACCAACGGATAAACCATTGCCAGTTCGCTGAGCATGCCCGTCTTCTGAGAACCCTGACCCGGAAAAACAAACCCAAATTTTTGCATAACTTGCTCTCATTCTGTTTCAGGAAAAAATTACATTACATCGACTGTTTTTTGCATCCGAGTCGCAATCAAGTGAGGAACATTAAATGCCAATTGCCGCAATGCATGCTCAATGGCCTGCTCAAAACCTGCTCTGTCAGAGTTGCCATGGCTCTTTACAATGACACCCTGAACACCGATCAACGTGGCACCATTGTAATTAGATGGGTTAAGCACGCGACGCACATCTCGAAAAAATGGTTTCATACAAAAACCGAACGCACGGTAATACCAACGCCTGCGGATGCTTTGATGCATAAGATTTTCGATGACCTTTACAGCGCCTGCACTGGCCTTGATCGTAATGTTACCGGCAAAGCCGTCGCATACAATCACATCAGCAACCCCATCAAAAATCTGATTACCTTCAACAAAACCAACGTAGTCAAAATCACTAAAAGCAGCAAGCAATGTTGAAGCCTGACGAATTTCCGGCGTGCCTTTATGGGCCTCAGAACCGATATTCAGCAGCGCTACCCGAGCGCGCGGTTTGCCGGAAACTGCACTGACCAGCACACTGCCCATGATTGCGAATTGCAAAAACTGATGGGGGGTGGTCTCAATATTGGCTCCCACATCAAGAACATAGGTAAAACCGCCTGCCCGCGATCCTGGGAGCATGGCAATCATGGCGGGCTTTTCAATGCCTTGAATATTTTTTAGAAGGTGACGGGATGCAAGCATCAAGGCGCCGGTGTTACCGGCACTGACGCACGCTTGAGCAGTTTCGGATCGCACCTGTTCAATAGCAAGAAACAGCGACGACTCGCGGCCACTTCTCAGGATATTATCCGGCCGCAAAGTATCAGCAAACACTGCAGAGGTATGAAGGATTTGGATTCGGCAAAGCTCCGACATCGATAAACCCTTGAGGTAAACCTTGATCAGAGACTCATCACCAACAAGCAACAATTTGACAGAAAGATGCCGGCGCAAAATAGACAGGCAGGCCGGCATCGTCACTGCGGGGCCGGAATCCCCCCCCATTACATCAATGGCGATGCACCGGATGTCAGTCAAACTTATTCGTCACCAAGATTCAGAACTTTTTTGCCTTTGTAAAAACCATCAGCAGTAATGTGATGGCGACGGTGAACTTCACCGGTGGTCTTGTCAACTGACAACGTTGGACCAGTCAATGCATCATGACTTCTGCGCTGGTCGCGACGAGCGCGGGATTTTTTGTTCTGTTGAACGGCCATGCTATGTACTCCTGTTAATTAATGCTGAAATTTCAATCTACTAAAATCTGATTTGAAAATGATTACTCAGATTTTGACTTAAGCCCGGCCAAGGCCGCGAACGGGTTTTTACGGGCTGACTCTGATTCAATCTGGTTCTGTATCGACAAATCCTGGGTTTTATTCACATCTACACATCGCTCATGCATTGACACTATAGGCATGGCGAGAATTAACTGCTCCTCAATGATATCTGCGGGAGACAAAGATTCATCTTCACCACAAAACCACGGGTCATATCTGTCTGGAAGCGCCTTTGACTGAGCGTCTGTGGTCACCAGCACAAGATCAATTTTGTCTTCTACATGCAATATCATCGGTTGCAGACATCGCTGGCATACTACACTAACATCCGTGCTCACATTCCCAACGATCCTGGGCCTGCGCTCCGTATCCACTTCAAACAACAAATTTGCGATGACCGAGCCTTGTTCATCAAGCAAACTTTCGCAAAGTCTCTGTAACGAAGCGACCGGCAACTGCCCCTTTAACTGCATTCTCTGCCTGAATACCTTTTGGGGATCCAGAGTTTGCGTCAGTAAAGAATGATGGATTGGGGTCTCTGTCATAGGCGCGCAATTCTAGGGGCACAGAGCCTTGATGTCAAAAAAATATATGCTTTCCGCATACTTTTCGGGTTCTTACGATTGATTCATGGTGGTGAGCTTATCAATCAGCGATTGCATTGTTGCAGGCATGGATGCGGCAAATTCTTTTCTGGAACCGGTTACCGGATGTGTGAACTTGATTGAGGATGAGTGAAGGCATAAGAACCGACATTCATTTAACGACCCAACTTTATTGTGGGTATATCGGGTATCCCCAATCACCGGATGCCCCGCAGACTGAGTATGCACTCTGATCTGGTGTGTCCGACCAGTAATCAGCGTTGCTTCCAGCAAACTTGCCTCAGCCAATACTTTCTTTAATTCGAACAAAGTGATTGAAGGCTTACCCGTCTCATCAATGGTTGAATAACTCTCTGCATCACTGGGGTGATGTTTTAACAAAGGAGCGTCAACACGGGTGATCTGTTTTGGCCATTGACCATGAACCAGCACGAGATATTTTTTTTCTACATGCCCTGCTTTCATTTCATTTTGAAGAAATTTCAGAGCCTTACCAGTCTTGGCCACCAACAGGCAACCAGACGTCTCCTTATCAAGACGATGCACCAACTCACGATAACCATCACTGCCAGCCATTGACCGAAGCGCCTCAATCAGCCCTGCCTTGATGCCAGAGCCACCGTGCACAGCAAGTCCCGAGGGTTTATCAAGCACAAGCAGATGCTCGTCCTCATACAAAATGGCATCTTGTAGTCGTTCCACCAAGCCCGCGCTCGGGGCCACCAAGGCTTCCTGCTCCGCCAATCTTAAGGGGGCAACTCGCACAACATCAGCCTCATTGAGTCGCTGATCCGGTTTACATCGCTTTTTGTTTACCCTGATTTCACCTTTGCGTATTAACCGGTACAAGTGAGACTTCGGCAAGCCTTTCAGCCTGGACAACAGAAAGTTATCCAGGCGTTGGCCATCCGAATGAGCAGTAACATCGAGCAGTTGCACTCCCGTATTGGCGGTTTGCACGGGCATGGGGGAAGACTGAGTCTGGCTGCTCATATGATGACTACCTTGGCGAAACTGGCGCGCAGTATAGCACTGCGCGCACATCTATACCGGCAGCACCGTGGCAATTGGTGTAAAATCCGCGCAGTTTTTGCTTTCCACCTGGAGCTGCCATGCTGACAATCAAAGAATCCCTCGAAAACACCGTCACTGACGCGCTGGTACAGGTTTGTGGCATCAAAGAAGCCAAAGGACAAGTCATTTATGCTTCCAGAGCGGAGTTTGGTGATTATCAGGCAAATGGTGTGATGGCAGTGGCACGGCAACTTCGCCAGAACCCAAGGGATCTGGCAACACAAGTAATCAATGCATTAAAAGGTAACAGCCTGATCGCAAGGGCGGAGGTTGCTGGCCCGGGCTTTATCAATATCTATCTGAATGACGACCTGCTGGCAGCAAAAGCCAGCGCATGCTTGTCAGACCCAAGTGCCCTGATTGTGCCAAGCCAGCATCCACAAACCATTGTGGTTGATTATTCGAGCCCTAATCTTGCTAAGGAAATGCATGTAGGTCACTTGCGCGGCACCATTATCGGCGACTCTCTTGTCCGCATTCTGGAAGTGCTGGGACACTGCGTCATAAGACAAAATCACGTTGGCGACTGGGGCACTCAGTTTGGCATGCTGATCGCCCACATGAATTCTTTGAGTAGTGATAACAGGGCGCTGTCCAAAAATCTGGCGGATCTGGAAGGGTTTTACCGTGCCGCCAAACAACGCTTTGATGCAGAACCTGGCTTTGCAGATCAGGCCCGCGCTTACGTTGTTAAACTTCAACAGGGTGATGCTGATTGTCTGACCGCATGGCAACGCTTTATCGAAGAGTCCTTGCAGCACTGTGAAGAAGTCTACAACCTGCTATCTGTTGGATTAAAGCGCAGCGATCTGCGAGCAGAAAGCTTCTATAACAGTGAGTTATCAACTATTGTTGATGATCTTTATGATAAGGGTCTTCTCACTGAATCCGATGGTGCACAGTGTGTTTTCCTAGACGAATTTAAAGGCAAGGATGGCAACCCCTTACCTGTGATTATCCAAAAAAGTGATGGCGGTTACCTGTATGCCAGCACCGATCTGGCTGCTATCCGTTACCGCTCCGAAAACCTCGGAGCAGACCGGGTTCTGTACGTCGTTGATGCTCGTCAAAGCCTGCATTTTCAACAAGTGTTTGCCGTTGCCAGAGCCGCCGGTTTTGTCCGACAGAACTGCAAACTGGAGCATATCGCTTACGGCACAATGATGGGCGAGGATGGCAAACCTTTCAAAACGCGTAGTGGCGATATTGTTAAATTGCGAGAATTGCTTGCTGAAGCCGTCTCGAGGGCACAGGATCTGGTTGCAGAAAAGAACCCGAATTTGTCCGGCCCGGAAAAGTCACTGATTGCCAGCACGGTGGGCATAGCATCCGTTAAATATTCTGACCTCTCCAAAAACCGCACCAGTGATTATGTGTTTGACTGGTCGAGCATGCTTTCCTTTGACGGCAACACAGCACCCTACCTGCTGTATGCGTATGCACGAATACAAAGTGTGTTACGTCGTCTGGAAGAGGAATCCATTTATCCTGGTGACCATATTCAATTGAAGCAAGCCGAGGAGCGCTCACTGGCTGTCAAAATTCTGCAGTTTGCAGAACTGGTTCAGCAGCTTGGTGAGGACTGTTACCCGAATCAGCTGTGCCTGTATCTGTACGAGTTATCGGGTTTGTTTATGAAATTCTACGAGAGCTGCCCTATTCTCAAATCAGATGCTGATACCCGCAGAAGCAGACTGGCGTTAGCCAGTCTGACGGCGGTGACACTCAAAAAGGGTTTGAATCTTCTGGGCATAGAGCCGCTGCAACGGATGTAACAGCGGCTCGGTATACAACGTTTGAATATCAGTCACACAACTCAAGCAGCAGTTTGTTAAGCTGGCGGCTGAATCGTGCCGGATCTTCCAGCTCGTGCCCCTCCGCCAGGCTTGCCTGATCAAACAACAAAGAAATCAGGTCTCCAAATCGATCCTCATCCGGCTCATGCTCCAGCTTGTTGATCAGCGGGTGTGTGGGGTTGAGTTCAAAGACTGGCTTTGTCTCAGGAACGCTTTGACCAGACGCCTGCATGATTCGACGCATTTGCGCGCCCATATCATCTTCATCAAGCGCCAGGCAGGCGGGCGAGTCAGTCAGGCGATGGCTGACACGCGCCTCTTTGATACGCTCACCAAGACTGGCTTTTACGCGGTCAATCAATGGTTTCATTGCCTGCTCGCGTTTTTCTTGCTCAACTTTTTCCGCCTCGTCGTCCAGACCACCCAGATCCAATTCTCCCCGGGTGACGTCCTGCAACGACTTGCCATCAAATTCATGCAGGTGACTCATCAACCATTCATCAATACGATCGGACAGCAACAGCACTTCTATACCCTTCTTCCGGAAAATTTCCAGATGCGGGCTGTTGCGGGCGGTTTTTGCCGAATCAGCAATCAGGTAATAAATCTTGTTTTGTTCGGGCTGCATTCGTGAGACATAGTCGTCCAGCGTCTGATCCTGGCCCTGGCTGCTCTCGTGCGTGCTGGCGAACAACAACAACTTCGCAATAGCCTCGCGATTGGAAAAGTCTTCGCCGGGGCCTTCTTTAAGAACCTGCCCAAACTCTGTCCAGAATTTTTTATACTTATCCTTATCGTCTGCCCTCAATTTTCCAAGCATATCCAGCGCGCGTTTGGTTAATGCACTGCGCATGGAGTCAACAGCCGGGTCTTTTTGGAGAATCTCACGAGACACATTCAAAGAGATGTCGTTGGAATCAACTACACCTTTGATGAAACGCAGATACAGGGGCAGAAACTGTTCCGCCTGATCCATGATAAACACGCGCTGCACATACAGTTTAAGGCCACGAACACCATCACGGTTCCACAAATCAAAGGGAGCACGCCCTGGCACAAATAACAAACTGGTGTATTCCAGCTTGCCTTCAACCTTGTTGTGGCTCCAGTTGAGCGGTTGTTC
>JBFZEG010000171.1:0-10135 GCA_041306975.1 Gammaproteobacteria bacterium | reverse complement strand
ATGATTTCACTGTTCACGTATTTTGTATTGCAGCAAGGCATGCTAACCGGCCCCGTCATCCGCATATCTCTGGCGCTGTCCTACACAACCGCCACCATTGCCACCATTGTAATCCTGCATCGCCTGCAGATATTCGACTTCAACAGCAGCTCTAAAGCGTTTTTTAACGGCATGGGACGCATCATGCCGATTCTATGCATTCTGATTCTGGCGTGGACGCTCAGTGACGTGATGGCTGAACTGGAAACCGGCGCTGCCATTGCCAGGCTGCTCAACGCGGTGAACTTTCCGGTGTGGATGCTGGCCAGCATGATTTTTGTGATCGGCGCCGCACTATCGCTAGCGACCGGGTCGTCTTGGGGAACGTTTGCGCTGGTGATCCCGGTAGCCGTAGCCGTGGCCGTGGCACTGGATGCGCCGGTTATTGTGTGTATCGGCGCCGCCATCAGTGGTGGCCTGTTTGGTGATCACGCCTCGCCCATTTCCGACACCACGGTGCTGTCGTCCATGTCCTGTGGTGTCAACCACATGTCACATGTGGAAACACAATTCCCCTATGCCATCTTCACAGCGGTGTTGACGTTCTTTGGATTTATGCTGGCGTCGCTGTTGCTGCAGGCAGGAGAGTCACCCGCCTGGATACCCGTGACTATCATGGCAGTGGTTGCCGGCGTTGCGTATTATCTCGCCTCTCGTTCCAAGCTGGGGAATCTGGATCTATGAAAACACTGTGGTTACGCCGGGAAGACAAGGCTGGTGAATGGCGGGTAGCACTCACCCCGGACGGTGTCCGGCAACTGGTGCAGAATGGCGTCAAGGTTGTGGTCGAAACCTCCGGGCAGCGCGTCTTCAGTGACGCCGAGTATCTGGCCGCCGGCGCACAACTCAGTGACCTGCAGTGGTCACAGGCGCCCGCGGATGCCATTGTGCTTGGCCTGAAGGAGCTGGCCGATGCGGATACCGCCATCGCCCATACACAGATATATTTTTCACATACCTTTAAAGGCCAAAGTGGCGCGGATGCCGTGCTGCAACGCTATGCCAGTGGCGGTGGCGAGCTGTTTGATCTGGAGTTTTTACAAGATGATCAGGGCCGACGTATTGCCGCCTTCGGGTACTGGGCTGGTTTTGTGGGCGCCGCACTGGGCATGCTGGGGTTGGCTCACTATCAGCAGACTGACAACGCCTTTCCGGCGGCACACCGCTTTGACAGCCAACAGCAGTTGGTGGATACCGTCATCAATGCGCTGGGTAATCAGTCACTGCGCGTCATGGTGATGGGCGCGCTGGGTCGTTGTGGTACGGGTGCTACCGATCTGTTGCGCCAACTCGGACCACAGCTTGATATCAGTCGCTGGGACATTGCGGAGTTTAACGCCGTGGACAAGCCCATACAGGCGATCATAGAACACGATGTGTTTGTGAATTGTGTCTATCTGCGCGAACCCATCCGGCCGATGATTGACCCGGCACTGTTGGCTCACAATCAACGTCTAAAGATCATCAGCGATGTCAGCTGTGATCCCAATAACCCGAACAACCCGATCGCCGTGTACGATGCCACCACCAGCCTGGACGCACCGTTCCGGCGTGCGAATGGCAGTGATAACCGGCCGGTGTATGTTCAGGCGATTGATCATCTGCCGACGCTGTTGCCACGCGAAGCATCGGAAGAGTTTGCAGCAGCCTTGCTGCCACATCTGCTGGAATTTTTGACGCTTTCTGAGTTGCCACCGGTCTGGCGCAATGCGCGGTCACGTTTTGTTGAAGCCAAACAGCGGTACGGTCTGATCACCTGAGCCATCAGAGCTGAAAACTGCTTGCCAGCCCGTATAAGCCTTAACGGGGCCGCCCGAGCAGTGGCGCTACTCTCAGCGCTTTGATGTCAGGACTGCCCGTGACAAAGCAGCAGATTTTAAGCTGCCGATGCCACTGTGCAATCAGATCAGTCAACGCCGTATCCCCCAATCGCGCGGCATGAAGAAAAGGCACGGCCGCCGACGCCATGTGAGCTCCCATCCTCAGAGCCTTAGCGACATCGAGGCCTGATCTTAAGCCTCCTGACGCAATCACATGCAACTTTTCACGCAATTGAGGATCAGCGTCAAATGCGACAAGCGCTTCAGCCAGCGTGATACCGAAGTTATGAAAGGGGGTCCCCAGCTTCATGGCCTCAGGCGAACCCAGCCTCTGTGTTTCGATGGCAGCCCAACTTGTGCCTCCGGCCCCGGCGACATCAACATAATGAACACCCAGATCTGCCAGCGCACGTGCCGTGGCGGGCCCGATGCCATGCCCAACCTCTTTGATGACAACAGGCACATGACTTTCCTTAACCAGCTGGGCAATCGCTTGCTTGACACCCGTCCACCGGGTGTCCCCGTTTGGCTGAAGCGCCTCTTGAAGAGGGTTCAGGTGCACAATCAATGCATCTGCATCAGCGATTTCGATACACTTCAACGCACCCTTTACGCCGTCAACTTCTCGAAGTTGAGCACCACCAATATTAGCCAGAATTGGAATGGTCGGAGCGAATGAACGTAACTCAAAGGCAGCTCGCTGCGTGGGGTTCTCCAGCGCAATGCGCATGGATCCCAATGCCAGAGCGATGCCGGAAGCTTGCGCAGCAACAGCCAGTTGCTCATTGAGTTTTTGTGACTCCAGGGTGCCGCCGCTCATTGATGCGATCATCAGCGGAAGCGACAATGTTTTTCCTAAAAATCTCACTGAGGTATCAATCTCATCAAGGTCGAGCTCAGGCAATGCTATGGGTTCGAAGCGGATCGCCTCCAGCCCATTCGACACTGTCATCTGCACCTCTGGTGATCCAGCAATAGCAAGGTGCTCGTGTTTGCGATCGGTTATCTGGCGCGACGTCATGGCTTGATCCGCCATTGTTGTTGCCGCCATGGCAGGTAAAAATCAATCAGAATCATATGGGGTACGGTCACCGCAAACAGGCCTATAAAAAAAACGGTTACCACCGCGGGCTCAATCTCGATTTGCCGTAGAAACAGCAGGTAGAGTGTTGCAGCGATACTGAGTGTGAGTAGGGTAAATATAACCATGTCCCTTTTGGCTTGTTGTTCATTGGTCGGGTAGCTCAACACTTTCGACATATGTCTGCGTGCATGCCATGCGCAGAAGTAAATACAGATAGCCCACAGGGCGGGCAGCAAGGTGACCATCAGCAGGCCTGCAAGCCATT
The DNA here is from genome assembly GCA_041306975.1 of Gammaproteobacteria bacterium. Classification (GTDB taxonomy): domain Bacteria; phylum Pseudomonadota; class Gammaproteobacteria; order Pseudomonadales; family Pseudohongiellaceae; genus Pseudohongiella. Next base: position 6,927 of record JBFZEG010000171.1, on the reverse strand, counting down.
CGACACAAACACGTCGGTGACCGTGCCAAAACTCTACTGATAAATGCGCCATGCTGATCAGAACCCAAAGCATCATCGCAATCTTCAGAACGCTATGGACGACGGCAGTATTTGTCTGCAGATAAGCAAACAGTATTTCTGTCGTTTGCCACTGAATGATCGGCAAGGCAATAACCCAGAGCCCGCCTCGCGACAATATTGCTAACAGCGGCCTCGTGTATGTTTGCCCTGACACATCCGAGCGCCCAAAATGCACCATACTAATCGCCAGAAAGCTGAGCATGGATGCGGTTGGGTACAAGAGCCAGCTGCCGATACTCAGCCCGGCCAACAACACATAAGATGCAAAAAGCGCAAATGAGTCGCTTGTGTCTCGACTGACAGACTTGATCACATAAGCATCCAGCGCGCCATGCGGAACTCCCAGCAGCGTCATCAGCACCAGCGGAATTATCAGGGTGATCAGATCCATGGTCGTGCCCATGCAAGCCGCAGGGCTGCGCCCATAAAGGCCAACTTTGGAGCCACCATCACTGCGCGTAAACCAGGCATCCATCCGCCGGTATCACTTAAAAAATGCGCAAATTCATCACCACTCAAGCGCTGAGCCATGGCCATAAACAGAATTTCAAGTTGATCCGGGCGCTCTTTGGCCACTTGCAAAAACACTCTGTCCATCCAGTCAGTTTTGCGGGAAAAAGGTGACCTGGTCTCAGGCTGTTTACCCGCCGAGAGCTGTGAAGCCATGAAGGCAGCTTGCCGTTCAATCCCCTGAAAAGCATATCCGGTAGACGAACGCGCTGCACCACCGGCCAAACCGCACCGGGGGATGCCAGGCTCTAGCGGAATGACCGGACCCATCGGCAATATGCCTGTCTCACTTTTATCCGGCTCAATTGTCAACGTGTAATCAAAGTGTTGCCGGAGCCAAACTCTGACGCAGTGATGATAGTCAGACTCAGCCTGCAGCCGTGTGCTGAAAGTAGTTGCCTCAACCAATAGCTGACTTGATGTCAGCGGTAAAACATAAATAAAGGTAACTCCATCTCCGGCAATTGGAGTCACATCAAAATCCATTAAAATCGGCGCGGTCAGACCATGGGTGCGCGGCAAGTCAACAACGCAGCCCCAGAACTGTTGCTTCAGGGTAGTCTCTGGTATCAGTGGCGCACGCGTGTCAATGACCGTCGCTGCAGTAATCGCTTCATCGCTTGTGTACACAACAGTGTTTGCATGATTGATTTTAATACGGGTGACTGCAGTAGCTTGCAGATGGCCCCCTCTCTCTACCAATGCTTTACGCAAATGTTTCTTGTAAAGCCTGGCGTCCAGGGAGACATAACGCTGGTGGCGCGCATGGTGACTCGAATGGCCTGAACGACTGTGATTAAAACTCCAGGTCTGCCATTGATGAGTCAAAAAGGCTTCGTATACAGCGGCAGAGCTGTTATCAATCCAAAAGCTAAGGCGTTGATTACGATTATCTTCGGGGCCGATCACTAACACAGTCAGACCATCATGACTTCCTGCAATTTTGGATGCCAGCGTTAGCCCTGCTACACCGGCTCCGATAATCACTACGTCGGCGCGCTCAGGTGTCGGCATAGGGCAACCCGTCAAGATGAACATGGAGCATACGGTCGTGTCCTTGTTCTGGCGCAGCCTTCGCCTTGAATGTTAGCGAACAAAGGACAGGGAGCGCTGACAGTGTCATCAGCAATTTCTGTTGTTTTGAGATAACCGTTCGTCCTCGCCACCACTGGCAACCGCTTTGTCGAAGCTGCCGACCTATGGCACGGTATAAAATGGCGGCAAGATAAATCGCCACCCGGCTGCCGCGCGGGAGATAAGTCAGACCTGCGATACCTGACTCATAAAACAACTCTGCGCGCTGCAGTTGCACATCTATCATCCGTGCAACCTGATCCCGGCTGCCAACAGAAGCACACGCAAGTGATTCAACATCAACGTCTACCGGCAGGTATCGTCTGTCGATTTGCGCATCCTCCAGAACATCTCGCGATATATTGGTCAACTGCATTGCTATGCCGAGATCGATTGCAAACGGTAGTGCTTTGATATTATGAACCCCGAGTACAGAGCACATCATGATGCCCACGGTACCGGCGACCCGGTAACAATACCTGTCCAGCGCCTGCTGATCGGTGAGTTGAATCAGGGAAGTATCCTGAATCATTCCATCAATCAAATTCATGACAGCCGCAGTGTCGATACCATGCACGTCAATCAAGTGCCGGAAGAGTGCTGACGCCGAGTGAATATCCGCCGTGTCTGTCTGCGATATCTCACGCTGAATAGTTGTGAGCGTGCGTCGGATAGCAACTTTGTCACGGCTGTTGTTATCTGCAATATCGTCAAGCTGCCGACAGCCTGAATACAACAGCGCCGCTAATGCTGCCTTGTCTTTCCCGAGGAAGAAACTCGCCCAGTAAAAAGTCTTGCCGTTCGCAGACAGCGAAGCCATGGCTTGTTGTTTTAGCGCAAGCGCTACAACGTGTTCGGACATGGCCGCCATCCTTCAGGTGGTCGCACCATTCAACAGATTTTCCACCACTTTGGCCGACGATAATACACCCGGCAGACCAGCACCGGGATGTGTCCCTGCGCCAGTAAAGTAGAGGTTGGGCACATCCGGATCGCGGTTGTGATAGCGGAAATAGGCAGACTGCGTCAGCGTCGGGGCAATAGAAAAACCGGCACCGTGCTCAGAACGATATCTGCTCTTGAAGTCCTCCGGGGTCATCCAGAAGTCAGCACAGAGGGTGTCTCTGAGTCCCGGCAAAATGGTCCGATCCAGCGCCGTCACGATACGCTCACGCAGGGCTGGCCCCTCAACGGACCAGTCAGTTCCGGATAACAGATTTGATACCGGGCATAACACATAAAAGCTGTCACAATCCGGCGGCGCAAAGCTTGGATCAGTGGCAGTCGGGCGGTGCAGATAGAGGGAGAAATCGTCGGGAATGACATGCCTGTCAAAAATATCCGCCAATAATTCCTTATGTCTCGGGCCCAACCAGATCGTGTGGTGAGCAATATCCGGATATGTTTTTTGTGTACCAAAATACAAGACGTAAAGCCCCATAGAGTACTGTGTCGCAGCATCCGGGCGGCGAATGGGTTGGCGCTTCAGATATGCGGGCAACAAAGACCGATAGGCGTGAGGCGCATCGCCATTGAATATGACGTTATCGGCGGATATGACCTCACCGCTGCTCAAGGTCACACCCGTGGCACGGCCATTTTTGATACTGATCTGATCAACATCACTGTTCAGGCGGATCGTAATTCCCTCTTCGACCATTAGTCGCCTTAGCGCGTCGACCAATGCACCCGTACCTCCCATACAAAAATGGATACCCCATTTTCGTTCGAGGTAATGAATCAGCGTATAAATAGACGTTGTTGTGAACGGATTCCCACCCACTAACAACGGGTGCACTGAAAACACTTTGCGCAGATGTTCGTTTTTAATAAATTTACTGACCAGACCATAGACAGTTAAGTAACTCTTCAGGCGAATCAATGCAGGGGCCTGCGACATCATTGACGAGAAGCGGGTGAATGGCTTGCTGGAAAGCTCGTCAAATCCCACCTTGAATATCTTTTCAGATAATTTTAGTAACGCTTTATAACCGGCGACATCGCCTTCGTTGAATCGTGCGATTTCGCGAAATGTGTGCTCGATATCACCTTTGTAGGTAAATCTTTTCTGATCATCAAAATAAAATTCGTACCAGGTATCGAGCGGGACAAAGGTGGCGTAGTCCTTTAATTGTTTCCCAAATAATTCAAATAACTCTTCGAACAAAAATGGTGCAGTGATGACCGTAGGTCCTGCATCATGACGGAATCCTTCTTTTTCAAATACTTGCGCTCGCCCCCCCAGTTGATCAAGCCGATCCAGCAAGGTGACCCTGTGACCCATGGCGCGGCAACGTAATGCCACTGCGATACCGCCAAAACCTGCACCCACAATTAGAGTATCGGTCAACTGTTTAAATCCTTTTTAATCAACACACCGACATTTGCTTTTGTCAGTTCAAAATCAAGCCATTGGTGAAACTTCGACAGCACGCACTGAATTTCGGAGGGAAGTCGGTTCAGCTCGTTGGTTGCGGTATTAAAATGAAACTGCAGTCGTTGCGCCGTGTACGCAAGCGATTGTGACTGCTTCACAAACTGCCACCACTGTAAAGATTCAGGCGAATTGCATGACTCTTTTGATGATCGTATACGATCACTCCATTGGTCGAACCTTGATTGCACGGGCGATTTTAAGCTATCCCTGAAACAAGATATCAATGCGTTCGGGCGACAATTAGCCAGATCAGAGCAGAGTTCGTCGCTGCTTTGTGACGCAAAAAAGTTGTGTAAGTCGTTAATTATCTGAAAGCAGGTTGCTGAATTGGCGAAATAAGACTCGACCCTTTGGTGATCAACAGAATATCCGGTGAGTATGGCAGCACCTGTGATCGGTAAGCTTAGTAGCGGAGATGTCTTCTGCACCGCAATTTCACAATATCGGCTCCAGGATGGGTAGCCCGACATATCAAATTCTGAGGCTTGCCCACCAGTCGATTTTGTGACTGCATCACATAACATTATTACGGTTTTAGGGCTTGCCATCGCCGCCAGTCTAAATGCTGTGGAAATGTAGTAGTCTCCCAAGCAAACGGCCAGAGCCTCGCCGTGCTGTTTAAACACTGTTTGCTGCCCCCGCCGCTCGACGTCACCATCACACAAATCATCGTGAACCAATGACGCATCATGGATGAGCTCAACTGCAGCAGCCCAGGTGATTGCAGCATCAAAGTCAGCTCCGAACAAAGAGGCCGCTTGAAATGCCATCCGCCCGCGAAGTCTCTTGCCTTCAATTGCCAGGTGTGCATTTGAAATCTCCCGCAAGGCTGCAGGGGCATCCGCTGTTGCTTCGCACAATCTGCTGCTGATCCAGGAGCTAATTTCTGAAGATTCTTGCATCGTATGAACAATTCTTATGGTATTGGATAGGCTCATACAAAAATGATCCGCACATTTATATTTTTAGTTTGAAATTTCTTACGCCATTTATATATGTTCAGGATCACCAGCGCGATGGTTTTTTATAATTGTAATCTCCATAAGCTCAAAGTTATGGTTTCTACCACACTAATTATACTATTTACACTTTATTACAAAATTAAATAGCTGTAGCCGCAACTTTTTGTGATCTGAAAGCGCATATTAAAGGTAGAACAGTTCAACGTAGATATCGATATTGCTATTAATGATGATATTGTTATTGATGTTGATATTGTTATTGACGTAAAACTAGAAGTTGATGTAGATGTAGATGTAGATGTAGATGTAGATGTAGATGGAGATGTAGTTTAAGAATAAGTACAAAATTGCTCAGTATTCCAAAAAAATAAATCGGAGATAACAAATGATAAGTGCAACCTTTAAGACTTGGCAAAAGGTAGCGATAGTAATCATATTCGCCCTGGGTTCGAGTTCAGTGTTTGCAGCCGAAATGCTGCAGTCAGGAGATTTTGTAGGATATTCGTTTTGGCTGATTTCTATGGCGCTAGCTGCGTCAACTATATTCTTCCTGATGGAAGCGCTTCGCATCGGTGGCAAGTGGGCCACCAGTTTGACCGTCTCTGCACTAGTCACTTTCATAGCAGCATTTCATTACATGTACATGAGAGAAGTCTGGGTCAGCACGGGAACCTCGCCGACTGACTTCCGATACATCGACTGGTTACTGACCGTACCACTGTTGATGATCGAGTTTTACCTGATTCTGGCTGCTATCACTAAGGTATCCGGCGGTATCTTCTGGCGCCTGCTGATCGGTACACTGGTAATGCTGGTTCCTGGTTACATGGGCGAAGCTGGCTACATCAACACCACGATCGGATTTGTGATTGGTATGCTCGGCTGGTTCTACATCCTGTACGAAATTTTTGCAGGTGAAGCCAGCAAGGTCGCCGCAACACAGGCCACCCCGGCTGTGCAGAAGTCCTACAACCTGATGAAGTGGACTGTGACCGTTGGCTGGTCAATCTACCCAATCGGTTACTTCTTTGGCTACATGGCCGGCGGTACAGACGCAGCAACACTGAACATCGTTTACAACCTTGCTGATGTAGTGAACAAAATCGCATTCGGCCTGTTTATCTGGTACGCAGCGAACGAAGAAACTTCAGCTAAAGCATAACGATTTAACATGCCCGACCAAAAGCCGCCGCCAGGCGGCTTTTGTATTTTTCAGCCTCATCCTGGTGCAATTCTGATTCATAAAGCACTCTTAGATCGCATAACTTTAAAAACCGATTTTACAATCGTAATAAATCCCATCAAAACCATGAGCTTGTGAAATTCCATGAGTGGCGCATATTTTGCTTCTGCAAGATGAGACCTCTTTGTTGGAACCCGCCATCATGTTGATAATCCTTAATAGAGCTGCTTTTGTTCCCGCTAGATCATTCCATAAACTTTGCTGCTGCGTCCTGGTGGCTGTGTCTTTTGTAATGGTCAGTATCCCTGCCGCAGCCATTGATCTGCGTAGCGCCACCGTGCAGGACATCAATCGTGCGTTTGATGCCGGCACGTTAACGTCAGAAGAATTGGTGCGGCGCTACCTGGCCCGGATTGAAGCCCGTCGTCCAATAGCAGTCTTGTGGGTCTGACACCCACACAAGGGCTGATCAGTCGCACCGGGTTGCTGCAGATTTCTTATACACAGGACCGGGCTGGCCCCATGGCCAAAACCGTGTGGGACGCGGTAGTGATGGATGGATTAAGCACCGGCATCGATCTGATTGAGTTTTTCCCGCTGGCGCGGCTGCAGGAAAGTTATAAGCGCTATATCGCCGAAGGCTCAACCGAGTTTGATCCGCTGTATCTGGCCAAGCTGCA
>JBFZEG010000167.1:0-2703 GCA_041306975.1 Gammaproteobacteria bacterium | reverse complement strand
CATTGATGCCCGCCTTCCAGGCGGCACCATCAAGACGCGGCGTCGCCACCACCGGCGGATTGCCGCGCAGCGATACATCCAGCGAGACCTGCACCGGATCTTCGCTGGTATCTTCGCGCTCCAGCACCCAGCCTATGGATTGCAGCGCGTCTTCCACCGGCAACGGCTGCGTGTCGTAGACCCAGCCGTCCAGTTGTTCGGCCAGTGCATCACCGCCGGCGGCCGCCAGACGCTCGCGAAAATCGGCATAGGTAAAGCCTCCGTTCCCCAGGGGGAAATCGTCATACAGGCTGGTCATCACGGTATCGAGGCTGCGGCTGCCGTCACTGGCGCGGCGGATCTCCAGATCGAGCACCAACCCCAACAGCCCACCCTGACTATAAAAAGACACCGTGCGGTTGGGTTTGTCCGCCGCGCGGTCGGCGCCGCGGTGAAATCCTTTGGTCCAGGCCTCAAGGCTGGCTTGTGCCAACGTGTCCTGGTTGTAGCCGGGCGCATCCACCACACTGCCAATGAGCTCAGCCAGCTGATCGCGGTAATCATCCACCGGCACCAGACCGGCGCGCACTGGCAGCAGCTGGTCGTAGTAACTGGTCAGGCCTTCGGCGACCCAGAGCAGTTCTGTGTAATTGATGTTCTGGTAGTCATAACGGTCGATGTCTGCCGGGCGGAAGCGTTTGACGTTCCAGGTGTGGAAAAACTCATGGGCCATCAGTGCCAGAAAACCCTGCCAACGCTCTTTGTCCCAAAAGGCACGTGGGTCGGCATGCACCACCGTGCTGTTGTAGTACTCGGTACCGCCACCCAGGCCGTCGCCGCTGTGCAAGATAAACAGGTAATAATCGGTGGGCAAGCCGGTATCCGACGTGGCAAACACCTCGACGGTTGCGGTGACAAGGGCACCAATATCACTCGCGAGTCGCTCTTCGTCGCCATCCCAGATGCCGTGAATCAGAAAATCGACGGTGATGCCTGATGCTTCAAAGGTCACCAGATCAAAGGTGCCGATCTCAATCGGTGAATCCACCAGACGGTCATAATGTGGCGCTACAAAGCGGCCCTGCTCGGGTTGCTCCATGCCGGCGGCGGCCTTCCAACCCGTTGGCAGATCGATGGTGACCTCAAGGGGTTCATCGCGAAGCGCGTCGGCATACACAAACACCGCGGCCGGATTCAGAAACGCATGCTCGGCATCCACATGACGGGTGCGGTCGTTGAGGCTGTCGGCATACACACGGTAGCGCACCACCACATCACCGGAACCCGCATCGGGTCTGCTGACCCGCCACGACGAAGTGGCGGTCTGCTCAAAGGGCAGCGCGTTGCCATTGCCATCACTGACCTGCATGCCAGACACCGTGCCCACAAAGTCCAGCACCAGATAAAGACCAGATCGCCAGATGGGCAGGTGAAAATCCAGCGTGTCACCGGTCACGTCGCTGAAGCGCGCCTCGATAGTGACCTGTTGCATGGCGCGCTCGGACAAGTCCACCTGGTAGCGGGTTTCAGCGGCGTTAACGGTCCAGCTCAAGCAGAGCAGGACCAGCGCAAGCAGAGCCGCCGTCAGGGAATGGGTGGCAGATCTGGCATATGTTTGTTTAAGGTTCATACACTTTCCTCCGAAGATGCTGAAGGATAACCCAATTCCGAGGCACCACAAGTGCAGGTTTTTGACGTATTGATTTACCAATGCCAACCAAATGTTCCTGGCGCTATGTTGGCCGGAATTTTATCTTACAAATCCAAAGTTCTGGTTTGGATTTGTAAGATCGCGCTCCGGTGACAGATTCGGCAGGCTTGACAGTGATCACAGGGTGTCCCCGGCAATTTAAAACTCGCAAAAGACGGGGTTAAATTGAGCAAGACCCGCTTTTAGCGACTACGCTTATTGCAGGTAAGCATGCCGTGAGTGTATTGACTTGCCGCTCTTGGTTAATCAAACTGATCAAAATGATCATTTTGATTAAAAAGGATACAATTTTGGACACACTTAATGCCAGTGATGCTAAACGAGAATTTGGTGATGCGTTGATAAAAGCCCAGCATGGTCCAGTGCGGATCAACAAAAATGGCAAACCGGTAGCCGTCCTTGTTTCTGCCAGCGAGTTTACGCAACTGCAAGCCTATCGGGAGCGCTGTCTCCAGCAGGAAATTGCAGAAGGAATTGCCGACCTTGATGCTGGTCGCGTCATTGACGGTGATGATGTGATTGCGGAACTCAGGACACGGCTATCGAATGCGAACGGTTAAGTTCACCAGAAAAGCCAGGCAGGACTTGCTCTCAATTATTGATTATTCAGTGCTGACGTGGGGCGATGCGCAAGCAGCCAAGTATATTGACGGACTTGAAAAACGGGTCCTGACGCTCGCCCAATCGCCCCTGTTGGGGAGGGATTGCAGCGATCTCGGCAAAGGTCTTTTGGCATTTCCCTATGAAAAACATCAGATCTATTATCTAGTTCAAGCTCATGGAATCAGCATTGTGCGGGTGCTTCATAGCAATATGGAAAGCAACAAGAATGCCTTTTGACAGGCGTTTGAAGGTGATCAGACGGACTCAGCTGCCTCCGCGCTGATATCCCGCAGGGCTTTCACCAGCACATCGCTGTCCTGCGCACCGGAAATGAGGTACTTGCGATTAATAATAAACGCCGGCACTGAGGACACACCGGCATTCTGGTAAGTCTCTTCATCCTGACGCAC
>JBFZEG010000137.1:0-4191 GCA_041306975.1 Gammaproteobacteria bacterium | reverse complement strand
GGAAACTGTTGCACCCATTTGTCCGGTCGTATCCACACAGGTTTGCGATAGTGAATTTTTTCCGGCGTGCTGTGCAGGGGGGTGTAATAACGACACCCTTCGAAGAAATAATGTGTGACCTGCGAGTGCCTGCTGCGTTGATGGTCCTTGTGCTCGGCACCACCGTGCAATAAATTTGCATGCCAGATCAGGGCATGTCCCTTGGGCATCAATCCAAACGACTGGCGGATGCCCAGTGAGCTGACCTTGTTTTCCATAAAGGTTTCATAGGTCGGGTAATGTTCATAACCCGGCGCCAGCCCGGCATCCTGCATACTGATTTGTGGCAGTTGATGGGTGCCCGGGTAGTATCGCAGCGGCCCGTTATTTTCGTCGACATCCTCTAACGCTACCCACACCCCTGCCATAAACCCGCCGGGCATGCTGCTGAAGTGGATAGTGTCTGAATGAATTTTCTGCTGAGTACCAAACGGGAAATTCAGGGTCTGAAACGGGCGCGGGCGCCGGCCAAACAGCTGTTGCAGTGCTGAGAGCACATTGGGGTGGGTCGCCAGCGTGTGCACCGGTTTAACAAACTGCCATGCGTCCTGGATACGCGCACCAAATGCCGGTGCGCGCAAGTGCTCGGGGTCGTATAGTGGTTGCAAGGTGTTGATCAACGCATCAATCTCGTTGTGGTCAAAACCAAAATCTACAATCACGTATCCGTTCTGTTCGAAATACTTTATCTGCTCGCCGCTTAAAAAACCGGGTTTTAAAAGCGACGCACTACTGCGCTTGAACATACTGCCTCTACTGCGGTTGGCGTCGTTTTTCAATAATACGTTCTATGCTGTGCAGACGTTGGCGCATGCGTGCTCCCACTGCGTCTGCCGAGAACTCCTGCTGTATGGTTTTGCGTGCCTGTTCACCGAGCGACCGCACCCTGGCCGGATTCTGCGACAGATCGCGCATTTCCGCTGCCGCGTGATCGATGTCCGGGACCGCCCAATATTGATGAGCCTCATAGGGGCCATAGTCTTTGCCCAGAGTTTTAAGGCTGTACTGCACGGCCACACAATTATTGCTGCGCATGTACTCCAGGTTGCCAGACCATGCGGTGAGTAGTGCCACTTTGCCCAGTGACATGGCCTCTGCCGGTCCCAGCCCGAACCCTTCGGCATGATGCAGGGAGACGTAACAGTCGCAGCAGTTGATCAATGAATCAATCTGCGCGCGGTCAAGGTGGGCGTCAAGTAGCACAATATTCTGATAGTCGCCGACCAGGCCGCGCAATACCTTCAGATTGGCGTCATCGGCATTGTTGATTTTGATCAGCAATTGCACGCTGCTATCGGTGGCCGTAAACGCTTTCTGGAACGCCAGAATTGATCCAAACGGATTCTTGCGCTGGGCAATGCTGTGGGTATCAAACATACTGATAAACACAAACGCATGATCGGGTATGCCAAAGTAAGCGCGCGGGTATTGGTGAGCGTCGTTCTCGTTGACATTAATGATATGGGGGATGGTGATTACCGGGATGGGTGATTTGGCAGCCACCGCCTGATTCACATACGCCGAGGGCACCCAGACCTCGTCCAGCAGATTAAAAGTGTCAATCCAGCGGTCAGGGAACTCGGGCATTTCCCATGCCCAGAAACCGATGTTGTAGTGCTGGTCAAACCATTGCGGGCCCAGATCTTTCATCACCCCGGGGGTGTGGTCAGCATTGATGTGGATAAGGTTGATGCCATATTGCGGGTGTTGTATCTCCCTGTGCTGCCAGCGCAGGTTATCCATCCGTGACGGATTACCCTTTTCATAATTCAGAATGCCAAAGGGGACTCCGGATGCCTCCAGCGCGGCGGCGTTGCCGCGTGCCGCTTCGCCCACACCCATGCTGGCGCGTATGTACGCAATCAGATGCACACCGGTCTGCACGGGCGCTGGTGTGTCCGGCACGGCAGGTGTTGCGGGCGCAGTCAGGTCTGTGCTCTTAACCGGTGCCAGCACGTAATCTTCGCGTGTCAGATCGATGTTGGGATTGAAGTAGGGATCACCGCCCAGAAAGCGATGTTGCCAACGATCCCACATGGCCTTTTCATCCTGGCCAATCGGCTTGCTCTGACGACTGACACTTTCGTGGTGGATCAGCCGGCTATGGGGCGTCCAGACATTACGCAGTCCTGCTTCCAGTGCGCGCATACACAGATCAATATCGTTGCCGACGATGGACAGCTGTTCATCAAAACGCCCGAGTTGCTCAAAGCGGTCGCGCCGGATCATCTGACAGGCGCCGGTATTGCCGGAGACCTCGCGGACACAGTTGTCGAGTTCGCGGTAGATGCCTTTGCCCGGCAATTGTTTGTGAAAAAGATGTCGTGCACCGCCGCCGTGGTCAACCAGAAACACACCGCCGTGCTGGATTGCGCCATTCGGGTACAGCAGCATTGCCCCAACCGTGCCCACGTCATCGCGCAGCGCTTGTGATACCAGCTCCTCCAGCCAGTCAGGCTGGATAATTTCAATATCATCGTTCAGAAACAGCAGTAATTCGCCGTGACTTTTATCCGCACCGATGTTGTTCAGCCGTGACCAGTTAAACGCTTCATTGCACTCAATCACCACAGCGCCCTGTTCATGGGCGTAGAGAATGCCTTCAGGGTAATTGCCACGACTGTTGTCCAGGATCACCACTTCGATCGCGGGGTAGGTGCTCGACTTCAGTGTATCCAGGCAGGGTTTGAGGAAACGCATATTGCCGGTAGTGGGGATAATGATGGAGACCAGGGGCGTGTGTGGCAATGACCACTGCACACGCCGGCACTCGCTGCCGGCGATGGGTAATACCTGTGCCTGCTGGCCATGCTGCAGTAAGTGCTGCGACAGAGCCTGCGATTCAGCCGACAGTTCACGTTCGCGCTGCTCTGCCGTGGGCTGAGGTGCGCTCCACAAGACCGCTGCGATGCGCTGCACGGCATTAAACGCGCACTGCCTGCTCAGTTCCAGTAATAACCGGTATCGCCAGGCTGGCGCCTGAGTGTCGAGTGGGCTCAGTTTGGCAAACTGGCGTGTGTCGGCAAAAAACACATTGCCGATGTAGTTCTGGCTGAGCAGCAGGTCAGGAGACCATTCGGTTGTGAACCAGGGGCTGACCGGCTTGCCGTTTGCTTCAATCAGATCATGGTCGCTGTATACAAAGACGGTATTTTTTTGCCATGCATCCGCCACCTGCCACAGGCAGTCGGCGCGCAGCACTTCGCCTGCAGTCAGCACACACAGCGCAGTGCTGTTGCTTTGCTGCAGGGTTGCCCATGTGTCAGCCGCAGAGATCACTTTGACATCGGGTAGCAGGGTTGTTGCCAGTGAAAAAACACTCTGATGATCCGAATCAGATACGGAAATCAAACATTCGAACTGACGGTAGGTTTGAGCGGCCAGATTGGCGAGTGTGTTTTTTAATGACTCGGTGCTCTGATTCCCGGCAATTCCACTGTTATCAAACTGCACAAGAATGGTGAATGCACAACTGCCTGGCAAAGTCATTTCTGCGTGCGCCCGCAATGCCTGTACTTGCAGTGCCTGTGCTTGCAATGCCTGTACTTGTAATGCGTGGGCAGTCGGCACGGTATCACGATGCCAGCGTTGATAGACGGTTGCTGATGGTTGGTACACAAAATTGCGTGAGACGCGAATTTGTTGCCCACTTTCATCGCGAGCAAGCAGGCTGAGTTGGTGCGGCCCGGGGCTCAGATCACGGGTGTCGATGAGTCGCGCAAAACCAATGCGTTGGGCATCCTCCACGCGCGCGTGCGCCGGCAATGGCTGTATGTCATCAAGCATAGACTGATCTACAAACAGCTGCACACTGACAATCGGCTTGTCACACCACGCCCATCCTTGTACCGTGAAGTAATCAGGCAACACGGCGTTTTCGCTTGACGGTGTGACAAGGCCGGCTTGCAGTGTCGCGGTGATGGTATGTTGTTTTTTGTAAGCACTGGCTGTCTGTGAGCTGCCGGCATTGTGCTGCGGCAACAAACGCGCCACGACTCTGTTCAGACGGTGACGCAGCCACCGATAAGGTGCGGTGACTCGCCACGAAAACGAGTCAAGTAATTCACGCACGCCACGATCCAGTTGTTCGTGAGCAAGGTTCAGCGAGATGTAATCACTCTGCAGAAGCTGGTAGTTGTGCTCGACACTGTG
>JBFZEG010000113.1:0-62023 GCA_041306975.1 Gammaproteobacteria bacterium | reverse complement strand
AAGTTGAACAGGCCTTGGCACTGGGCAAGTTGTTATTAAGCGATCTGCGCACGGCTGTCAGCGAATTGAGAGAAGACGAACCGGTCAACTTCATCGATGCCATGCACAAGCTGATCAATGGCGTGCCCGGTATCACTGTTGACCTGAATTTGAGCAGCGTGCCGAGTGATACACAAATAGCCGACACATTGCTACGCTGCACTCGTGAAGCGCTGACCAATGTGCTGCGCCATAGCGCCGCAACGCGTTGTCATATCGATTTTAGAGCGGACAATACGGGCTACCACCTGCGCATCAATGACAACGGCACCCAGGGTGGGCCGATCAAACCCGGCAACGGACTCAAAGGCATCAAGGAACGCATTGAAGAAGCAGGCGGCTGTGTAGACTGGTCCAATGAGCAAGGTTTCATTTTGCACATAAGACTGCCCATTGACCGATCATTGACGGAAAAGTGTCCGCCACTTACAGCATCGCCCGCCTGACTTTGGCTGATACCCACTCTGACACCACAACGGTTGCAAAAATCAGCACAAACACCGTAGCGACTTCTCCCCATGCCAGGTTATTGATAGAGGCATTCATCTGCAGTCCGATACCGCCGGCGCCTACCAGACCCAGCGTTGTCGCTTCGCGGATATTGATGTCCCAACGATAAACACAAATGCCCGCAAATGCCGGCATGATCTGCGGCCAGACCGCCCAGGCCAACACCTGTCCACGCCCGGCACCGGTTGCTGACAAGGCTTCGACCGGGGTCGGATGAATTTCTTCTATCGCCTCGTAAACCAGTTTTCCGACAAATCCGATCGAACGCAGCGCAATAGCCAACATGCCGGCAAAACTTCCCGGCCCGACGATGGTCACCAGCAACATGGCCCAGATCAACGCATTGATCGATCGGGAACTGACAATAATCGCCAGTGCACCGGCGCGCAGAGCAGGATGGGGGGTCGTGTTGCGTGCCGCCAGAAAGGCCAGAGGAAAGGCGATGACAATACCCATGACCGTCCCGACGGTCGCTATGTTGATGGTGTCCCACAAAGGCAACATCAACGAGCCGGTGATACTCCAGTCGGGCGGAATCATCCGTCCGATCAGACTGGCAGCCTGCTCGTCCGCATCGTAAAGAAATTCCCAGATTGTATTTTCCGAGATCAGCGCCCAGCACCAGACAAACAACATGCCTCCCAGCATCCAGCCTGCCCAGTGAGCATACTGCTGCAAAGGTTCACGCTTTTTCCAGACTGGCTGATCTCCATGTTTTATCAGCGGCATTATTGTGTCCACTTGCGAACATACCCGGACAGGTACTCGCTGGTCATCACGATCACAATGATCAGCAGCAGAATGGCTGCCGAGGTATCGTAATCATAGCGGTTGATGGAAGTATTCAGCGTGGCACCAATGCCCCCGGCGCCGACAATACCAATCACTGCAGACTCGCGGAAATTGATATCCAGACGGTACAGTGACAGGCCAATCAGGCGCGGCATCACTTGCGGCTGCACTGCATAATTGACCCATTGCAACCAACTGGCGCCGGTTGCACGAATGGCCTCCAGCGGCTCGCGCTGGGTATCCTCAATATCTTCAGCCAACAGCTTTGCCATAAACCCTATGGTTGCAAATGCCAGGGTTACCACGCCCGCCAGAGGACCGAAGCCAAACATGGCCACAAACAGAATGGCGATGATGATTTCCTGAAAGGTCCGCGACAAGGCAATGATGGTGCGGCAGAACAAATACACCGGCAAGGGTGAAATATTGCGCGCGGCACCAAGTCCAACTGGGATTGCCAGCAGCACTCCGATCACCGTTGCCGCCAGCGTCATCGTTAGGCTTTCTTTGAGTCCGGCAAAAATTTCCCCGCTGCGCGACACAAAGTCCGGCTGCAGAAACGAGGCCATAAAGGCCAGGCCCCGATCCATACCCTGAGCCACGCGTGCCCAGTTAACATCAACACTCAGCCATGCGAGCACAATGTACAGAAGCACAGACGCGTTTAATGCCCAGCGCCAGCGCGTATCACGTATTAGCGGCAAAGGCTTCCAGATACCGTCCTTCAACAAGGCAAGGCGCTGAGCATCGACACCTGAGTCCGGCAATGTACGACTCATGGATGACTGCCTTGACCAATCGGCTTAAGCAGGTCACCTGTCGAGGCCTCAGGCTCATCGGATTCTGCCTGGTCAGTCGCGGCGGCAGACCAATCCTCTTCACCATAAATGTCCGTCAGTGTCTTTTCGTTCAAGCCTGAAGGGGGGCCGTCAAAGACCAGCTTACCTGCTCGAAGACCCACAACGCGATCAACAAATTGCTGAGCAAGCACAACGTCATGAATGTTAATCACTGCCGCCAGCTGCTGCTCGCGGCACAGCTCACAGATCAGGCGCATAATCTGTCGTGAGGTTTTGGGGTCGAGACTGGCAGTAGGCTCATCAACCAGCAGTAACTTGGGATTTTGCACCAATGCGCGTGCGATACCGACTCGCTGCTTCTGACCGCCAGACAATGCATCGCCGCGCTTGTCAAACATCGTTTCCAGGCCCACCCGCTCGAGCAGATTCAGTGCCTGTTTAACATCTGAGGACGGGAATTTACGAAGAAAACTGCGCCAGAAGCCCGTGTAAGCCAATCGTCCGGACAGTACGTTTTCCATCACTGACAGACGTTCAACCAGCGCATGGTTCTGAAAAATCATGCCTATCTGACGACGCGCCTGCCTCAGCTTCGCGCCGCGCACCCGTGTAATGTCTTTTCCGTCAAGCATCACAGCCCCGGAAGTGGGCTCCACTAATCTGTTCACACAACGAATCAGGGTACTTTTGCCGGCCCCGGAAGGGCCGATCAGCGCCATGACCTGCCCTGCTGGCACTTCCAGAGTGATATCACTCAGCGCCAGATCACCCGTATCATACCGTTTGCTCAGCCCGGTCAATTTCAGCATGCTTTCCTCTTGTTTTTACTGGTCAATCGCAGTTGTAGACCGTGTCGTTTGCTTCATCAATTTCTCTGACAACCCGCCAGTGTTCCTGGTATGTAATCGGAATAAACTGTGCCATGCCAGCGTCTGCAAACTCGCGCTGCAAGGCACTACCTTCCCAGTTGAAACTGAAAAACGCCTCGCGAATCTTCGTGCTTAACTCTGGGGTGAGGTTGTGCGAGACGCCGTAGGCAGTTGTCGGAAAAGTCAGTGACTTGTAAATTGAACGGTACTGGCTGGCATTGACGACGTCACGTCCTTCCATGCGCTTGAGCACTTCATTGGCGACGGCAGCCGCTTCATAGTCTCCATTGACAACGCCCAGTATGGAGTTGTCATGACTACCTGAGAACACCGTGCGATAGTCTGTCCCAGCTAGCAAACCAAATTCGTTCTGTAGCAAGGTCGATGGCGCCTTGAATCCGGAGTTGGAGGTTGGCGCTGTGAATGCCAGTTGTCGGCCTCTGAGATCTGCACCACTTTGAATACCGCTGTCGGGAAAAGTAATGATTTCCATCTCATACCCATAACTGCGATCTGCCGACGCCATCATGGCAAAGGGCACAAATCCGGTGCAATTCACGGCCACTGGTGTTGAACCGGTATTAAAACCAGCGATATGCAAACGACCCGCACGCAAGGCTTCCAGTTGCGCAGCATTAGACTGCACCGGAAAAAAACGCACTTCTTTGCCGGTGGCGCCTTCCATATGCGCGATGAACTCATCCCAGACACGAGAATACAAAGCGGGGTCTTCAACCGGAGTGTAAGCAAACACCAGAATCGAGGGGTCGCGCCACCGCTCAGAATCTTCAGGCTGATCCGCCACCAGATCACCGTTTAGATCCTGATAACGCGGTGATAACTGGGCACTGGCGCTATTGCTCACAACCATGGTGCAGGCGCCGGATAACACGAGCGCAGCGGCTGACATCCTGTGTCTGACGGTAAACAAATGGCTCATGATGATCTTACACTCGTTCCAGAACAGCCTTTGGGTGGCTGCAAAAATGAAGCCGATCATAACACCTGCCCACAACGGGTCAACCACCACACCCGCCATTCATTATGTCAGCCCCATGGCCTGTCGACTCTGCTGGAGTATGCGTGTTTTATCGCCATCATTAACCAGGCGGAAACTGTTGTCGCGCGGTGGTTCGAAATCCTTGAACAATGCTGCGGCACTGGCAGCACGAATCCCTTGTCCGCGCTGTTCAAGGCGTTGGATGATCAGATCCAGAGGAGCGTCTACCCAGACAAATGTCAGCTGCGGCAGGTGCTTTCGCAAGAAATCCCGATGCTTTTGTTTGTAGGCCCCCTGAGTGACAATCAAGGGCAGATCAGATTGCTGCCGGCCTTTGATATGCTCCAAAAGTTGTGAAAAATATGCATCCCGCATGCTATCCGTAAAGGGCCGCGCCTCGGCGAGCGCCAACTTCATTTCTGCTGTGATATCAATATCGGCGTGGTAAACAGGCCATCCGCTCTGTTGTGATATGACGTCTCCCACATATGACTTTCCTGCACCGGAGAGACCAAACAAAAACCAAACCGTCGCGCTTTTCTGTGTTGCTGTCATTCCGATTGGATCCCGTGTCGATATCCTTAATGTCTGACCTACCCAATTGTGGCCTGACGTGGATTTTGGCAGGTGCCTGCGTGTATGATTCGTGTTTTTCCCTAATCCATGACGGACATCACCAATGGGTAGATCTTACCAGAACCGTAAAGAGTCGATGGCCAAAACTGCGGCCGCAAAAACCAAAGTTTACAGCCGTTTTGCACGCGAAATATACATGTGTGCAAAAAGCGGAGGGACTGACCCCGATGGCAACCTGTCATTACGCGGTATGCTTGAACGCGCCAAAAAAAGTCAGGTTCCCTCGCATGTCATCGACAAAGCGATTGAGAAAGCCAAAGGCGGCGGAGGGGAAGATTTTTCGCCAGCGCGTTATGAGGGCTACGGCCCGGGCAACTGCATGGTCATTGTGGAGTGCCTGACCGACAACCCCAATCGCACATTTGGTGATGTGCGCTTATGTTTCACCAAAACCAAATCCAGGATTGGCACACAGGGCAATGTCAGTCATATGTTTGATCATTGCGCCATCCTGTCGGTAGCTGGCAATAATGAGGACATTATTCTGGAAGCATTACTGAATGCTGATGTCGATGTCACCGACATCGAAAATGAAGACGGACACATTACCGTGTTTGTTCCGCATACCGAGTACGCCAAAGCGCGGCAGGCGATCCGCACAGCGATGAAAGATGTTGAGTTTGAGGTGGATGAGATTCAGTTTATTCCGCAATCATCCACATCGGTGACGGGTGAGGACGTGCAGATGTTTGAGAAATTTATGGACATGCTGAATGAACTGGATGACGTTCAAAACGTTTATCACAACGCCGTTTTTGAAGATTGAAGCCAACTCACCGAGGTACAGTCATTACGCGAGCGCATACCCGATTATCAATCCAGATAATTCGATTGGTAAACCACATCACCCATACGACGTATTTGTTGATCAATTACCCAGTCCATGGTGGCCAGCAATCCTTCAAATGAGCGGTCATTGCTCTCAACCGTTGCCAGTGTAGAGGCGACTGCCTCCAACGTAGACAGCGCGTGAATGCCGGGTTGCTGCCGGATTCGGTAGCGCGAGGGTGCTGACTGCTGCAGACGATAGCGTGGCAACTCTGCCAACCAAGGCAGCCGGTGCATTATCTTTCGGCTCCGCCGCCAACTGGCATCAATAAACATCAAAGGCCTCATTGGTAATTCTGCCAATACTGACAGGCTCTGTGATTGCTCTCCGGGGTAAATCAAAACAGGACTTGATGCGCGTAATTCTTGCAAGGCAGACATGCAAGTCGCACTGATATTGTCCGGATCAAGAACAAGCAAATGGCAATTTGACAAAGACAACGCAGCGATGCGGGCAGTGCCAATCGCGTGGGCAGATTCCCGTAAATCCTGAACAATGTAAACCGGCCACTCGTTTCGCAGTTGCGACAGATGTGGGCAATAACAGACCGGTATAGGACGCAGACAGTTGCTGCAGATTGAACGAGGCATATCCATGCCTTCAACGAGGTATCTTGATCAAAAAAGCCGGCAAGCTTTTCAACTTGCCGGTCATAACAGTCAAAACAGGCACCTGCGAACAGGCACCTGTTGTAAACATCACTCCATGCTGGCGCGTTCTTCGTCAGTCACTTCTTTGATGCTTAATTTGATACGACCACGTGCGTCAAGATCCATAACCTTAACGACGACATCCTGGCCTTCCTGCAGATATTGACTGATGTCCTCCACACGGTCAGAGGAGATCTGGGAAATGTGAACCAGACCATCCTTACCCGGCAGAATGGTGATAAAGGCACCAAAATCAACAATACGAGCGACTTTGCCTTTGTACAACTGTCCGACTTCTGCTTCGGCTGTAATACGCTGGATCAGTTCTATCGCTTTGTCACGTGAGTCTTTATCTTCGCCGTAGATGCGGATATTGCCATCATCATCGATATCGATGGACGCGCCGCTTTCTTCAGTAATGGAGCGGATGGTTGAACCACCTTTACCAATCACTTCGCGGATTTTGTCCGGATCAACTTTCATGGTCGCCATGGAAGGTGCATTTTCATTGACTGTCGGACGCGCCACAGCCAGCACCTTGTTCATTTCGCCAAGGATATGCAGGCGAGCTTCCAGAGCCTGAACCAGCGCAGTCTCCATGATCTCTTCGTTGATACCCTGGATCTTGATGTCCATCTGCAGTGCGGTGACGCCTTTGGCGGTTCCCGCTACTTTGAAGTCCATGTCGCCGAGGTGGTCTTCGTCACCCAGAATATCCGTGATGACTGAGAAACGGTCACCTTCCTTGATCAGGCCCATAGCAATACCCGCCACAGGTGCGGACAAGGGCACACCGGCATCCATCAGTGCCAGCGAACTGCCGCACACAGATGCCATCGAGCTGGAGCCGTTAGATTCAGTAATCTCGGACACAACACGAATTGCGTAGGGAAATGCGTCTTCATTTGGCATCACTGCCTGTACGCCACGTTTGGCCAATTTACCGTGACCTATCTCGCGACGCTTGGGGCCTGACATAAAACCGGTTTCGCCCACTGAGAAGGGGGGGAAGTTGTAGTGGAACATAAAGGCGTCTTTTTTCGAGCCTTCCAGTCCTTCAATCACCTGTGCATCACGAATAGCACCGAGTGTTGTAACAACCAACGCCTGAGTTTCTCCGCGGGTAAACAAGGCCGAACCATGCGCTTTGGGCAATACACCAATTTCGATAGCAATAGGGCGTACTGTGCGTGTGTCACGACCGTCAATCCGGGGAGCGCCGTCAATAATACGGTTACGCACCACTTTCTTCTCGATGGATGCAAACACATTCTTCACTTCTTCAGCACTGACGCCATGTTCAGCATTGGCGAACTGAGCAACAGCCTGCTCAAGCAGGGCACCCAGAGCATCATAACGCTGCATCTTGTCAGACACCTGATAGGCATTGCCGATACTGTCCGAGAACGCCAGGGCCAGACCTGCACGCAGCGTTTCATTAACAGGCTCTGGCTGCCATTCCCAAACGGGTTTGCCAGCTTCAGCCTTGAGCTCGTTTATGGCTTTGATCACAACCTGCATGGATTCATGGGCAAACAACACCGCACCCAGCATCTGATCTTCAGTCAGTTCTTTCGCTTCGGATTCCACCATCAGTACCGCGGACTCAGTACCTGCAACCACCATGTCCAACGCTGAACTGGTCAGATCGCTGACACGCGGGTTAAGCACATACCCATTTACCGCATCATAACCAACACGAGCGGCACCAATCGGGCCGGCAAACGGGATGCCGGAAATGGCCAGCGCAGCTGACGCACCAATCATGGACGCGATATCCGGATCTTCATCTTTGCTGGCAGAAATAACGGTACAGACTACCTGCACTTCATTCTTAAACCCTTTTGGGAACAGCGGGCGCAACGGGCGATCGATCAGACGGGAAACCAAAGTCTCCTTCTCAGTCGGACGACCTTCACGCTTGAAGAAACCACCGGGGATCTTGCCCGCAGCATAGGTTTTCTCCTGGTAGTTAACTGTTAACGGAAAAAAGTCTGCACCCGGGGCTGCAGACTTTTTGCCAACAACCGTCGCCAGCACTTGCGTACCACCCATGGTGATCACAACGGCGCCAGTGGCTTGTCGAGCAATTTTGCCGGTCTCCAGTACTACCGTATCGGCGCCGTACTGGAAGGTCTTTCTAACAATATTAAACATACATTCATCCTGTTTTTTATGAGACCCGGGCAGCATTGCAGCAACATCCCTTTTACCAAGAGTCTCTTCTCACTTTCTCGTCGCCATGAAATTGGTGGGCGTCTTATCGACGCAGGCCCAGACGCTTGATCAGTTCAGCATAACGATCAGTGTCTTTGCGCTTCAGATAATCGAGAAGCTTGCGGCGGCTGTTAACCATGCGGATCAAACCACGACGTGAGTGGTGATCATGGGTGTGTTCACGAAAGTGACCCTGCAGCAGATTAATGTTTTCGGTCAGCAGTGCAACCTGCACTTCTGGTGAGCCAGTGTCGTTCTGGCCGCGGCCGTATGCTTCTACAATTGCTTGTTTCTGTTCGGTTGTTAACGCCATTTTTAAATCTCCTGATTAATATGCATTAAAAGTTAATAACATCCTTTGTCACCCAGCATAACCGTGCATATTGACAGTTATCTGGCTTGCTCCCTCATCAACCGGCGTGGCGCTACTCGACCATCGTCAAGCATGCTGCCAATACCGATAAATTCTTCTTTGTCGTAAAGTCTGACCAACTCACCTGCCGGTGCATGCTCCACCAACACCGCCTGACCTTGCCTGACATAAAGCGCCAGTTCTGAGCTCAGTCTGACACGAGGCAAGTGGTCTATGGCCTGATCCGCTGGACGTAATAATTTATCCAATGCGTCCAATCCGCCTTCAGCAAAACTGGCTTGTAGTGCAGCGGGTGTAATGCAGTCTTCGATCCGGAAGACACCTGCTTGCAGACGCCGCAACTGGCGCACATGGCCACCACAGCCCAGTGCCTCTCCCAAATCGTCGGCTATAGTACGCACATAAGTACCTTTGCTGCAACGAATTTCCAGAGACAGCTCTGTCCCTTCTGGAGTGTTTTCAAACTCATGCAGTACCAGATCGCTAATGGTTACCTGCCTGAGTTTGCGTTCTACTTCCAGCCCAGCGCGCGCCAACTTGTAAAGCGGCTGCCCTTTGTGCTTCAGTGCTGAATACATAGGCGGGCACTGAAGTATCACACCACGAAATTGTGACAGGGCGTCAAGCACCATGCTCCGAGTGATCGCTTCAGCTGGCCGGACACTGATCACAGTCCCCTCGGCATCCGCGGTATCCGTTCGCTCACCCAGACGAATCCGGGTCAAATACCCCTTATCCGCTTCCAGCAAAAACTGCGACACCTTGGTCGCTTCGCCAAAACACAGAGGCAACACCCCGGTAGCAAGCGGATCTAACGCACCGGTGTGACCAGCCTTGGACACCTGAAACAGATGCTTGGCTTGTTGCAGGCATGCGTTTGAACTCATGCCCTGCGGTTTATCCAATAACAGAATGCCATTAATCTGACGGCCCTTCTGTTTTCTGCCTGAACTCAAACTACGCGTCCCTGCTCCGGGATCTGTCCGGAGTCGGTTTCATCTATGTGTTCGTGCGTGCTGTCTTCAGCTATCGCTTTGTCTATCAGCGATGACAGGTACCGTCCTCGCGCAACACTGTCGTCATAATGAAACTGCAGTGCGGGAATCACCCGCAGACTCATTTCCTTGCCAAGCAGACTGCGAAGATACCCTGCAGCCTTATTTAACGCTGCCAGACTGTCCTTGATTTCTTTACGATCAAGCTCGCCCATGTCTTTTAATGCCTGTCCTGCGCCAAAATCATCGCCGTGGCGCCCCATGACCGTGATGTGTACGTTGGCGTGGGCAAAATCGCGGCTTACGTCCACACCCGTCACTGACACCATACCTACTCGCGGATCGCGGATCTCGCGCCGGATCAGATCAGCGAGAAGACGCTGTATCTGATCCGCCACTCGCTGAACACGAGGTGACACCTTGTTACTCATAGTTTACGACTCATTGTTTACAACTCATTGCAGCGTACGGGCCACCTGAATGGTCTGATAAACCTCGATTTTGTCGCCAACCTTTACATCGTTATAGTTTTTCACGCCGATACCACACTCAATGCCATTGCGCACTTCGCTGGCATCGTCTTTGAAGCGGCGCAACGATTCCAGTTCTCCCTGGAAGATCACCACGTTATCACGCAGCACACGGATGGGCCTGCTGCGGTAAACGGTGCCTTCAACAACCATGCAGCCTGCTACCTGGCCAAATTTCGGCGAGTTGAACACGTCGCGCACTTCCGCGATACCGAGAATTTCTTCACGTATTTCAGGGGACAACATGCCACCAAGGATAGCTTTGACATCATCAATCACATCATAGATGACGTTATAGTAACGCAGGTTTACGCCTTCATTTTCAACCACTTCACGTGCGCTCTTGTCTGCTCGCACGTTAAAACCAATCATCATGGCTTTGGAGGTTGCGGCCAGATGCGCGTCTGTTTCGGAGATCCCACCTACGCCTGCGGCGACCACATTCACTTCCACCTCATCGGTGCCCAGTTTGTGCAGTGAGCCGACAATAGCTTCCATGGAGCCACGCACATCAGCTTTAATGATGACGTTAAGAATACCCTTGCCCGCTTTGCCAATACCGGCAAACATGGCCTCAATCTTGTTGCCTTGCTGCATCGCAGCGGCTTTATCTTTGATACGCTCCCGTCGGAAATCAGCCACTTCGCGCGCCTGCTTCTCATCAGCAACCACAACAAATTCGTCTCCGGCCTCCGGCACATCTGTAAACCCAAGCACTTCCACCGGAATCGAGGGACCAGCAGATTTGACTGATCGGCCAGCCTCATCGATGAGTGCCCTGACCCGGCCATACTCATAGCCTGCCAGCACGTAATCGCCAACATTCAGTGTACCGTTCTGAACCAGGACTGATGCCACTGGACCACGCCCTTTATCCAGACGCGATTCGATTACAACGCCTTTGCCCGGTGCATCGCTGAAGGCTTTTAACTCCAACATTTCCGACTGCAGCAAAATCGCTTCAAGCAACTCGTCAATACCGGTACCTGCATGAGCAGAAACCTGCACAAACTGGGTATCACCACCCCAGGCCTCAGAAATCACATTGCGCTGGGCAAGCTCATTCATAACCCGATCAAGATCGATGTTGGGTTTGTCGCACTTGGTAATTGCAACCACCATGGGCACACCGGCGGCGCGCGCATGATTTATGGCTTCTTCGGTCTGCGGCTTGACTCCGTCATCAGCCGCCACTACCAGAATGACAACGTCGGTTGCCTTGGCACCGCGTGAACGCATTGCGCTGAACGCCGCGTGACCCGGGGTGTCAAGAAAACACACCATACCGTGATCAGTTTCAACGTGATAAGCACCAATGTGTTGAGTGATTCCACCGGCTTCGCCGGCCGCCACAGAGGCTTTGCGGATGTAGTCCAGCAACGAGGTCTTGCCATGGTCTACGTGACCCATCACTGTAACAACGGGCGCACGACTCACCGCTTCTTTACCGCCAACATAGGCGATTGATTCATAAAGTGTATCTTCGATTGCATCAGCTGATACAAATTTTGCTTTGTTGCCAAACTCTTCAATCAGCAGCGTAGCAGTATCCTGATCCAACGCCTGATTGATGGTGGCCATCACGCCCATTTTGAACAAAGCCTTGATCAGCTCTGCTGACTTGACCGACATTTTAGCTGCTAGATCACTAACGGCATTTGCTTCCCCGATAATAATCTCACGGACAATAAACTCGGTTGGTTTCTCAAAGCCGTGTTGCTTGAGGCGCGCCTTTTTACGTGGACCACCGCGACGACCGCGCCCACCCTCATCGAACTCACCGTCTTCAAGCACAAATTCATCTATACGCGGTTTTACGGCCTTTTTGGGGACAGCCGCTTTTTTCCTGAAATTAGATTTTTTATCTTCGTCCTTTTCGTCGCCGTCTTCTTTGCGAACCGGCTTGGTAGTGACTTTAGGTTTAATAGTTGGCGACGGGGCAGGCCTTTCTCTGGTCTGCTCTGACGTTTGCGCCAGCTGCACTGCGGGTGATCCGGAGTTCCCCGGTGCGTCAGTTTTGGCTGGCTCCGGCGATAACTGCGCGGGCGCGGCAGTAGCTGAATTAACAGAGCTGCCCGCCTCAATAACACCTGATTCATCAGCGGCTTCGACACCTGCAACACCGCCCGCGAGATCCGGGGCGTGCTCAAGCAACTCCTCTTCAATACCGGAGGCCTCTTCACTGGCTGCCTGCTCCGGTGTTAACTCACTGCGCTTGACGTACGTACGTTTCTTACGCACTTCAACACTGACCGTTTTGCCGCGCCCCTGACCTGAGGAGGTCTTCAGGGTTTCAACCGTCTTGCGTTTCAGGGTGATTTTTTTAGGGGCAGCATCGGCAGCCTCCGTCGCACCGTGACTGCGACGCAGAAACTGCAACAAGGTATTCTTGTCGTCATTTGAAATCGGATCTTCTGCGCGCGTATGCGGCAACCCGGCCTCTTTAATCTGAGCCAGTAGCCGTTCCGCGGTAACGCCAATCACTTTGGCGAACTCACCGACTGTTACATCTGCCATTTAACTACTCCTGTCTTCTCTTGCTGCCTGATCCGGTTTACTGTCATCCGGTCAATCTATTTAAACCGGGTATTACGCAAACCAGGGCGCTCGAGCCGTCATAATCAATTTGCCGGCCCGCTCTTCGCTCATGCCGTCAATATCCATCAAATCATCAATTGACTGTTCTGCCAGGTCTTCCATGTTGAGGATCCCTTTACCTGCCAGAGACATCGCCAGCGCGTCATCCATACCTTCCATGTTCAGAAGGTCAGCTTCCAGCTGAGCACCTGACAAACCTTCTTCTGAGGCAATTGCCTGAGTGAGCAATGCGTCACGTGCACGATCGCGCAGTTCTTTGGCGATATCTTCATCAAAACCTTCGATACTAAGCAATTCATCAATCGGTACGTATGCGACTTCTTCCAGCGAGGTAAATCCCTCACTGACAAGCAGCTCGGCAACATCCTCATCGATATCCAGCTTGTCCATAAACACGGAAATAAATCCGCTGGACTCCTGCTGCTGTTTATTGCGGGCATCCTCTACGCTCATTACATTAATCGCCCAACCTGTCAGCTCAGCCGACAGTCGCACGTTCTGACCACTTCGACCGATCGCCTGTGCCAGATTGTCTTCTTCGACAGCAACATCCATGGTGTGACTGTCTTCGTCCATCACAATAGAGGCTACTTCGGCCGGGGCCATGGCGTTTATCACCAGTTGCGCGGGGTTATCATCCCAAAGAATGATATCGATGCGCTCATTAGCCAGCTCATTTGAAACTACTTGTACTCGCGAGCCACGCATACCAACACATGCACCCACCGGATCAATACGTCCGTCATTGGTACTGACTACAATTTTTGCTCTTGAGCCCGGATCACGCGCCGCTGCACGAATCTCGATAATACCGTCTGCAATCTCTGGCACTTCAATCTTGAACAATTCAATCAGCATGCCCGGGGCTGTTCGACTCAGGAACAACTGAGGACCGCGTGCTTCCTGACGCACATCTAGCAGTAAAGCGCGGATACGATCGCCGGTACGGAACATTTCCCGGGGGATCATCTGGTCTCTGGGCAACATCGCCTCAGCATTACCGCCAAGATCCACCAGAATGCTCTCGCGGGTTACTTTCTTCACGGTGCCAGAGACAAGTTTGCCCATCTTGTCGCGATACTCGGCAACCACCAGGTCACGCTCAGCCTCACGCACCTTCTGAACAATAACCTGCTTGGCTGTTTGCGCAGCAATACGGCCAAATTCGGTGTTTTCGATTTTTTCTTCCCATATTTCACCAATGGTGATCTCCGGGTTTTTCGCCTGAGCCTGATCCAGCGTCAGTTGGTGAGCAGGATCATCAAAATTTTCGTCAGCAACCACATCCCAGCGACGGAAAGTTTCATACTGCCCTGTTTTACGGTTAACAACGACGCGGCAATTAACCTCTTCGTCGTCGAACAATTTTTTGGTTGCTGTCGCCAGAGCCGACTCGATGGCTTCAAATATGACTTCGCGCGCTACTCCCTTTTCATTGGAGACCGCGTCCGCAACCATCAGAATTTCTTTACTCATCATAATAATGTCACCTTACACACGGGTTCATTGTTCCATCAGAACACTGCCGTATAACTTTCTCAGGCCGCGATGTTCGCCTTGTCTACCTGCTGGTAGGGAATGTCATACACATTGCCGTCCACGGTGACAGTAAGCACACCGTTTTCAGCCTTTTCCAACTTACCTTTAAATTTGCGACGCCCATCAAGCGGCGTGCGCAGCCTCAGGCTAACCACCTCGCCCAAAAAACGGCCAAATTGTTCAAAATCAAATAACGGCCTGTCAAAACCTGGCGAAGACACCTCAAGCGTGTACTCCCCCGGAATCGGGTCTTCAACATCCAGAATTGCACTGACTTGCCGACTGACTTTTTCGCAGTCTTCAATTGAAATGCCATCCGGACCATCAATATAGATCCGCAGAAGTGAGGAATGGCCGCGCACGAGGTGCTCTACGCCCCAGAGTTCAAGACCCAGCGCAGCGACAGCAGGGCGAAAAAACTCTGAGATATTGTCTATTGTTGCAACCACGTTAACTACTTTCCTGGACTATGCAGAGTCTAAAACACAAATAAAAAGTGGGCCCTAGGCCCACCGCTTAAACAAACTGCTTGTCTTGTCGCAAAATCCATAATGGAATCTTGCGGCGGCGGCGCCTCGTCCTTGAAAAAATCAAATCCGACGAACTTTCCCGACCCTGCTGAGAGCTCTTGCGTGCAATCATCAGCCGTAATAAAAAGCCCCATCAAGGGGCTTTTGAGCGGCACTCGGAATATCTCCGTACCGCAGGTTTGGTAGCGGGGGCAGGATTTGAACCTACGACCTTCGGGTTATGAGCCCGACGAGCTGCCAGACTGCTCCACCCCGCAATAAAGCTTGAAATCTGTAAAAATTGCCACTTGTAACGACATCAGCTTCTGGCAAAGCTGCTGTTTAAGGGCAGGCATTCTAGTCCTGCCCCTGTAAGGCGTCAAGACATTAATGACTTGAATTCCCCGGCAAAGGCACTATCACTGCGTTCTAATTGGTGCCGAAGGCGAGACTTGAACTCGCACGACCAATGGCCACTACCCCCTCAAGATAGCGTGTCTACCAATTCCACCACTTCGGCAAATACGATTACTGTACTACGGGTGCCCCGCTTACTGGCGTCTCGTCCGTGGGAGCTACGGGTACATCTGAAGCAGTCGGAGCGACGTCAAGCTGCGGAATGTCCGACTGCTCGATCTCCCTGAGAACTTCCGGACTTACCAACGGGTCACCGCTGTCAAGACCACCACCCATGCTGTACTGCTTGGCATAAATAGCCAGCGTCAGACTGGTAACAAAAAAGATAACCGCTGCAATAGTCGTAGAGCGGGTCAGAAAGTTACCACTCCCCGAACTGCCAAATACAGTCTGGGATGCGCCACTACCAAAGGCAGCGCCCGCATCTGCGCCCTTGCCTTGCTGAAGCAACACTAGCGCAATAATTGCGATGGCGGCGATGACATGCACTACAACGATCAGCGTTTCCATAGTTCAACTCACACTCTGACATATACGGACAAACAGCTCGGCATTCAACGATGCACCACCTATCAAACCGCCATCGATATCGGGTTGCGCAAACAATTCCGGCGCATTCTCCGGGCTCACGCTACCACCGTAAATAACCTGCAATGATTGCGCAGCTTCCTCGTCTTGCAGCGCTATCAACCTGCGTATCGCGGCGTGCATGTCCTGGGCCTGCTGCACAGTGGCGGAACGACCGGTTCCTATTGCCCAAACCGGCTCATATGCAACAACCGCTCTGTTGAATCCGGAAATCCCACATCTATCCACAATCGCTTCCAGCTGGCGACCTACTACCTGCTCAGCCACTCCCTGATCCCGCTCTGCGAGCGTCTCGCCCACACACAACACCGGAATCAAACCTCGCCGCTGAGCAGCCTCAAATTTTGCTGCTACGACCTGATCACTTTCCGTCATCAGAGTACGTCTTTCCGAGTGGCCAACGATGACGTAGCGAACACGAAAATCTGACAACATACTGGCCGACACCTCGCCGGTGTAGGCGCCGGATTCGTTTGTCGATACATCCTGGGCACCGAGGATCAACTCAACACCACTAATCAAGGTATCAACCAACTGCAGATAGGGGAACGGCGGACAAATAACTATATCAACGCCATTCACACCACCCGACAACGCAGGCATCAATTCGGTCACCAATTGCTTTATAGAGACCCGATCCCCGTGCATTTTCCAGTTTGCAGCAACCAGCGCTCGACGCATATCAACAATCTCATTGTCCTGCTACGCAGACCGAGCTTCCACGGGGGCGCAACTATAACCACTTTGACCCGGCCTTGCAAGACAGCGCACGCAGCGGGATCGCCGTATAACAGCATTTTTAGCGAACATTTTCAGTCTGTATTGCTTACCGACTCTACCACCTCGGCGATTTCCTGCGCGTACTTTGCAACTGACACCTGATCATCACCTTCTACCATCACGCGGATCACCGGTTCGGTTCCGGAAGGACGCAGCAACACGCGTCCACGCCCGGCCATCTTTGTCTCTGCAGCCCCGACAGCCACCTTGACTGGCACACTATCCATCACAAGCGATTTACTGGACACGTGAACATTGATCATAGTCTGCGGCATCTTGCGCATCTTGCTTCGCAAATCAAACAAACTTGAGTCCGTTTGTACCATTGCCGCCAGCACCTGCAGTGCGGACACGATACCATCACCGGTTGTGCCTACATCCAGACAAACGATATGTCCTGACGACTCGCCTCCCAGCAGCCACGATTTTTTCTTCAGCATCTCCATCACATAACGATCGCCAACATCTGTTCTTACAAAGGGAACATCCAGCGCCTCCAGCCCCAATTCCAGCCCCAGATTGCTCATCAAGGTACCTACCACGCCCCCAAAGGCCAAGTGACGACGCCGACGATCGCGGGCGATAATATAGAGAAGCTCATCCCCATCAACCACATTGCCAAGATGGTCAATCATGATGACCCTGTCGCCATCTCCGTCAAATGCTATTCCAATGTCCGCCTGCTCTGCGAGCACCTGCCGTGCAAGTGTCATTGGCGAGGTAGATCCGCAGTCTTTGTTGATGTTAAGTCCGTTGGGAGACACTCCAATTGACGTCACTGTGGCACCAAGTTCTGAAAAAACATTACCAGCGATGTGATACGTGGATCCATTTGCACAATCAATAACAACCTTCAGGCCTCGCAAGACCGTATTTTCGGGAGTTGTGCGTTTACAGTATTCAATGTACCTGCCGGCAGCGTCAGTAATACGCGACACCTTGCCGATGTCGGCTGAGCTCACCGTTGTTAAGTCTTTGCTCAAATACTCTTCTATTGCCAGCTCTGTTTCATCTGGCAACTTGGCGCCATCTCCGTCAAAGAACTTGATGCCGTTATCAGGAAACGCGTTATGTGACGCACTGATAACGATACCGGCCTGAGCTCCAAACGTTCGGGTCAGGTATGCAATCGCGGGGGTTGGCATTGGCCCCAGCATATTGATATCAACGCCAGCTGAAGCCAGCCCTGCCTCGAGAGCAGCCTCAAACATATAACCTGAAATGCGGGTATCTTTGCCAATCAGTATTTTGCTGCGCTGCCCACTGGATTTGGCAAATACCTTCCCGGCAGCCCAACCCAGCTTCAGCATAAAATCAGGGGTAATCGGGTATTCGCCTACGTGACCACGAATGCCATCTGTACCAAAAAATTGTTTGTCTGACTTATTCCCGGATCCCACTTTTTAACCTCTGACGCCCCTCTTTGGGCAGATTATAAACACTTCACGCGCCTGCCTGACCAGCATTTCTCGCAACTAAAAACACCTTTAATGCATCCACGGTATGCCTGACATCATGGACACGAATAATCTGTGCTCCTGCAATGGCAGCCAGCAAAGCCCCAGCCAGGCTGCCTGCCAGACGATCTGCCGGGGCACCACCGGTGACAGACCCGATCATCGACTTACGCGACACTCCAACCAATAAGGGTGAACCCAGTGCGTGCATTTCGAGAAGCCGCGCCAGAATTTGGTAGTTGTGACTCAGCGTCTTGCCGAATCCAAAGCCAGGATCCAGGCAAATCCTGTCAACGTTGATGCCAGCTCTTTCAGAACAGACTTTTCGGGAACACAAGAACTCGCACACTTCTGCGACAACATCCTGATAGGAGGGGTTTTCTTGCATGGACTGAGGCCGCCCTTGCATATGCATAAGGCATACTGCCAAGTCGGTCGCGGCGACAGCCTCCAACGCGCCTGGTATCTGCAGCGCACGCACGTCGTTAATCATGCTGGCGCCAGCACTTGCGGCCGCGGTAATCACTGTTGGGGAACTGGTGTCTACAGAAATTGGCACATCAAAATTACTACGTATTGCAGAGATGACCGGGATTACACGCTCAAGCTCTTCGTCGACACTGATAGAGGGAGCACCCGGCCGGGTTGACTCACCGCCAATATCAATCAAATCAGCCCCTGCAAGCACCATAGACTCTGCTGATGCCAACGCTTTATCAAGGGAAATTTTGAATCCACGGGAGCTTGCGGCCGCTAATGCGCCACCATCAGAAAACGAGTCAGGGGTAACGTTCAGTATGCCCATGACTCGAGGGACCGTTAGGTCAAGCCAGCGATCGGGCAATTTAAGCCCTGCTGCTGGCCTGTGCTTTGATGTTAATCCAACATCGGACACTGACAGGCTCCCGCATTCACTCCAGCTGACAATCAATGTTCGCTGGCGGGGCCACCGATAGGTTTATCTTGCATCATATCAGCGGCGGTCGTTTCATTTCTTGAGGAGCCCGAGCCACTGCTGCTGTCAGACCAGTCCGCAGGCGGACGCGGCCTCCGTCCAGACATAATGTCGTTGATCTGCTCAGCGTCGATGGTTTCGTACTCCATTAACGCATCCTTCATTAGTTCGAGCTTGTCACGATTGTCTTCAAGCATGCGTCTGGCGCGGCTGTAACAAAAATCAATGATGCTCCTCACTTCCTCGTCAATCACTTTTGCAGTCTCTCCAGAGTGGTGCTTTGGCGCTCCACCTGCAGACCGACCAAGGAAAACCTCATTTTCTTCATCCGCATACATCAAGGGACCGAGCTTTTCTGACAGACCCCATTTGGTGACCATGTTACGCGCCATTTCAGTTGCACGCTGGATATCATTGGATGCACCCGTTGTCACCCCATCAACGCCAAGTGTCATTTCTTCAGCGATACGACCACCATACAAGCTGCTGATCTGACTCATGATTGCCAGCTTGCTGATGCTGTAACGATCCTCTTCTGGCAGAAACATGGTCACTCCCAAGGCACGGCCTCGCGGAATGATACTGACCTTGTAAACCGGGTCGTGCTCAGGCACCAGGCGGCCGACAATTGCGTGCCCAGCTTCATGGTATGCAGTATTGGTCTTTTCTTTTTCTGACATCACCATGGACTTGCGTTCGGTGCCCATCATGATTTTATCTTTGGCTTTTTCGAACTCCTCCATGGTTACCAGACGACGACCACCACGGGCTGCAAACAGCGCGGCCTCATTAACCAGGTTTGCAAGGTCTGCGCCGGAGAACCCGGGTGTACCCCGGGCAATAACACCGGCGTCAACGTTATCTGCGATTGGCACCTTGCGCATGTGCACTTTAAGAATCTGTTCACGACCACGAATATCCGGCAGTCCGACAACAACCTGACGGTCGAACCGGCCAGGGCGCAGCAGCGCAGGATCCAACACATCCGGGCGGTTGGTGGCAGCTATGACAATTATGCCGTCGTTGACTTCAAAACCATCCATTTCAACCAATAGCTGGTTCAGTGTTTGCTCTCGTTCATCGTGACCACCACCCATACCCGAGCCACGGTGACGTCCCACTGCGTCAATTTCGTCAATAAAGATGATGCAGGGAGCCTGTTTCTTGGCCTGATCAAACATGTCACGCACACGCGAAGCACCCACGCCCACAAACATCTCCACAAAATCGGAACCGGAGATTGAGAAAAACGGGACTTTAGCTTCGCCGGCAATGGCCTTGGCAAGCAATGTCTTACCTGTCCCGGGCTGACCTACCATCAGAATACCTCTGGGTATGCGTCCTCCCAAGCGCTGAAACTTATCTGGCTCACGCAGGAAGTCCACCAACTCTTTTACGTCTTCTTTAGCTTCATCCACGCCGGCCACATCAGCAAAAGTGACCTTAATCTGATCTTCGCCAAGCAACTTGGCCTTGCTCTTGCCAAAGGACATCGGGCCGCCCTTGCCACCGGCGCCGCCGCCCTGCATCTGCCGCATAAAAAAGAAAAACAGCCCGATAATGATTAGTATCGGGAAACTGGCGACCAACAATTGCGTCCACAAACTCTGTCTTTCAGGCTCTGAAGCTCGTATTTCAACTCCGTTGTTAAACAAGTCATCCATCAACTGATCGTCACCAATCATCGGGATGGTTGTGTTAAAGCGGGTATTGTCAGAACGCACGCCATTGACCGTTACACCCGCAATGTTGACCGAAGTCACCTGCCCCGACCTGACTTCACGGATAAAATCGGAATAATTGACCTGAGAGGTCACGGGCTCCTGATTAATGTTGTTAAAAACAGTCAGCAATACTGCCGCTATAACCATCCAGAGCAATAAATTTTTAGCCATATCATTCAAGGGATAATCCCCCTTTGCCGAGTTGAATTCGCGGGCGGAACCCGTTCGAATTCTGATTAGATTCGTAAGCGAGTTGCATCGGTGACGGAAGCCTTACCAAGGTATCCTTCTCTTAATGAGACCGTTACAAATTGCTTTGCCATTCCCTCACTACCCCGGAAACTTTTGAGATCTGTTTTTCACCTTTCATTGACTTCCTGATTTTTTATGTCACAACAACCAGAAAGCTGAAGCCGGGGCGGATTATTACTTTAGACGCATTCCTGCACATGGGGGCTGTCTTTCGATATTACAAGATAGGTCTTATTATTGTCCAAGATAAAGCATGAACGCTGGCACTCTGTTTGTGACAGCCTTTGTTGAACCCAACATGCTGGGGTACAATGCCGCCATCGCGATTCTTATACTCTGGCGGCAGTTCAGTCAGATCACCCGCCACCAAATTAAAGCCCAGATATGGGTATCTAGCCGGACACCTTATGAGCAGTCAAGCACTGGACAACCGACAACTGCGCGCAATTGCGCACAAACTTAAACCTGTTGTAACCGTAGCCCAGAAGGGGCTTTCCGAGACTGTACACAAGGAAATTGATCAGGCATTAACACGTCATGAGCTTATCAAAGTCAAAATTGTGTTGGGCGACCGTGATCTGCGTAAGGAAGTTGCCGCTGAAATCTGTGATCAAACCCGCTCCGAACTGGTACAGAGCATCGGAAACATTGTTGTTCTTTACCGGGCAGCGCGACAGCCAGACCCGAAACTTTCCAATATACTGCGTAACAAAAACATGCCTGGCCTTTAACAAGCCAGGCGATGTGTTTCTTGATTCGCGCTAAACGTGCTCAACCTTGATGACTTCATAGGCAATATCACCTGACGGAGCTTTAACCACAACCTCATCTCCTACTTCCTTGCCCATCACCGCGCGCGCAATTGGAGAACCTACCGAAATTTTGCCAGCCTTGACATCTGCCTCGTCCTCGCCAACTATCTGATATCTAACCGTATCTCCGGTATCCAGATTTTCCATTGTGACAGTCGCACCAAAAATTATTTTGCCAGTGACCGGAAAAGAAGAGATATCGATCACTTCGGAATCAGCAAGTTTACCTTCAATCTCCTTAATGCGGCCCTCACAGAAACTTTGCTGTTCGCGCGCCGCATGATACTCCGCGTTCTCGCGCAAATCTCCGTGTTCCCGCGCCTCTGCAATCGCCTGGATGATTGCCGGTCTCTTGACCGTCTTTAACTCATTGAGTTCAGCGCGAAGTCTTTCGGCCCCCCCCATGGTCATCGGCACTTTTCTCATGTCTCTCTCACAGATCCTCTGGATCTTCCTGTTTTTAAAGTAAAAAATACCCGCAGACTCTCCCGCAGAGAGCCTGCCAGCACTATGGCGTTTCAATCACATGATGCGTAACTTGACCAGACTTGTCTATAGTGACGGGGTACGGTCCAGGTTCAAACCACCATTTATGGAGTCAGTGGCTCTTCGGTAAACGAGCATGCAGCTCCTGTAACGTATAAACATTCAAATTGTCACCGCATTTTAGCGCTTCGCACACGGCACTTGCTCCAGCCAGGGTGGTGGTACAAAACACATCATGGCGCAGTGCGGAGCGGCGTATGGCTGACGAATCAGCAATCGCCTGCTTGCCTTCGGTCGTGTTGACGATCAATTGAATCTCTTTGTTTTTGATCATATCAACCACGTGAGGTCGCCCCTCAAGCACTTTGTTGACACGACTGACCGGCAACCCTGCTGCCTCAATAATCGCCGCTGTTCCAGTTGTTGCAACCATCTTGAATCCAAGCTCATGGAAACTGTGGGCAATACCGGCCACTGTGGGTTTATCTGCATCGCGCACGCTGATAAACACAGTACCATGGTTGCTGATCTCTTCTCCGGCCCCCATCTGCGCTTTGGCAAATGCTTCAGCAAAAGTCTCACCGACCCCCATCACCTCTCCGGTCGACTTCATTTCCGGACCAAGAATCGGGTCAACCCCCGGGAACTTGTTAAACGGAAACACAGCTTCTTTGACGGCGAATGTCTGAGGAATGATTTCTTTTGTGTAGCCTTGATCGACCAGCGATGTTCCAACCATGCAACGCGCCGCCACTTTGGCCAGTGATACACCTATACATTTAGAAACAAACGGCACCGTTCGTGATGCCCGCGGATTCACCTCAATCACGTATAGCTGACCATCCTGATAGGCCATCTGTGTATTCATCAAGCCAATGACACCCAACTCCATTGCCATGCGCGATACCTGATCACGAATCTGATCCTGTACGGCTACGGGCAAATTATAGGGTGGCAGTGAACAGGCAGAGTCGCCTGAGTGAACACCAGCCTGCTCAATGTGTTGCATGATTGCACCAACAACAACCTGCTTGCCATCGCTGACCAGGTCAATATCGATTTCGATGGCAGCATTAAGGAAATAATCAAGCAGCACAGGGCTGTCGTTACCGACTTTAACGGCAGTACGCATATAACGATTGAGTTCTTCCTCGTTATAGACGATCTCCATGGCCCTGCCACCCAGCACATAAGACGGGCGCACGACCAGTGGATAAGAAATTTTTTCAGCTTCGGTAATACACTGCTCGACACTGCGGACGATGCAGTTAGGTGGCTGCTTCAGATTCAGTTTCTGAATCAATTTCTGGAAGCGCTCACGGTCCTCGGCCAGATCGATAGCATCGGGGGAGGTGCCGATCACCGGCACACCCGCCTGCTCCAGACGGGTTGCAAGATTGAGTGGTGTTTGTCCACCGAACTGCACAATAACACCCGCAGGTTTTTCAACAGCAACAATCTCCAGGACATCTTCCAACGTCACCGGCTCAAAATACAGGCGATCCGATATGTTGTAGTCGGTGGAAACGGTTTCCGGATTGCAATTCACCATGATGGTTTCATAACCATCTTCACGCATCGCGAGAGCTGCATGTACACAGCAATAATCAAACTCAATACCCTGTCCAATACGGTTAGGGCCGCCTCCCAGAACCATAATCTTCTTGCGGTCACTGGGCCTGGATTCACATTCCTCGTCATAGCAGGAATACATGTATGCCGTCGCTGACACAAACTCAGCTGCACAGGTATCAACCCGCTTGTAAACCGGTCGCACACCCAATAAATGACGATACTCGCGCACCCGCTGCTCAGACAAACCCAGCAACGTCGCCAGACGCGCGTCTGCGAAACCTTTGCGCTTGAGCGAGAACAAAGCTGACTTATCCAGACTTTCCAGGGAGTTCTTGGCAACCCTCAGCTCATCCTGAATAATGTCTTCGATCTGGACCAGGAACCAGGGATCAACACCGGTCAGTTCAGCAACCGACTCTACGGTCCAGCCCAGACGGAAGGCATCACCGATGTACCTTATCCGCTCACTGCCGGCATCCTTGAGCTCACCACGGAGCTTATCCATGCTATCGCTCAGCGCGGTATCCAGTACAGGATCCAGACCACTGATACCCACTTCAAGTCCTCGCAAAGCCTTCTGCAGCGACTCCTGAAAAGTGCGCCCGATAGCCATCACCTCGCCCACTGACTTCATTTGTGTGGTGATGCGATCGCTTGCCTCGGGGAATTTCTCAAAAGTGAAGCGCGGAATCTTGGTGACCACGTAATCAATAGTCGGTTCAAACGAAGCGGGCGTAGCACCACCGGTGATTTCATTGCTGAGCTCATCGAGCGTGAAACCACACGCCAGTTTTGCGGCAACACGTGCAATCGGGAATCCGGTTGCCTTTGACGCTAGAGCCGAGGATCGCGAAACCCTGGGATTCATTTCTATCACCACAATACGGCCGGTTTTCGGGCACATACCAAACTGTACGTTAGAGCCGCCTGTCTCCACACCAATTTCACGAAGCACCGCAATAGAAGCATTACGAAGAATCTGGTATTCCTTATCGGTGAGAGTCTGCGAAGGCGCAACAGTGATAGAATCGCCCGTGTGGACGCCCATGGCGTCAAAATTCTCGATAGTACAAACAATAATGCAATTGTCGTTTTTATCGCGAACCACTTCGGTTTCATATTCCTTCCAGCCGATCAGAGACTCGTCAATCAGCAATTCTTTGGTAGGTGAAAGCTCCATACCACGAGTACAAATCTCAACAAACTCTTCTTTATTGTAAGCTACACCACCACCACTGCCTCCCATGGTGAATGACGGGCGAATGATGCAGGGGAAACCCACTTCATCCAGCGCAGCAAACGCTTGCTCCATGTTGCGCGCAATACCGTGACGCGGCGTCGACAAACCTATCGCTTTCATGGCATGGTCAAACAACTCACGGTTTTCTGCTTTGTCGATTGACTCGGCACGGGCACCGATCATTTCAACATTGTATTTTGCCAGAACACCATTTCGTTCCAGATCCAGCGCGCAATTAAGAGCCGTCTGCCCACCCATGGTAGGCAACAGAGCGTCAGGACGCTCTCTTTCGATGATCTTTTCGACAATCTGCCAGGTAATGGGTTCAATGTAGGTTGCATCGGCCATGGCCGGGTCTGTCATGATTGTGGCAGGGTTTGAGTTAACGAGAATGACGCGATAACCCTCTTCCTTCAGGGCCTGACAGGCCTGCGCACCAGAGTAGTCAAACTCACACGCCTGTCCAATCACAATAGGGCCGGCACCAATGATCAGAATACTTTTTATGTCTGTACGTTTAGGCATAACTCAACCGTGTCTCTGTATGGGTTTGCTGCACGCTGTTCAGCGCGGAGCACGCTTTTGCATCAGATCAACAAATTTATCAAACAAGGGCGCAATATCGTGAGGACCCGGCGCGGCTTCAGGATGGCCCTGAAACGCAAAGGCCGGCTTGTCCGTTCGCTCGATCCCCTGCAGGGAACCATCAAACAGCGAGCGGTGCGTTGCACGCAGGTTCACGGGCAGCGTGGCCTCATCAACTGCAAAACCATGGTTCTGGCTGGTGATCAGCACCGTATTGTCATCCAAATTCTGTACCGGATGGTTAGCTCCATGATGCCCCAGACGCATCTTGATGGTTTGTGCGCCGCACGCCAGCGCCAGCAACTGACATCCAAGGCAGATACCAAATACCGGAATGTCGGTTTGTAAAATTTCCCTGATCGCCGTTATTGCGTAGTCGCACGGCGCCGGATCACCAGGCCCGTTAGACAAGAATACGCCATCCGGCTTTAATGCCAGCACGTCAGCGGCAGGAGTCTGGGCGGGTACCACGGTTACAGTGCAGTTACGCTGTGCGAGCATTCGCAG
This sequence comes from Gammaproteobacteria bacterium, assembly GCA_041306975.1. GTDB lineage: Bacteria > Pseudomonadota > Gammaproteobacteria > Pseudomonadales > Pseudohongiellaceae > Pseudohongiella. The sequence continues at coordinate 35,759 of JBFZEG010000113.1, read as the reverse complement.
GATATTGCGCTTTACGCCGTAATCATAGGCAACCACATGAAAGGGATTCTGGTGCTTCATCAGAGGGTGGCCAGCGCCGTGCTGCCACACTCCTTCATTCCACTCATAAGACTTGCCGACAGAGACTTCTTTAGCCAAATCCATGCCTTTCAGGCCGGGGAAGGCGCGCGCCTGCTCAAGGGCATACTGTTCGCCTTTTTCTGCCAACAGATCTCCACTCAGAATACTACCGTTAAGCGGGCCAGTGTCGCGCAGATGACGCGTAAGCCGTCGGGTATCAATCTCTGCGATAGAGACAACGTTCTGTGCCTTGAGAAACGCATCCAGTGACATTTCACTGCGCCAGTTGCTGACAATCATGGACAGATTGCGAATCACCAGGCCAGAAGCCCAGATCCGATCAGACTCATGATCTTCCGTTGTGATGCCGGTGTTACCAATGTGGGGGTAGGTTAACGTCACTATCTGGCGCGCGTAAGAAGGGTCGGTCAGAATTTCCTGATAACCAGTCATGGCCGTATTAAAAACAACCTCTCCACTGGATAATCCTAAAGCTCCGATGGCCTTGCCTCTGAAGATGCTTCCATCTTCCAGGGCGAGAACTGCTGAATTATTCAATGTTATCTCCCGGATAGACGACAGGCGAAAAAAAGCGGAATGAAAGCTTTGTTTCATTCCGCTTTTTAAAAATGCTGCGTCGATGTGTGCTCAGTGGTAATCATACTGAGGAGCAATTGTACGGGATCGTGCCCTGACGTGTCTACGAGTAAGACGCGCTGATCAGGCAGACACTTTACCAACATCATTCAAGCCCAGCACATCTGCAATCGAATATAGACCCGCGGGCCGTCCACCCAACCAGATTGCTGCACGAACAGCACCACTCGCAAAGGTCATGCGACTACTGGCTTTGTGTGTAATCTCCAGTCGCTCGCCCTGACCGGCAAAAATCACTGTATGGTCGCCCACAATATCGCCGCCACGGATGGTCGCAAACCCTATGGCTTTGCGATCCCGCTCATCAGAAATTCCCTCGCGACCATAAACCGCGACATCTTGCAGATTCCGTCCCAACGCCTCAGCAATCACTTCCCCCATACGTAATGCGGTTCCAGACGGGGAATCCTTCTTGTGGCGGTGGTGTGCCTCAACAATCTCGATATCAACGTCATCTCCGAGTGCCTTGGCTGCCAATTCCAGCAATTTCAGACTGATATTGACGCCGGCACTCATGTTTGGCGAAAACACGATGGGCACCATACGGGCTGCCTCGCTGATCCTCTGCTTCTGCTCGGCTGTAAATCCGGTGGTGCCGATGACCATAGCCTTTCCAGCCCGGACACACTGGTCAATATGCCCTAGCGTAGCGTCGGGCGACGTAAAGTCGATCAGCACATCAAACTCCTCAACGCATGAGGATATTGAGTGACCTGCTATAACACCTAGGGAGCCAACACCTGCGATCAAGCCAACATCGGCACCGAGTTGCGGATCATCAGGCAACACAATTCCGGCGCGCACCTGGGCGACATCTGCCTTGTCAACAATAGCCTGTACCAGAGTGCGCCCCATACGACCGGCGACCCCGGCGATTGCGATTCTAATCATAAACTGTCAGCCATCTTTGCTCAGAAATCCGGATCAGAATTCAATGGCAGGCAGTATAACGTGTAAACTGCATGGCCAACAGCAAGCGAGTTCGCTAAGCTGAGCACGAATCTCGAGGAATCACTACGAAACAAAATGAGCGAGCCGCCGGTCAACCGTCCCATTATTGTGGGCAACAATCGCAGGAAACGTTACGAATCGCTGGTAGATAACTTCTATCAGGACGTGTTTCGGTATGCATATTGGCTGACCCGCAATCCTGCGATTGCTGAAGATCTGGTTCAGGAAACCTTCTTGAGAGCCTGGCGCTCGTTTGACAGCCTGCAAAGTGAAGACGCCGCCAAAGCCTGGTTATTTACTATCTTGCGGCGCGAAAATGCCCGGATGTACGAGCGATACCGGCCAGAACTGGTTGATATCGATGATGTCTCGATTGAAGAAGACGACAGAAATGAACCTGATCAGCGCCAGAAACTGTCCGAATTGCACACAGCTATCATGCGGCTTGAGAAAGAGTATCGAGACCCGCTGATGCTGCAAGTTGTTGGCGGCTTTAGCGGGAAAGAAATTGCGGAGATTCTCGATCTTAATAACAACACCGTCATGACACGCCTGTTCAGGGCCAGAATCAAGCTCAGAGAAGTTATGAATCCGGGCGCTATTGGTGATGAGAGCGGTCATGAAGCACAGGAAGAGTTGTGTTAGACCAAAAACGAGACGTTACAAAAGTGAACAAGGCTAATAACAAGCCAGAGGCCCACAACAATGGATGACCTGGAGTTTCACACGCGGGCCCATACCGACCCGTTTGACGAAGAGCCTGATTTTCTCAATGCACTAGCAGGCAGGGAAGACAGACATCGCCTGCTTCATGAATTGAAGCAGCTTGATGAAAATATTCGCGCGGTATCAGAGAGCATTGATATTCCGGTGAGACTGCGGCAGAAACTGGCACCACCGCACGTTGAAACCCGCTCATGGCTGAGCCAGCGCGCTTACGCAATCGCCGCCAGCTTGCTGGTGAGCGTCGGTTTGGTCGTCAGCACATTACAATTCCGGCCAAGCGCCTCTGAACTGGCGCTTCACGACGCCATGTTGCAGCACGTTCATGACGAAGCGCCCCGGTACGAGCAGAACACGGCACCCATCTCATGGCTTGAGGTTGAAACTGTCCTTGCCGATGCCGGTGTCAGCCTGCAGCAACCAACAGGCGATCAAACCCTGATCATTACTTTTGCAAAAGTGTGTGGTCTTGGCGGCTCGCTGCGAGGTGCGCACCTGGTGACGATGGGGGAAAACGGGCCAGTCTCGGTAATTCTGGTGCGCTCGCCTCCGCTTGGGCGCAGCCTGGATGTCAAGGACTCCCGTTTCCAAGGACGTATTGTGCCGTCAGATGACGGCAATATGGCAGTGATCGGAGAGCGAGCCGAAGAGCTTGGCCGAGTTGAACAGATTATCTCCAGTAACGTGGAATGGTCGATATGAGCAGACAGGCGCGGCTCAAAACAACGCCGCGTCCATCGCCATAACAACATCGCAGCCCGCGCGGATTTCCTCGGCGACTGACTTGTACCGCGGCATCATCTTGTCCAGATAAAAGCAACCTACATGAATCTTGGCGCGGTAAAACTCAGCGTCTGAGCTTGCATCCGCGTCCAGGGCGCGCGTTGCCACACTGACCATTCTTGCCCACATAAACCCATATAAAATCAAGGTCATCAGATCAAGATACGCAACAGACGCTGCACCCACTTCATTGGGATTATCAGCGCTGGCATCACGCACGCATCGGGTAGTCTGCAACAGTACATCCAATGCTTCATCCAGTACTGAAACAAATCCCGCCACCTTGCCATCTTTTTCGCTGGCAATAAAAGCCCTGACATCCTCTACCAGCACGTCAAGCAACCCTTCACGATCAAACACGACTTTGCGGCCCATCAGGTCCAGCGCTTGTATGCCGTTGGTGCCTTCGTATATCTGTGCAATACGTGCATCGCGCACATGCTGCTCCTGGCCCCATTCTCGGACGTACCCATGGCCACCCAAGACTTGCTGACCCAGCACACACGCCTCAAAACCACGATCGGTAAATGCTGCCTTGGCGATCGGTGTTAACAAAGCGACCAGTTTAGTGGCGCGGGAGCGCACCTGTTCGTCCGGATGAAAGTAGACCATATCGAGCTGGGTACCAACATAAGCTGCCAGTGCACGCGCCGCCTCAGTGTTGGCACGCATCGTAAGCAACATACGCCTGACATCGGCGTGCACAAGCAGTGAGTCGGCGGGCTTGTCGGGTGACACCACGCCGGTGGCTGCACGCCCCTGCAATCGATCGCGTGCGTACGAAGAGGCGGTTTGATATGACGCATCGCCCAGCCCCAGCCCCTGCAATCCGATCGTCAATCGCTCATAGTTCATCATGGTAAACATGCACGCCAGCCCTTTGTTAAGCTCGCCGACCAGAAAGCTTTTGGCTCCATCGAAATTCATTACGCAGGTAGCCGATCCTTTCATCCCCATTTTGTGTTCAATGGAGCCACAGCTTACGGCGTTTCTTACACCGGGCGCACCGTTGGCATCCGGCAAAAATTTTGGCACTAGAAACAGAGAAATCCCTCGCGCCCCGGCAGGGGCGTCTGGCAGCTTTGCCAGCACGAGGTGAATAATGTTTTCTGTCAGATCATGCTCACCACCGGTGATAAAAATTTTGGTACCGGTCAGCAGGTAACTGCCATCCGCCTGGGGTGCAGCCCTGGATTTGATCATTCCCAGGTCGGTACCCGCATGGGCTTCGGTCAGGCACATGGTTGCACTCCAGGTACCCCCATATAATTTTGGCAGGTAGGCCTGTTTGAGCTCATTACTTGCGTGACGCGCGATAGCCAGAGAAGCGCCTGCGCTTAATACCGCGTAAAGTGCCAGAGAGCTGTTAGCAGCCATCATCATTTCTTCAAAACAAACAGCCAACGTTTTCGGCATACCTTGTCCGCCGTATTCCGGGTCTCCCGCCAGACCGATCCAGCCTCCTTGTGAGAAGGTGTCATAAGCCTGTTTAAAACCATCGGGCGTGGTTACGACACCCGCATTAAACTGACAACCTTGCTCATCACCGTGGCGGTTCAGCGGTGCCAACAAGTGTTCTGCCACTTTGCCGGCCTCCTCGAGTACAGAGTCGATAAGCTCTGCGTTTACTTCTTGAGTGCCCGGCATTTGTGCCAACAGGTGCTCTGCCTGCAACACTTCGTGTAATACAAACTTCATATCTCGGACAGGGGCGTTGTAAACAGGCACAGTCATACTCCAGCTGAAAAACAGCAATCACAATGATCAGCGGTGTATCACCGCAAGTTCGCGCATAAATTAGCTTTAGTTGACGTTAACGTCAACGTCAATGGCCAATCAAAAACAGCCATGTTTGTACGCCGATATCGTCATATCGGCTCATCACATCAACAACAGCTCTTCCAGTGCCAGCAATGCGCTGAACGACTCAGGCGAGGGATCTGCAGCCCAGGGCATCGTTGTTGCGAAGTTGCCCCGCGACTTCCTGACAACCTGAAGCCGCCGGTTTCATCGCAGCCGTACTTTAGTTTTAGCCGGATAACAATGTGCTTGTTTGGCCAGAGGAATATCAGGAAACCGCCCCGGCCAGCGACTAAAGTGAGTGTAAGAAGAGGGTCATTGCAGTATCCAATCACTCATTGCCAACCATGTGCATTTTTTTGATTTACATATGATCGATTTTTATACAATGTTTCAGACCTGTTTCAGCAAGGCGGCCCCTGTTTTTAGACCGGCGCAGCACTGTCTGTGCTGCAGAACTCCCGTAAACCGTTTATTGGCATTATGTGAGGCGTGTGAAGCCGACCTGCCATGGCAGCCACCTTCATGCAGTCGTTGCGGTCTTTGGCGGGCAGAGGTAGTGAGCGGAGGGCGGTTGAGCAACGATAACAACTCTCAATTTACCTGCATGAATTGCCAATACCAGCCGCCCCCGTTTGATTCTTGTTCATCGGTTTTTGCCTACGAGGCGCCAATTTCGACCATGATAAAGCGATTTAAGGAGCATGCTGGTTTTCATGAAGCTCGCTGCCTGGGGGATTTGCTGCATGCCTCGTTCAGCCAGTACTATGCCGAACAGGAGTGTGCCGCACCTGATTTCCTGCTCCCTGTCCCCTTACATTCTGGCCGCCTGAGAAAGCGAGGGTTTAATCAATCCGCTATGCTGGCCAGCAGCATCTCCAGGCGAAGTGCAATTCCTGTTTTGTGGCACGCCTGTAACAGACGTGCCAGCACTCACACTCAGCGCGGCCTCAATGCCACCGAGCGGCGCGAGAATATGCGGAGCGTCTTTGTGGCTGGCCGTCAGATTACCCAAATCAGTCATCGGCATGTCGCCATTATCGATGATGTCGTCACCACAACCGCAACTGTCAGCGCCATGGCGGACATCCTGCAATCGCATGGTGCTGCAAGAATCGATGTCTGGTGTGTCGCGCGCGCCAACTCGTTTTGACCAGATATCCTCCAGCCGGAAAACAGCATGAAACATCCTTACACTTCGATGGTTGATCCTCTATCGGCATGGCTTGCAGACTGATCGCTATGAAAACGGTTAATTTTCAGAACTGATACTTGATAGTGCCATAAGCAACGCTGCCCGCCGGCTCAAACACATTGTTTTTGCGAACAACAGTCGGTGTCTGCAAGCGTCGGTCAAGCATATTCCTGACACCCAACGAAATAGATGCATTACCCTGACGCCCTGCTCTGACGTTATAACCGTAACTAAGATCCACTGTGGTCATCTGACCGACCAGTTCATTCAGGTCATCAGCATTCATGTTTTCAAGATTCAACAGACCTAGCTGATCAAGCGCGCCAGAATGACTGGTCACTGCCGTGGCAGTGTGATTACCAATTTGCCAGCTCAAGGTCAGGCTGCTTGAGCGCTCTGGCATCAGGGTGATCGAAGATCCGGCACCCTCGCCAAGTGCACCGATCACGGTATTTTCGCGGGCCACCGCGGGAATCACTTTGTTATACAGATAACTCGTATTGGTACTGAGCACAAATTGACCAAAGCGCGGCGACTCCCAGACATAGGACGAACCCAGATCCAGGCCTTGCTTTCCAGGAGTAGCATTCAGACCCCTGCTCATCAATACAGGTTCCAGACTGACATCCAGCACCCGAAGAGTGTCTTCACTGGCTTGCAGCGCAGGAAACGCTTCCAGCCGCAACTCAGGACTCAATGCCGCCGGCGCTGACTCATCTGACCGCCGAACAAATTGCATTACAGTGGACACAGCATTGTCTGCAAAGCTGCGAATGACTGATTGTTGCGCTGGCATGTCTGCCACAGCAACGGCATCCGTATCGGCGAGCACTGAAACAGGAAGCACACAAACAGACAATGCAAACAGGCATTGCCGTCCGAGCCTTATGCTTTTTCTGTTACGAGTCATGGGTGAGCTGTTATGCCTAAAAAATGTGTATCCGGACCAAGGAGTATACATGCTTCAAGCATGTGATCAAGCACCGCTTTGAAGGATTATGATATGTTCTTTTACAGATAGTGAATCACCCGGGAATAAGAAATCAGGCCAAATCTGCAGCAATGGTTGCAGCACAAACAACCTTTGAGTCGCCCTTGGATGCGGCAAAATGAGTTGTTCTGATTCCATCCTTTGCTCACCAAAACTGATCAAGTCCAGATCAATGATCCGCGCCTCATTACGGATACCTTTACGGCTGCGCCCAAAGGAGGTTTCAACGCCCTGCAAAGCAAGCAGTAACTCCACAGGGGAAACGCCGTTTTTGGGACACAAAACAACTACTGCATTCGCAAAGGGCGGACTCCCGGGCGGGCAATCAACCGGTTCAGTGACAACGGTGTCAGAGACCAGCAACGGGGAGGAAGACAACAATTGCAGGGCGGGCAAAACCGCTTTCAGGTTATCGTGCGGGCTGCCATTTGGCCCTGACAGATTGGAGCCAAGGGCAATGACTGCCAGTGGCACAACCCGCAGTTGCGGGCTGTGCCTATAAAGATCAGCGATGGTATTCAGCAGAATACTCATGCACTGCATCCACAAAGGCGCTGACATTTGCCGGGTCAACATCCGGCGTGATGCCATGACCCAGGTTAAACACATGACCATTGCCAGCACCATACGATGCAAGAATTCTCCGCACCTCAGCGCGGATACTGTCCGGTGTTGAGTAAAGAATGGACGGGTCCATATTGCCTTGCAGCGAGACTTTATTCCCAATCAACGAGCGGGCACGACCTATTTCAATGGTCCAATCCAGACCGACACAATCACATCCGCTATCAGCGATGTCCTGCAGCCAAAGTCCACCATTTTTTGTGAATAAAATAACAGGCACCGCCCGGCCTTCGGACTCACGGGTCAGTCCGGCCACTATTTTTTTCATGTAGGCCAATGAAAATTCACGGTAAGCCTGTGTTGTCAGAATGCCACCCCAGGTATCAAATATTTGCACGGCCTGAGCGCCGGCGGCGATCTGTGCGTTCAGATAAGCCGTTACTGATTGTGCAAGCTTATCCAGCAGCAGATGCATCTGTTCTGGCTGGTTGTACATAAACGCTTTGGCATGTCGGAAATCCTTACTGCCACTGCCTTCAATCATATAGGTTGCCAGCGTCCAGGGACTCCCTGAAAAGCCGATCAATGGTACTGACCCATTCAACTCGCGCCTGATTAAGGAAACGGCATCAGTGACGTAACCCAGGTCACGAGCCATGTCCGGGATTGGCAGTTGCTCAACATCGGCTGCTGTGCGAACAGTTTTGTGAAAGCGAGGACCTTCTCCTTCTGAAAAATAAAGGCCCAGCCCCATAGCATCGGGGATTGTCAGAATATCCGAAAACAAAATGGCAGCATCCATCGCGTATCGACGCAGCGGCTGCAAAGTCACTTCACAGGCAAGCTCCGGCGACTGACACAAACTCATAAAATCACCGGCCAACTTGCGGGTTGCCCGGTATTCAGGCAGATAACGTCCCGCCTGCCGCATCATCCATACGGGTGTCACATCCACAGCCTGACCTGTCAATGCTCTCAAAAATCTGTCATTTTTTAGTGCGGCCACTGGCAGCTCCTTAGCGGTTGCAAAACGTTTAGTAATTTAATGGATATCGAACGGCAACGAACTGATAAGTCTCAAAGACACAACGTGTTGCCGGCTGTCAGGGTTTCGTCCAGCAATGCTGGTGCGATGCCGGACTCCAGCACCGCATTGCCAATACCGCGCAGCAAAACAAAGCGGATCTTCCCGGACTGCACTTTTTTATCCACGGACATCAAATTCAGAAATTGCTCAGACGTCATTGACCATGGCGGCGCAACAGGCAGGCCGGCCCTGTCGATCAACGTACGTGCACGTCTGGCATCTGCGGCATCCAACCAGCCGATCCGGTGTGACAGGTCTGCCGCCATGACCATTCCAGCACCCACCGCTTCACCATGCAACCACGTGCCATAGCCCATGGCCGCTTCGATTGCGTGACCAAAGGTATGTCCAAGGTTTAGCAACGCGCGCAGCCCACCTTCTCTTTCATCGGCCGCCACTATGCGGGCTTTTTCCTCGCAGCAAATACGCACGGCATACGCCATCTTGTCGGCGTCCCGGGCAATCAACGCGTCTATGTTATCTTCGAGCCACGAAAAAAAAGCCGAATTCCCGAGCAATCCGTATTTTATGACTTCAGCCAGACCGGCCCGCAACTCCCTTACAGGCAAACTGTTCAGCACGTCAATGTCGGCCAACACACACTGAGGCTGATAAAACGCACCAATCATGTTTTTGCCAAGCGCGTGATTGACGCCGGTCTTGCCACCTACCGATGAATCCACCTGCGACAACAATGTTGTCGGAATCTGAATAAAATCCACACCTCGCTGATAAATGGCCGCAGCAAATCCAGCCATATCCCCGGTAACACCTCCGCCCAGCGCAATCAGGGTTGTGCCGCGCTCATGCCGGTGCAGCAACAGATGATCAAAGATCAGATTCAGAGTCTCAAGGTTTTTTGTACGCTCTCCATCGGGCAGCACAATCACATCGCAGTGCTTGCCTGGCAACATTGCCTTGAGCCGGTCGAGGTAAAGAGGCGCAACCACATCGTTGCTGACAATCAGCACTTGCTGACCGCGTATATGAGGCAGCAATAAGTCATCGCGACCCAGCAGCCCAGACCCGATGTAGATAGGGTAGCTGCGCTCCGCAAGTTCAACTGTCAGCGTATACATGGTTAATATGTCCGGTCAGATAATTCTGTCAGTTGTCATCGCCTGCATCTGGCTTATCAGTCAAACGCTGCAGAATTTCAGCGACCACGGTACGGGGGCCGCGTCGACTGGTATCAATGGTGATATGAGCTGTTTCAATGTAAAAAGGTTCTCGGATTTTCATCAGCTCACGAATTCTGGCCTGCGGGTCAGCGGTCTGCAACAGCGGGCGATTGCGGTCTTTACTGGTGCGTTCAAATTGCTGCGCCAGCGACGCTTTCAGGTAAACAACCGTGCCGCGCTCATGCAGATTATGGCGGCTGACGGCGGACAAAATAGCGCCGCCGCCTGTCGCCATCACAATGCCACTGCGCTGCGTGAGCGTATCTATCATCCGCGCTTCACGAATGCGGAAGCCTGCCTCGCCCTCAACGTCGAATATCCACGGGATATCTGCACCGGTAAGCGCCTCAATCTCACGATCAGAATCAAAAAACGGCTTACTCAAGGCAGATCCCAGCATGCGCCCAATGGTACTTTTACCGACTCCCATGGGGCCGATCAGAAATACATTATTGTGCGTTACCATGACCAAAACCGCCGTCGCCCGATCAGGGCACTCTTAAATTCAAGGGCGCAATCTAACCTGTATGCGCGAGAAAACTCAAGTTAAAACCAGAATACGGGCGTCTGCTTTCACGTTTCAACGCAGTAATGTCAGCCCCTGAACAGGGCTCTCGGAGATAATCTCAGGTGTTATAAAAATCAGTAATTCCGTGCGATGCTGAGTATTTGTGCTACGCCTGAACAGCCCGCCAAGCACCGGCAAACGGCCAAGTCCGGGTGTCGCAGAGTCGGCTCGGGTGGACTCTTCACGAAAGATGCCGCCCAGAACAAGTGTCTCGCCATTGTTAACCAACACACTGGTGGTGATGGTATTGGTATTGATGGCAGGAACGTCTCCGCTGCCCGAGGCGACCGAGTCCTGCCGGATATTCAGTTGCATGATAATGCGACCATCCGCCGTGATCAAAGGTGTCACATCCAGGGCCAACACTGCGTCAACAAACTCGGTTATCGACCCTCCCGCGGTACCACCCGCCTGAGCCTGATAGGGAATACGAACGCCTGATTGAATAAGCGCCGCGCTATTGTCCTGTGTGGTGACTCTCGGGCGGGCAATCAGCTCAGCCTCTCCGGCACGCTCCAGTGCGGCTATTTCCAGATCAAGTAAACGTTGATCATTCGCGCCAGTTACCCTTACCAACGATGCGAGCTGATGATCTGCACTAAAACTCAGGATGTCAGCTCCGGCCAACTCTGACGGCGCAGCACTTTGTCTTGAGGCCATCAGCCCCCAACGCACGCCGAGTTCACGGCCACTGTCCAGTGTGGCGCTGACAATTCTCGCCTCGATCAATACCTGTTTGACCGGCACATCAATGACCGTCAGCAACTCTTCAATCGCCTGCAAACTGGCGCTGGTATCTCGCATGATCAACGTATTTGTGCGTTGATCTACCCTTGCAGAACCCCGAGCGGACAACAATCCAGTCGCGGATTCTGCATTTTCGACGGTTAATAGCTGGAGCACAGCCTGAGCGTCTGCATAGTTAAGCTGAAGGTAGCGCGTCTGCAGGGTTTCCTGTGCCTGCTGACGAAGTTCTATCTCGGCATCTTGTTGGGCAAGTTGCTCGGCGCTGGCAACCGAGAGCACGTTACCGCGCAGACGGAAAGCCAGATCGCGCCCCAACAGCACCATATCCAACGCTTGCTCAGCCGGTAATAGCTCAACATGCACACTCACTACGCCGTCGGTATCGCCTGACAGCACCAGATTCAGACCCAATTCATCAGCGATGATCTGCAATGCCTCTGCCAAGGGCACGTCGACAAAATGGAATGTGAGTAAACTATCACCAGCCGCTGAGTCAGCCCGGGCACTGAATACCGTCAGCACCATGGACAGCCAAAATATCAATATGCCTCTGCAGAGACAGTTATCTGGTCGAAACACGATGCAGCCGCCCCTCGTTGTCCGTGCGCAGATACACAAGGCTATTGCCGTTGTCTCTGAGAATGAAGCCTTTTGCCTGCCCTCGAAGAGCATACTTTTGTGTTACCCCCGAGGTCATCTGATCCGGCTGCATCACAACATAGTCATCAACATAGATGCCTGTCTCAATCTTGATGCTCATGGAGAGCTCGTACCCTGTATGATCAGCCAGCGCCTGCAGGCTCAGACCATCCATGCGTGCGTGATAAATAGTCTGGCTGATTTCTGACCAGAAGTCCGCCAGCACACTCATTGAGAGATGTGCGCTGATGTCAATGGCCAAAGCGCCATCGTCGTCAACCGCACCGGGACGAATGTATTGAAGCTGGACATGATTTGACTGAGCAATTGCGCGAATCTGGTCAAGCAGATAGCTGAGCTCCGGTCTACGGCTATCAAGGTGTCCGACAATAACTGCACCAAAACTCTGTCGCCACAGCGCCAACTGCCTGGTATTGAGCTCTTGAATCGAAGATTTGATGACCTGAAGTTGAACCTCTGACTCAGCAAATGCCCCCTCTGTGTCCCTGGGCACCCACTTTATGAGGGAGTACCAAAGCAATAGCACTGCCAGCAGATTGATCACCACAAAAACCACGATCAGCAGTATCCGCTCAAACTGGCACAACCGGCCAATTTGTGAAAAGACTGTGTGATTAGAGATCTGCATGGTGCCCGCCCGATACTGCTGACACCTGCTTCGAAATCACAAACTGGTACTTGCCATTAGTGGCCAGCTCAATCTGGTGGTCTTCCTGTTGTGCCAGAGTCTGATGTTTCAGACGCCGAAGTGAACTGGCATCATCAGACTCTCCCGACAGTTGCAGTTGCTGGCCAGTCCAGTCCACCTTGCTTATCCGCACCGCATTATCTAACCCGGCCCATTCCTGCATTCGCGCCTGCCAGGCGGCGTTTTGCTGCCAATACGTGTGTTGCGCCTGCAGCCTCTGATAAATTGTCAAGCGCGTCTCATAAGACTGCTGCATAAACTGTTGCCGGGCCGCGGCGTTCAACAATTGTTGCTGTAATTGCGCCATGCGCTGCTGTGCCAGGCGCTGCTCTGTAAAAAATGCCTTCAGAATGAGGATCACAGCGAACGCAGTAAAGGTCAGTATCGCTGTCAGCATTTGTAAGGTCCGGCGCAGCCGTTGACGATATAAAGCTTGCCGCCACGGCAATAAGTTCATGGACATATCATCGGCTCCTGCATTGCCAGCGCAATTGCAGGCGCCAGTATTGTCGGAGGTAGCGAATTTGAATGCACACAAGCGCTGTCAACGGGCCAGTCTGTAAACGGGTCTATGATTTGGGGGTTGCTGCCAAAGAACTGTCTGATCAACTCACTCAGGCCGGGCGTGGCCGCTCTTCCGCCATACAACAGAACCCGCGCCGGCTGAGTGAGCATCTCTGACATCTGATACTGTTGCAGGGCTCGGCGCATGATGAGCAGAAACCCCGCGCAATCAGCCTGCAGCTGTCCGCCCGACAGCGGGTAACTGCGCACGTATCCCGGAATACCGGCAGTCATGGCACAAAGACGAACGGAACTGAAACCGGCATCAATGTAGAGATGAAGTAAGTTGTCAGCGTCCGGCAGATGAGCCATCTGGTGCTCGCCTGACTGCAGGGAGCTGGCTGCAGCAAGCACCATCACATCGATGGCAACCTGCGCAGGCATCCGGCGAACAGCGCGTAATGGCTGCAGACAATCCTGCATCACCGCGTCAGTACAAACTGCAGTCAGCCACATCCTAGTGTGCTGATGTCCTGCGCCAGAATCCGCGTCTTCGAGGGCCACCGGGCAATAGTCCATAAACAGTCCTTGCTGGTCTTCCTGTGGCAAGTGCTTTTCAAGCTCCAATCTGAGCGCCAGATCAACCTGGTGATGGTCCAGGGTCGCAGGCAGCTTTGTTTTGCGGAACATGACTCCCGCACAGTGAATAGCCAGAACTATTCTGGGCCGAGTCAGCCGCAACCAACCTGGCAACGAAGCCAGCATGCTGCCCAGCGTTTCGCCAGCATTGTCGGCCACCAACTCACTCTTGCCACACAGCAATAACCAGCGATGCTGCCGCCGACGCAGCACGGCAAGTTTGATCGCATAGCTTCCTATATCAATTCCGATAACGGGTGTTCTGCAGCCTGACATCGCCATGCCCTTCCCTGGTCATGTGTGTGGTATTGATGTTTACACAACTGATTTGTAGTCCAACCAGGACTCTCCTGCCGGAATATTTTCTGGGGCAATCCATCAAAATGAGGGCTATAATCATGCACTTGAAAAGACACGCCGGAGTTGGCGGTCTACTGTCCACAACTGGTCGTCGCCGCAGGACTGCATGTTCATGACGAAATTCATCAAATTCCTGTTCTGGTTCGGCATCTTCTGCCTGAGCGGGATATTGATGGTGGCATCAGCCGCCTACCTATACCTGTCCCCACAATTGCCCTCCGCCGAGACTTACCGGCAGGTGCAGCTGGAGACGCCGCTGCGCATTCTGACCGCAGATTTGCGGCTGATAGAGGAAATTGGCGTGCGTCGCGATCCGATCAGTTACGAGGAAATTCCTCCGATGATGGTCAATGCCGTCATCGCCAGTGAAGATGCCCGCTTTTACTCGCACCCCGGCGTTGATTTCCGAGGCCTGGTGCGTGGCTTTTACGGATTCGTCCGCGGCGTCAATCTGGGCGGTGGCAGCACCATCACCATGCAGCTCGCCAACAATATTTCGTTCGACAGCGACAGCGTTTACGCGCGCAAACTCAAAGAAATACCGTTTGCACTCCGGCTACAACAAGAACTTACCAAAGAAGAAATTCTCACGCTGTATCTGAATCTTGTGTTTTTTGGACAGGGTGCTGAAGGCATCAGCTCGGCAGCGGCGGTTTACTACGGCAAAACAGTTAACCAGATGACCATCGGTGAGATGGCGACCATGGTGTCTCTGTTGCCGTGCCCTTCGGTCTGCAACCCGATCAGCGATCCCGAGCGTGCACGGGTCAGACGCGATGTTGTGATCAACAAAATGCTCGCCCAAAGCATGATCACTCGCGAGCAACATGCCCAGAGTCTGGCAGAGCCGATTAACGCCCGCCGCCACCTGCGCACCATTGAAGTGAATGCCCCCTACGTGGCTGAAATGGTCAGGCAGCAGTTATATGCCCAGTATGGTGAAGATATCTATCGCCTCGGCATTGAGGTCATAACGTCCATTGACAGCCGGCTGCAAAATGCAGCGACGTCAGCATTGACCAATGGTCTTGAAAACTATTATGACCGGCGCCACGGATACCGGGGCCCTGAGGCCAGGTTGCCCACGTCGGGCGATGACCGGCTCGAACGCTGGATGAGTGAACTGGCCGTCCGGCCAGATTACGGCAACCATGTTCCCGGCGTCGTCAGCACGGTCAATGACCGTTCCATCGATGTGATGTTACGAGACGGCTCGACGGTGACCGTCAACTGGTCAGGACTGGAATGGGCCAGGCCATTTATAACGCGTGACAATGCGTGGCCGGTGCCCACGCAGGCCGCTGACGTTGCGCGCACCGGGGATGTCGTGCGCCTGCGCAGAAGTAGCACCGGGGAATGGCAACTTGGGCAAGTACCCGAACTGCAAGGTGCAATCGTTTCAGTCTCGCCGGACAATGGCGACATTCTGGCTTTGGTGGGCGGATACGACTTTCGCTTCAGCCAGGTCAACCGGGCGATCGCCTCGCGGCCGCCAGGCTCTGGATTCAAGCCTTTCTTGTATGGTGCTGCGCTTGAAAGCGGATTTACCGCGGCATCGCTGATCAACGATGCACCGTTTTCACGCGGCGACTACCGACCACAAAATTACGAGCGCAATTTTGTGGGCCCCATCACCTTGCGTAACGCCATCAAGGATTCCAGGAACGTCCCGGCTGTGCGCTTGTTTGATCAACTGGGCTGGGAAAAAGTGTTTGATTTTGCTGGCCGGTTTGGATTTCGTACCGAGAACTTTCCGCGCAATGACCTGACCATTGCACTGGGTAGCCAGGACGTACAGCCGCTTGAAATGGCCAGCGCTTACGCCATGATTGCCAATGGCGGCCAACGGATACAGCCCACGCTGATCAAAAAGATTGAAACGGTGCAGGGTGTGGTTTTTGTAGCACAGACAACCGCGCCTGCAACAGTGACCGATCCCCGCGTCGCCTACATACTCAACACAATGCTGCGCAGTGTAGTTGAGGCTGGCAGTGGCCGACGTATCGCACGGGAAATCGATCGGCGCGATCTGATGGGGAAAACCGGAACGACCAACGGACCGGCTGAGCTGTGGTTTACCGGCTTTAATCGCGATATCTCCACTAGCGTGTTTGTGGGTTTTGATACACCTGAGGCACTGGGCGAATCCGAGCAAGGCGCCACGGTTGCGGTCCCTATCTGGATCGACTACATGAAACAGGCACTTGAAGGACGACCCGAAAACACAATAAGCCGCCCGGACGGATTGGTCGACCGCTTAATCGACCGGGAATCCGGCGAAGTCGCCAGGCCAGGGCAGGCGGATACCATGTTTGAGGTGTTTATGGTGGAGTCGGCTCCGGCTGAATTGCGCAATCAGCAACAGCCGCGGACGCCTGATAGAGATAACCAGAATACGCTGTCTACTGAGATTATTTTCTGATCACGAATTTATTTTCTGATCAAAAATCCCGAAAAAAAGCCCCAGAAACCGGGGCTTTTTTGTTGTTTGATCCGTCGACAAATTACTTGACTATGCGGCTGCCAAAGCGCTTGTTGAAGCGATCAATTCGACCTGCGCTGTCCAGAATCTTCTGCTTGCCAGTGTAAAAAGGGTGGCAAGCCGCACAGACGTCGACCAACAGGTCACGGCCAAGCGTTGAACGGGTGTTGATCACGTTACCACAGCTGCAGGTAGCTTTGATTGCAACATACTTGGGATGAATATCGGCCTTCATGGTATATCCTCGTAAAATAACTGGTATCGCCGCGCGCCCTTAACTGAAGTCTGACACGCACCATACCTGAGCAAGTACCACATCGCAGACAATCCCGTATTGGACTGGCCATTTGTGGCTATTGAAAAAAGGGCGCCATTGTAACAGACAATAGCGACTAAGCAAGAGCGCTTAACCGGGCTGGTTTACCTGCGCGCGGATTCGCTCATGGTTACGCACCGTTTCCCGCATGATCTGCGCCAGAATATCCGTCAGCAACTCAGGGTTCAGCTGATGCGCCTCACACAATTTGCGGATGCTGGCGAGCTTTTCCTCTTCCCGCTTGGGATCAACCGAGTTCAGACCCGCATTCGCCTTGAGCTCACCCACTTTTTGAGTCAGCGCAAAACGATTAGCCAACAGCAGCACCAAGGCATGGTCAAGGCGGTCAATCTGCTGCCGCAACGAGAGTAATTCTTTCAAAACCTCAGCCTGGGCATTGTTGCTGTTCAAGATAACTCCTGTTGTTCACGCGAGATCAGCCACCTCTGAACGGTGGTTGTTTGACCGAGAGTATAATGGAAGCCTAGGCTGGCTAAAACCAGTTATACTCGCCGGCCATCAAATGACATCCGGCCGGAACCGCACTGACCCATGCTCGTTGACTTGTGCCTGTTTATCCATGTCTGACTCAAATGCTGCCATGCCGGATTCGCTCACCATTGTGCGGGTTGCGGTTCCTACCCCTTTACGTCGCAGCTTTGATTACCTGTTGCCTGCAGCACTGGCCGCAGAGCATCCCGGCATAAAGCCGGGGGTTCGTGTGCTTGTGCCCTTTGGCAACAGGGAGCTGACTGCGGTTGTGCTGCAACTGGACTCAAGGTCTGAATTACAGACTGACAAACTTAAGGCAGTCATCAGCATTCTGGACAGTGAACCGCTGATTCCCGCGCACCTGCTCAGTCTTTGGGTGTGGGCGGCAAAATACTATCAGCACCCTGTTGGTGATGCTCTGCACACGCTGATGCCGGCGAGCCTGCGTGGCACCGCATCAGCCAAAATCAAAATTCGCGCCATCGACAAGCAACAAGCGCACACCAGACACACCTATCCGGCAGAGCAACAACAACTGCTTAACGCCGCACAGCAAACTGCCTGTGACCAGATTACCGGAGCACTGGGTAGATACCAGGGTTTTTTGCTTGACGGGGTCACCGGTAGCGGCAAAACAGAAGTCTATCTGCAAGCGATTGCCCAGGCGCGGGCGCTTGGCAAACAGGCGTTGGTGCTGGTGCCTGAAATCAGCCTGACACCCCAGACACTGGCACGGTTTCAGCAGCGGTTTGAGGAGCCCATCGCAGTACTGCATTCCGGCCTGACCGCACGACAGCGTTTAAATGCGTGGCTGGCCGCTTCAACTGCGCAGGCTGGCATTATCATCGGCACGCGGTCTGCCATCTTTACTCCAATGCTGGCACCGGGTCTGATTATTGTTGACGAAGAGCACGATGGCTCCTTCAAGCAACAGGACGGCTTCCGTTATTCAGCACGAGATCTGGCCGTGATGCGCGCATCGGCGGAACAGATTCCCATTGTACTGGGCTCTGCCACGCCCAGCCTCGAGAGCCTGCACAATGCCTCGTCAGGGCGATATACGCGCTTGAGACTCCCGGAGCGAGCTGGTGTGGCAAACAAACCTGCCTTTGTACTGGTTGATACACACACCCAAAACATGCAACAGGGATTCTCTGCGCTGTTGCTGGATCACATCCAACGGCACATCAATGATGGCAATCAAGTATTGGTGTTTATCAACCGCCGTGGTTTTGCTCCCCTTCAGCAGTGCGGCGATTGTGGCTGGACTGCCGAGTGCACGTTCTGTGACGCACGCCTGACCATCCACAAAAACCCTCCGCATCTGTGCTGTCACCACTGCGAACGGCGACATCCGATTTTTCGTCACTGTCCTGATTGTGGCGGCAAATCCATGCAAGCGGTTGGTGTCGGCACTGAACGCAGTGAAGCTTTCCTGCAACAATTTTTTCCAGCCACGGATATCATCCGCATTGACCGCGATGTGACTCGCAAAAAAGATGAACTGGAACGTTTGCTGGCCAAAGTTCAACACGGTGGCCCCTGCATTCTGGTGGGTACACAAATGCTGGCCAAAGGGCATCACTTCCCTGATGTGACATTGGTCGCGGTTCTTGAAGCTGACAGCGGATTGTTCAGCGCAGACTTCCGCGGCCAGGAGTTTATGGCGCAACTGCTAACACAGGTCGCCGGACGGGCAGGGCGCGCTGACAAGCCTGGCGAGGTGTTGATTCAAACCCGGCATGCGACGCATCAAAGTCTGCAGTTATTGATTAACCAGGGTTATCATGCGCTGGCCGAACTATTGCTGCTGGAACGGCAAAGCACCAGCATGCCGCCCTTTACCTATCTGACCTGTCTGCGTGCCGAAGCCATCAACAGTCAGGCGCCGATGGAATTTCTGATGAAAGCGCGTACTCTCATTGAACAACACTGCGCCTCACAACTTCCGCACCAGGCCATCATGATCAACGGCCCGTTGCCAGCGCCCATGGAAAAGCGTGCCAATCGTTTCCGCCAGCAATTGCTTATTCGCTCTCATCACCGGCACGACCTGCAGCAATTGCTGGGCACCCTGTGTCTGCAACTGGAAAGCCTGAGCAGTCAAAGGCACGTGCGTTGGTCGGTCGATGTTGACCCGCAGGATATGATGTAAAGCCCGGATACGTGTATTATCTGCACCCTTGACTGAGCAACAGCCTTTTTGAGGATAGACCGTCAGATGGAACAGGATTTCGCAAAAAGACGCACCCGCACACCTCTGGCTGAACCTTCCGCGGTAGCCCAGCCATCCAGCCTCGGATTACTGGTGACGGGGCTGGTCAGCGGAATTGCCGTCGGGTTGTTTGTCGCACTGATGGTTTACCTCTCAGGGGCTTTACCACCAGCACCCGGTCAAGTTGTTGCGCCGGACAGTCGCCAAATTGAGACTCCCGATATTGCAACCAGTGACAGCGAAGGCGGACTGACCCAAGAGCAACAGCGCGAAGCACAACGTCTGCAACTGGAGTTTTATCAGGAACTACCCAATTACGAAGTAGTGGTCAATGTCACACCTGTTGAAGGCGCAGTATTGCGCACTCCCGCGCTTGCAGTCGCCAACACTGACAACAGCCCCGTGATTGAGACCGGAACAGCTGTTGAAAACAGTGCTGCAGTGACGGATAGCACCACCGCGGAAAGCCCAGCGACTGACAACACCGAGACACAGGTAACTGCAGCAACCCCGACTGATGCGACAGATCCAGTCTCTGCCGCATTGCTGGAAATCAGCAACAGAGCTTCTGTGGTCCCTGCTGCCGCCACTGCGCAAGCAACGGCGCCAGTAACGACTGCGGCTGACACAGGGCCTTCTTTTGTGCTGCAAGCCGGCGCTTTTCAGCAGCAGGCCACCGCCAATACACAACTAAACAGATTGTTGGGGCTCGGGCTCAATGCCCGCATCCGCGAAGAAACTTTGCCCGGGCGTACACTCTACCTGGTGCAGGCAGGGCCATACGACTCTCGTGAAGACATGATGCAGGCGGAGCGCGTGTTACGCAGCAACAGCATAGACAGTATGAGAATAACTCTCAGCCAGCCTTGAACACAGGCTGGCAGTCCCAATATCCCTGAAAGCAGATAACTCAGTCTCATTTTTTCCAAGGAGAAGCGCGTTGGAGCAGTTTCGCGGTACCACCATACTATCCGTGCGTCGTAACAATAAAATTGTGATTGGCGGCGACGGCCAGGTGTCACAAGGCAACACCGTGCTCAAGGGCAATGCCCGCAAAGTCCGGCGCCTTTACAAAGATCAGGTGCTTGCAGGATTTGCCGGTGGTACAGCCGATGCGTTCACCTTGTTTGAGCGATTTGAAGAGCAGCTGGACAAACATCAGGGCAAACTGGTGCGCTCCGCTGTGTCCCTTGCAAAGCTGTGGCGAACCGAGCGCTCATTGCGCCGCCTTGAGGCCCTTCTGGTGGTTGCTGACAAGGATGCGTCACTGATCATTACCGGTAATGGCGATGTCATTGAACCCGAAGATGGCCTAATGGCCATCGGATCAGGCGGATCATTTGCATTGTCTGCCGCGCGGGCTCTGTACTTCAACACCGATCTCGACGCACGCACCATTGTTGGAAAAAGTCTGGGTATTGCCGCAGACATCTGCGTGTATACCAATCACCAGCACGTTATTGAAGAACTTGAATACTAATCAGTTGCCGCCCAATCTTTCAGGACTACTTGCATGACCATGATGACTCCCAGAGAAATCGCCTCTGAACTTGACCGACATATCGTGGGGCAAAAGGATGCAAAACGCGCCGTTGCCATCGCACTGCGCAACCGCTGGCGACGAATGCAGCTGGGAGCCGATATACGTCAGGAAATCACCCCCAAAAATATTCTAATGATTGGTCCGACCGGCGTAGGCAAAACTGAAATCGCACGTCGACTCGCCAAGCTGGCCAATGCGCCATTTATCAAAGTCGAGGCAACCAAGTTCACGGAAGTCGGTTATGTGGGCCGCGATGTTGAATCCATCATCCGCGACCTGGTGGATATCGCCATCAAAATGTTGCGTGAAGAGCAGATTCGCAAAGTCCAGCACCGCGCCGAAGAAGCCGCTGAAGATCGTGTGCTTGATGCCCTGTTGCCGCCACCGCCACGAGTACCCAATGCCGCCGCTGAACTATCAGGCAATGATCCGCAATCCGCCACACGCCAGATGTTTCGCAAAAAACTGCGAGAAGGCGATCTAGATGACAAAGAAATCGAAGTCAGTGTTGCGGAAGGTCTTGGCGGTGTTGAGATTATGGCGCCCCCCGGTCTGGAAGAAATGACCAGCCAGCTGAAGTCCATGTTTTCGTCCATGCAGCATGGTCGCAAAAAATCCCGGCGCATGCCTGTCAGAGCGGCGCTACGCCTGCTCAGGGAAGAAGAAGCGTCCAAGCTCATCAATGAAGAAGAACTAAAGGCGCTCGCCATTGAAGCGACCGAACAAACCGGCATTGTGTTTATCGACGAAATAGACAAGGTAACCGAACGGGGTCAGTCCGGTCATAGTGGCGTCTCGCGGGAAGGTGTGCAACGCGACCTGTTGCCATTGATTGAAGGCTCAACGGTGACAACCAAATATGGCAGCGTCAAAACCGACCACATTCTGTTTATTGCATCCGGAGCGTTTCACCTGTCCAAACCCTCGGATCTGATTCCTGAACTGCAGGGACGACTACCTATACGTGTTGAGCTCGAAGCACTGACTGCTGAAGACTTTGAGCGCATCCTGACTGAACCCAATGCATCGCTCACAGAACAATACCGGGCGCTGCTCAGCACTGAAAACATGCACATACGCTTTACGGCAGAAGGCATTAAATCGCTGGCCAAAACCGCCTGGGAGGTCAATGAGCGCACCGAGAATATAGGCGCCCGCCGCCTGCACACGGTGATGGAGCGCCTGCTGGAAGAAGTGTCGTTCAGCGCATCTGATCTTGGTGTGGGCGATCAGAAAGAATTGGTCATTGATGCGGAGTATGTTGAGAAGCAACTTGGCGATCTGGCCCGCAATGAGGACCTGAGCAGGTTCATCCTCTGATGTCAGACACCGATGAGTCAACCACAACACCTGCGCCGCAACCCACGGGCATCCGTTTGCGACGCAAAAGTGCTTTGCTGGAACTGAGTTATGCCGATGGCCGGGTGTTTGAACTGCCGGCCGAACTGTTGCGTGTCTATTCGCCGTCGGCTGACGTCAAAGGTCACGGCAAAGGCCAGGCTGTGCTGCAGGTCGGCAAACGCCACGTCGGCCTCAGCGGCATCGAGGCCATGGGCAACTATGCTGTCCGTCTGGACTTTGATGACGGGCACAACTCAGGCATCTTTAGCTGGGATTATCTGTATCTGCTGGCAACCCAACAGCAAACTGTATGGCAGGATTACCTGAACCGCCTGGAAGCCGCCGGCAAAAGCCGCGACGCGTTGCCAGCAGGTACACAAGTCATTAACATTGTGAATCCCGCGCGTCGCATGTGAACTGCGCAGGATGACATCTCTCAAACCTCGATACCGGTTTAACCGGCAGCAAGCGGCGGCCTTATGAGCAACACTCCAGACTCCGGGCATCACTCAGAAAGTCAGGGTGTAGAGTCACAAACCCATTTTGGTTATGAGCAGGTCAGTCCTGCGGAAAAAACCCGCCGCGTAGGGCAGGTATTCCATTCCGTTGCCAACCGTTACGACGTCATGAATGACCTGATTTCGGTAGGTACTCATCGCATTATCAAGCGCCTGACGGTTGAACTGAGTGGCGTACGACCCGGTCACACCCTACTGGATCTCGCTGGCGGTACCGGCGATTTTTCCATGCGCTTTGCACCGCTGGTTGGCAGCACAGGACAGATTGTGCTGGCCGATATCAATGACTCCATGCTCAAGGTTGGTCGCGATCGGCTTATTGATAAAGGCATTACCGGCAACGTTTATATTGCCCAGGTCAATGCTGAAACCTTGCCGTTTGCAGATGAGACCTTTGATTGCATCGTGATTGCTTACGGACTGCGTAACGTAACTGACAAAGACAAGGCGCTGCGCTCGATGTACCGCACCCTCAAGCCGGGTGGCCGCGCGCTGGTGCTGGAGTTTTCCAAACCGGTCAATCCGGTGCTCGGCAAAGCCTATGACGCCTTCTCAACCTTATGGCCGGTGGCCGGCAAAGTGGTTACCGGTGACGCTGACAGTTACAAATATCTGGTTGAATCGATCCGTATGCACCCGGACCAGGAAACGCTGAAGACCATGATGCAGGACGCCGGCTTCCGCGACTGCAAATATCACAACCTGATTGGTGGCATCAGCGCCATCCACGTGGGATACCGCTAATATGTTTTCCGCCGCGCTGAGCCAGATTATTGAAGCCGGGCTCAATGCACTGCTACGCAGAGATCCTCATCTGCTGAGCAGTCTCAACAAGGTGGCAGCCGGCAAAAGTCTCAGATTAATCAGCACACGAGACGGGGCAGATGAGGGGGCGCCTGCATGGCAACTGACCCTGATCATTACGCCGGAAAGGATACATGTGCACAGTAACTCCGTGGACAACGTGGACGCCTGCATCGCCGGCAGTCCGCGCGCGCTGTCAGCGCTGCTATTCAGCAATGATCCGGCAGCTGCACTTTACCATCCGCAGATTGTGCTCTCAGGCGATATTCATCTGATACAGACGATACACAAAACACTCACTGCTTCCGGCACGCGCTGGGATGATGTTCTGGCACCGATGCTTAAACCGCTGCTGGGCGACAGCGGTGTGTCGGTGCTGACAAACGCCGTAAATGCCAGTGCCGGAGTTGTCCGCAACGCCGGACAGTCCTTACAGATGAACGTACGTGATTTTCTACAGGAGGAGTCCGGACTGCTGCCTACCCGTGCTGAGACAGAAGACAGCAACACTCGCCTGGATTCTCTGCGGCTACGAATTGATCGGCTGCAAGCAAGAGTTGATCTGTTGAAGCAGAAAAGCTGACGACCTGATACCTGTGTAGTCTGCGCGCACACTGTGACAAATTGCCGCAGCGCCTTGTAATCCGACTGCAGGGTGGGATAATCCAGCCACCGCTGGCTAGCGTAAAGACCTCAGAACGCTGGTGAAAGCATTGATGACTGCGACTATCTTTGACTGTACCTGTGCTGTTAAGCGCACATTCAGTCTGGTTCGCTGACAATAAAATTCATCTTAATCCGGTCAGGTGAGCAAACCGGTATCACCCTTAAAAGTACAGTATCAACGCTCAGGAGAGTATCCGCATGAAACGAACCGATGGATTTAGTCTGGCAAGCGCCGCTGCGGCGTTGCTGATGTCCGGCTCTAGCATGGCAGAGCTTGACGTAAATCAGACCAACCCTGATGACCCCATCAAGATCAGCGTCTGCCAGAATATCAGTGGCGAAGGGCAAAGCGCTTGCAAAGGTTTTGGTAATGATGCCGGTGCTGGCGCCAACAGCTGCAGCGCAGTTGGTTTTGTGGCAGTCACCAGCGGCAACGGTGCTTTTTCAGCAGCACTGTGCCAGGTGCTCGGGGGTACTCAGGCCGCTAGCCTGACAGCCAAGCCTGACTTTACGCTGGGCGAAACCGCTGTCAGCGTGACGTACTGCAATGATGTATTCACCTGCGCCGGTCTGAGCGCCTGCAAGGGTAACTCCAATGCCGCCTGCGCTGGCAAAAACAGCTGCCACGGCATAGGTTTTGTGGGTGTGTACTCAGGCAGTGCAGAGCTGTCCAATGCATTATGTGAAAAGCTGGGTGGCAGCGCACTGTCATCCCTTTAACCAGGTGTGAGCATGCTCGGATTCGGGCTGGGACTGCGCAGTCAACACTATGACTATGTGCTGGAGCATCAGCCGGCGGTAGACTGGTTTGAACTGATCACTGAGAACTACCTGGCGCCTGGCGGGCGTCCCCGCGCTACCCTGCATAAAATCCGTGCACACTACCCGGTAGTGCTGCACGGATTATCGTTTAACATCGGCAGCAACGAAGCGCCGGATCTGCATTATCTCGCACAGCTCAAAGCCCTGATCAACGACGTACAACCGGCTTGGGTATCCGATCACATCTGCTGGACAGGCCTGCACGGCAAGACCTCGCATGACCTGCTGCCCATAGCCTACAACCCGGAAACCTTGTCGCAGGTGGCTGACAAGGTTAACCGCATACAGGATGTCTTGCAGCAGCGCATTGTGCTGGAAAATCCCTCAGTCTACCTTCAATTTCGCTCAGCGAGCATGAGTGAACCCGACTTCATCAACTCGCTGACCGAGCAAACCGGCTGTCGCATCCTGCTGGACGTCAATAACGTCTACGTTAGTTGTTTTAACCTGGGCCAGGATCCTTACGCCCACATCTCCGCGTTGAAACACAACTGCGTTCAGCAGTTTCATCTGGCCGGGCATACCCACAACGGCAACCACATTATCGACACGCATGACCACCCGGTCAGTGATCCGGTATGGGAGCTCTATGCGCATGCCTGCCGACATTTTGGTGAAACTGCCACGTTACTGGAGCGCGATGATCATATTCCGCCATTTCCTGAATTAATGGCTGAACTTGAACTGGCGCGCCATAAACAACAGCAGGCACTGGCGGCAACGCCGGCACAGGGCGCTTTGCAAGGGACCGTGGCGTGAACTGGCAACAGGAGCAGCAGGCTTTCTGGGAGTGGATGACCCGCCCGCAGGACCTGAGCCTCAGTGCTGAGGCCATCAATACCCTCATGGCGCCACATCAGGCGCTGAGTCAGGTAGAAGCGCTGGCCATCTACAATAACGCCTATCACCAGCGGCTGATTCAGATCTCTTCTGAACTTTACCCGGTGCTGTATCACACACTGGGCGATGACGTGTATACCCGACTGTGGCTGGAGTACATCGCCCAGCATCCCCCCAGACCAGGACCCATGGGCCTGCTCGGAGAACACCTGCTGGAATTTGCCAGACAACATGCTCAATTTGGTCAACTGCCAGCCTTGCTGGATATCATTGAACTGGAAAGCCTGCTGATCAGCCTGTTCGACAAAGCGGATGAAGTGCCATTGACACGACAAATGCTGCAGTCACTGCCCGCAGAACAATGGCCAGAGATGTGTTGGCAGCCATCGCAGGATTGGGCGCTGATGCATAGTCGCTTTGATCTGGAGGCCTACTGGTTGCTGATGCAGACTCATCTGGCAAAGGAGAACGCGGTCCCGGGCGAAACCGGATTTGCAGTTCCCCTTCATGCGCCTGCACAGACCGCTTTTTATGTCGTGCGACGTGTTAACCACCGCATGCAGTTTCAGCGCATTAACCAGGCAATGATGGTGTTTCTGCTGGCAATACAACACCAGGTTTGTTTTGCCGGCCAATGCGAGCAACTGAAAGAGCAATTCCCGCAGGAAGATATTGCACAGCTGAGCCTGACACTGCTGCTGAAGAGCATTGACCTGCAACTGATCCGGGCCTGACCCAACAGGTCAATCGCTGTTCAGATCTCAATGACCTCAAAGCTGTGCGTTATCTTCACACCGCCGGCCGCCAGCATAATCGATGCTGAGCAGTATTTTTCAGCTGACAGACTGACTGCGCGTTCCACCTGCTTTTCGCTGAGCCCGCGTCCACTGACTTTAAAGTGCATGTGGATGGTTTCGAATACTGCCGGCGTGGCATCCGCGCGTGTCGCCTCAATGTCAGTTACACAGTCACTAACGTCCTGACGCGATTTCTTCAGGATGCTCACTACGTCAAATGAGGAGCAACCGCCTGTACCTATCAAGACCATTTCCATCGGGCGCAGCCCCATGTTGCGTCCACCACTGCTTTCCGGACCATCCATGACCACGGCGTGACCACTGCCAGACTCACCTAAAAACATCGCACCATCTACCCAACGTACCGTTGCTTTCATGCGTCACCTTGAACAAAAATCAAAAAGTGCCAGGTAAAATTTGAACTGCATCACACAGTTTCGCTCTGGCTGCGCAAGATTATCACAGCGAACTGTTCTGGGTTAGCTTAGCTGACTTGGCACGCGCTACAATCAAATGGCTAACCGCTCGCGCAACACCACACGCAAAGTCGGTGACCTGGTGAATTGCTCACGCGAGATGGCTGGTCGGGTTCTCAAGACTCTGGAGGAACAGAACCTGATTTCTGTTCACGGACAAACCGTTGTTGTGTTTGGAACACGCTAGTCAGCTGACTCAGCTTCGCCCGGTACTCATCAGCAGGGGGACACTCACCTGACTTGTCTCCAGCACGCGCGCGCGTTCTGCTTTGATGTAAGCAAGTTTTTCTTGTTTTTCCTGTGCAGGAAGCCCACGTGCACTTAACAGATTCTCGGCTCGCCGGAAAATTGTCATTGCCCGCATGCTGTCTTCAAGCTCCATAGCCTGCTGAGCCATGAGGAAACACGAGTTGACCGATATCCTGATGCCAAGCAACTGCAGTTTGTTCTTGCTGGTTTCAAACTGACCCGCAGAGATTTTGTTATTGCGGTAGAGATCAGCAAACATCTGCATGGCCTTTTGCACTTGGCGCTGCGCGATCAGCAGATCTTTCTCGTTAGACACTGCCGCGCTGCCGCTGCTTGCCGGAGTGCTGCGTGTCCGCATGGCAGCCTCCGCCTCCTGAATGTGCTTGCTCAGATCACCTCGCCTGGGATCGAGCGCCTGCATACTCTTAAGATCGTCAATCAGCGCGCTGTAAATCAGGCCAAGAACTTCCGGCTCTGCATCCATACGCTGTAATGCACGCCCGACTTCTTGCACACTCTGCCTGCGCTGATCCAGCATCGCAAGCTGACTCAGGATCTGATACTGCTCCGCCTGCAATTGCGTCGCCCAGCCGGCCAGCATCAGACCCGCCAACATCAGCATCAGCAAAAAAATAATTGGAAGAAGATTGCCAGCAAACATGCACGGCCCGCGCAGCTTTTGAGAATTGGAATTTGACTCAAAAGCTATCGGCAGACCGGGCAACTTGTTTACCCAAAAACTCAGAAATTATTTAGTCAGCGCCTGAAACAAAGGCACCCGCAGACGGCCTTACGCAAACAGCTCACGCAATTTGTCACCAGGATTATCAGCCCGCATAAACGTCTCTCCTATTAGGAACCCGTAGATGCCGCTGGACAACATGCGCTTGACATCCTCTGCGCTGCCTATGCCGCTTTCAGTGACAATCAGCTTGCCATCGGGCACCCGTTCCGCCAGTCGGAAGGTGGTTTCCAGATCGGTATGAAAGTTGTGCAGATTGCGATTATTCACCCCGATCAGATCAAATCCGGCGGCAAGCGCAACATCCAGTTCAGCTTCATTATGAACTTCAACCAACACATCCAGGCCGAAGTCACTTGCGCATTGTGACAGCTCTCTCAAGTCTGGCGGACTGAGCGCCGCGACAATCAGCAAAATACAGTCAGCGCCCATCGCACCCGCTTCCGCTACCTGGTAACGGTCAACAATAAAATCCTTGCGTATAACCGGCAGATCGCAGGCGGCTCGTGCCTGCCTGAGGTAGTCAGCACTGCCTTTAAAAAACTGTTCGTCCGTCAGCACCGACAAACAGGTCGCACCGGCCTCAGCATATTGGCGGGCAATCAGGGCTGCATCAAAATCCTCGCGGATCAGCCCTTTGCTGGGGGAGGCTTTTTTGATTTCAGCGATCACCGCCGCTTGCTTTGCCTCCATACGGCTGCGCAGCGCCTTGATAAACCCGCGCTTGGCAGAAATCTGTTCAATCGCCAGCTTCTGCTGCATCGCAAAACTGGTGCGCTGGCTGTTGCGGCGAACCTCTATGACTTTCTGAGCGAGGATTTCGTCAAGAATTGTGCTGGTTTTCACGCGGTGATGTCCTTAGTTTTTTAGTTCAGTCGAAGGCGATTCGGTCAGTAAAGCCTGCGTAAAGGCAGCCAACTGCTGCAATTTTTTCAAAGCCACACCACTGCGAAGAATGGTCTGGGCTTTTTTGACACCAGAGGGCAAGTCGTCACACAGATTTGCTGCATAAATGGCTGCGCCTGCATTCAACGCCACAATGTCACCGGCCGCCTCATTCTCATAAGTCAACGCCTGTCTAACCAGGGCCAGACTCTCTTGTGGTGAGCTGACTTTCAGCATGTCGAACCCATCGCGTTGAACCATGCCAAAGTCAGTGGGCTGCACCGTGTAAGAAACCAGTCGTCCATCTCTTAACTCACCAATGCGGGTGGGCGCGGAAATGCTGATTTCATCAAGACCGTCATCCGAAGACAGCACTAGTACGTGATCACTGCCCATGGACTTGAGCACCTGCAGGATAGGATCAATCCACACCGCATCGAATACACCCAGCACCTGGTTGGGAGCACCTGCCGGGTTAGTCAGCGGGCCGAGCATGTTAAAAATAGTGCGCACACCTATTTCTTTGCGTGGCCCGATCACATGTTTCATGGCGCTGTGATGACCCGGCGCAAACATAAACCCAACGCCAACCTGCTCAACACATTGTGCAACCTGAGCCGGTGTCATGTTCAGACGCACACCCGCTGCCTCCAGCAAGTCTGCGCTGCCACTTTTACTGGTGGCGCCACGATTACCGTGTTTGGCAACCCGGGCTCCCGCGCAGGCCGCCACCATGGCCGCTGACGTAGAGATATTAAACGTGTCCGTACTGGTGCCTCCGGTTCCGCAGGTATCTACCAGGTGTGCATCCGGCGGCAACAGCACCGGTGTTGCCAGCGAACGCATGGTTCTGGCAGCGCCCAACAGCTCCGGGGTTTTGATGCCCTTCATCTGCAGAGCAACCAGAAAGGCAGCGACCTGCGCGTCCGTGCACTGACCGGTCATCAGTTCACGCATAAGCGCTGCCATTTCCTCAGCATTTAAATCATGTCCTGCGCACAGATGACGTATGGCTTGTTTTATATCCATGATTACTTGCCTTGCAAAAAATTCCTGAATAACTGATGGCCGTGCTCACTGAGAATAGACTCGGGATGGAACTGCACACCCTGCACGTCCAGCGTCTTATGCCGAACACCCATGATCTCGTCCACATCACCATTTTCCAGCTGCGTCCAGGCGGTGATTTCAAGACACTCAGGCAGCGTGGTTTTATCAATCACCAATGAATGGTAGCGGGTCGCTGTAAACGGGCTGGGCAGATCGGAGAACACCCCGGCGCTGTTGTGAAACATCGCCGACATCTTGCCATGCATCACCTGCCTGGCACGAATTACATCCCCGCCATAGGCCTGTCCAATCGCCTGGTGCCCGAGGCAGACGCCCAACAAGGGTATGCGCCCGGCAAACGCTTTGATCACATCCAGCGAAACACCTGCTTCTGTCGGTGTACAGGGCCCTGGAGAGATCACTATTTTCTCAGGGCTCAGTGACTCTATCTGCGCGAGGGTGATAGCGTCATTACGGTATACCCGCACATCAGCACCCAACTCACCGAGATATTGCACGATGTTGTAGGTAAATGAGTCGTAATTGTCGATCATCAGGATCATGAAAAGGGGTCTCCGTAAAATCAGGCTGCATTTTCGCTGAAATCGTGCTCAACTTAAACCTTGATGATCAATCTGCTGCAAAAGAAGGACGCGACATCATGACCGGCCTCACCAGTTTCGAAAACGCCGCGCATGTTATGGAAGAGCTGATCGCTATCCATGAACATCTGGCAGAGCTATATCAGCGCCTGCAGGAGTCAGCCAGCCCGTTGGGCGCCATGTTTCTGGAGCAGTTATCTTCCCGGGAGCAGAAGCAGGCAGACACGCTTGAGCGCTACGAGGATTCCGCTCCGGTGAAGGTATTAAAAACCTGGATACAGATTCCCTTCCCCGGCGATCCGGACAAGTTTCTTGCCGCCCTTGAGCGCGATTTACCCGAACAACTGTCGACCAATGACATTTATGAACTGGCTAGCAAGGCGGATGACTTTATCATCGGCCTGCTGGAGCATCTGCACGAGCGCTGCGAAATAGCAGACGTCAAAAAGTTGTTTGAGAACCTTTTAGCCGGCGAAAAAATCGAGCAGATTGCCCTGAGCAAAGCCTACAACTCTCTGCGCGAAATGTAGCGAATTGCGCCCGGTCGGCTACATTCAGGCCGGCGCGCTGCAGCTGGCACCAAACTTGTAACAGCTGAAACAGCGGTGGTGTCGCAACATGATGCGCGCCTGCATGCTTTCCGCCAGCGTAGCGCCCAGATCATAATCAGGATCGTCATCAACCAGAGTACACGCATAAACGCGCACACCTTTGCCAGTGTTCACTAGCATGCGCGTGTAGGTGCACATAAAATGCGACCGGCTTTGCTGTGTCGGATATTTTTCCATACACGCGGTCGTGACTTCGGGACTGCCATCGTCGGTGCCTGGGGTGCCAAAATCCGGAAACGCGGTAAAGGGCAACTCTTGAGTGATTCCGTGCTGCACGAATATGTCGTGGTAAGCACGCTCAACTGCCATGCCGTCCTCATTTAACTCCATCTGCCGGGCGATCGAGACTTTAAACCCGTTGTCCAGCAACCACTTGAGACTGTCCAGTGACTCTTTAAAACTACCCTCACCACGCCCGATGTCGTGCCGGGCCGCGTCGGGATAATCCAGACTGATGCGGAAACTGACCGGAAAAGGATTGCTCTTCAAGGGCAGCAACTGATGCGCGCGCTGCGTCAATACCCGGGTGCCATTGGTCAGCACAAAACACGGCCGGAACTGGCTGGCGTAATCCAGTATGTTGGCAAAATCGCGGATCACAAAGGGTTCGCCACCCGTAAATGAAAACTGCTTCACGCCCATATCCACGGCTTCGTGGATGAATGGCTTTAACATCTCCAGTGACATGGCTGGCAGGCGTGTGTCACCCGGTTTTGATCCCTCAAGGCAGAACGGGCAGGCCAGATTGCAGGCTGTTCCGGTGTGAATCCATAACTCATCCAGTCGGTCTGAATCGATGTGCCCACGCGCATCACCCTTGCGGGTAAACATCCAGCTGTCCTGATGCCTTGGCGATATCAGCGAGATGACCGGGATAAGATCGCTGGTTTTTTTGTTGTCACTATCCGTTGTCGAGGTGCTCACGGTACTGTTTATCCCCCTGTTTTTGAATCACAGTGCTGGCTGATATGCGGTTGATCTTTAATATGCCCGGGCGCGTAGAATGGTACACCTTTATTTCCCCCAAGCTCACCCGGAGTTTTTATTATCGCCACAGCCGATTTTGTCCACACCCGTCATACGCAGTGCAGCATTGTCTGGTTTCGCCAGGATCTGCGACTGAATGACAATCCGGCGCTGCTGGCTGCCGCTGCCGCCGGTTCAGTGATTCCGGTTTATATTCTGGATGACATCAATGCCGGCGACTGGGCCATGGGCGGCGCCAGCCGTTGGTGGTTACATCACTCACTGACGGCGCTTAATGCGTCACTGGACGGCAAACTCCTGGTGCTGACGGGTGATGCGCTGACACTGATTCCAGCATTAGCAAGGCAACTCAATGCCACCCAGGTTTGCTGGAATCGGTGTTATGAACCCTGGCGCGTGCAGCGCGATAAACGCATAAAGGAGCAACTGCTGCAACAGGGTACCGGGGCACACAGTTTTAACGGCTCACTCTTGTGGGAACCGTGGCAGGTTCTTAAGGACGACCAGACACCTTACAAGGTTTTCACGCCGTTTTTCCGTCGTGGCTGCATGAAAGCGGCTCCACCTGCACAGCCGATGCCAGCCCCCTCAAACCTGAACCTGCTGGATGTTCGGCTGATCGGCGGCGATGACCGGCACAGCGCCACGCCGTTAACATTGGCAGGCCTGACCGGAGATGACGGCATCGGCGCGCTGAGGTTGCTGCCGGTCACACCATGGGACGTGGGCCTGCAGGCACGCTGGAAGGTTGGCGAAAAGGCCGCCAATCACAGATTGATGCACTTTCTGCAGTATGGCATTCGTGGATACAAGGAAGGGCGCAACTTTCCTGCCCGAGATAATGTCTCCGGTTTGTCCCCGCATCTGCACTTTGGTGAGATATCACCGCGACAGGTGTGGCATGAAGCGCTCGCTGCGGGGCTGAGTGCAGGATTTGAAAACGACCTGGATTGTTTTCAATCGGAACTGGGTTGGCGGGAATTTTCATACGGGCTGTTGTTCCACAATACTGCGTTACCACGGCGTGCCATTCAAACGCGCTTCGAGCACTTCCCCTGGCAGAAAAATCCACCCTTGTTAACCGCATGGCAACGCGGCGAAACTGGCATACCGCTGGTCGACGCCGGCATGCGTGAGCTCTGGCAAACCGGATACATGCATAACCGCGTACGCATGGTCACCGGCTCCTTTCTGGTGAAGAACCTGCTCACGCATTGGCATGACGGTGAAGACTGGTTCTGGGATTGCCTAGTGGATGCAGATCTTGCCAGCAACTCAGCGAGCTGGCAGTGGATTGCCGGATGCGGTGCCGACGCAGCGCCTTACTTCAGGGTGTTTAATGCCGTGACTCAGAGTGAGAAATTTGATGCAGAGGGTGAGTATTTACGACGCTACCTGCCAGAACTGGCAAAACTACCAGACAAATACATTCATGCGCCGTTTATGGCGCCAGATCTGGTGCTGCGTGCAGCCGGCGTAAACCTGGATGGCAACTATCCAAGACCTGTAGTGGATTTAAAACATTCACGAGAGCTGGCGCTGGCGGCATTCAAATCCCTGACAACCGACGCTACTGCAGAGGTTTAACACCATTGTGACGCCGGGTCAGCGGAACAGCACCGCGTAAGGCGCATGCACTCAGACAATCACCACCGGGTTGAACTCTTTTATCAGCAGCAATATCCACTGCGTTTCCGGCTTACGGTCCGGGGAATGTCCACGGGTTGCCTCGCCATCGAGCAAACCATCCTCTTAAACATGATGGAGATGGATGAGTATTCCTCACTGTGTATCCCGCCCATGATCATCATGCGGCGGGCAGATCACTCAGAACATAAATCAGGAAATCATTTACTTATAAGAATATTTACAACAATCCCAGATTAATGGCCCTTAATACCGCTTGAGTACGATCGCGCACGCCGAGCTTTTCAAGGATGGACGACACCTGATTTTTAACCGTGCCTTCCGATTTATGGATGGTGCGGGAAATTTCGCGATTACTGAAACCGCCCGCCATCAGGCGCAGCACTTCGACCTCTTTGTCACTGAGCGACTCTGGTGCAACCAGATTGTCAAAGCGTGGCTCCATTGACGACAGGCCCTTGAGAATGCGCTCGGTGATAGCAGGCTGCACCAAAGTACCGCCGGCGAACACACTCTCGATAGCGCCGACCAGACTGTTAAGCGAGACATCCTTTAACAGGTAACCTTTGGCGCCAGCCTGCATACCTTCCAGCACCAGCTGGCTGTCATCAAAGGTGGTCAGAATAATACTGGGCACCATACAACCGGCCGCGCGCATGGCATGCAAGGCATCGATGCCGGTCATCTTTGGCATACGAATATCCATCAACAGCACATCGGGTCTGTATTTTTGAATAGCCTCAACCACCTGGCTGCCGTCCTCCACCTGCCCGACCACATCAATACGCTCACTGAGCTCCAGTAAACTGCAGATACCCAATCGAACCAGATTCTGGTCTTCTGCCAGCATGACGCGGATTTTATTCATGTGCCGAGTGATCTCTTTGGGGTGAGTGCCTTTATTGGTCTGAATGATTATGGCACAGGCGGATGCCAACGACGTATAGGCCTTTAGTAACCGAACCTTATCATGACGTTAGTCACTGGGCAGTCACTGGAGGCTCTGTCAGGATAACGACAAGGATCAGATTACAACAGGAGCCCCTGATGCTACTTATTCATCAGATTGCCATTTATGTGCATATTGCCGGTGGTTTTGCCGCCCTTTTATTGTTCTGGATACCGATGTTTGCGCGCAAAGGCTCACCGATCCACAAGCGCATCGGGCGCTACTTTGCGATGCTCATGTACATGATTGGACTGTCGGGTCTGCTGATGAGTTCCATGGATTTGTTGATGCCGGAAGCACTGCATCCGGATCGCAGCGTCACCGGCACCCGCAATACGGCAATGTTTTTGTTCTCACTCAGCCTGCTGGTGCTTGCCTCCACCCGCCACGGCTGGCTGACAGTCAACCATAGAGAGAATCGCCAACCCTTACGCCATCCCTTGCAATTGCTGTTACAGGGCGCACTGCTGGCCTGTGGTGCGGGTTTGCTGGGGCTGGGGCTGATGCGTTCCAATCCGATTTTTATCGCCTTTGGCATACTTGAAATCGCCCTGTCACTGGGCATGC
>JBFZEG010000100.1:0-6930 GCA_041306975.1 Gammaproteobacteria bacterium | reverse complement strand
GCATTGGTTGATGTGTAACCGCCAGCGCGGGCCACCTGCTCGGGATGGAAGTTTATGGTTTCGACAACCAGCGTATTGCCCTCGTACCAGCCGATAGAGTCCCCGTGCCACTGCCGGATGCCGGCGGCATTATGTTTGCCACCAATCTTGACGATGCGCGCATCGTGCGCCATTTCCGCCAGAATCATCACATGCGTGGGGCTCTGCACAATCTGGATGGTGTTGTTGTACAGCGACGGCAGACTCGGAACAATGGATGCAAAACTGATCAGGCAACGTTCCGCCAGGGAGCGCCCTTCCGGGCCGTCATTTTCATCCAGATGCGCGTAAGACATGGCTGCGCGTTGGGCGGCACGCACGTCACGTCCACCGTCTTTCCAGGGGATACGGCCGTCTTCCGGCTCGATGACAAACGAGGTTCGCAGCTCGCCATCGATCACCGCCAGCCAGTCACCCGGATTGATCCAGAACGCGTTGTAGCCGCCGACATTGTGCGGGCCAGGGGCTTCAGCGCCGCGCTCCTCAAGGGCATCGGTGTATTGTTGCAGGCTTGGTACCAGTCGCTCAGCCTCTTCCTGACTGATAGTCAGACGGCCTTCAAACTGTGGCTGCCGTTCAACCCCGGTGCGGGAGGAATAATCAAAGATACCTTGCACATCAGGCACGCCCCAACTGGTTACCGGCCAGCTAGCGGGCTCAGTAACCGCCGGCGCATCGGCAGCCATGACCGCAGAAGCGGACAACAATCCGGCAGACAGAACAGCGGCTGACCAGAATGGCGCGGAACGGCGTGTGGTGTTGCGTAAAACAATGGATGAGTTCATGACGTCACTTCGTTGGTTGTTGTTATGTTGTTGTAATGCGTTAGTACCATGCAGGTCTAAACGCGTCAATCAAAGTCACTGCAATTAGCCGGAAGTCACACAACACCGGTACCATCAACTGCTGACATTGAGAAAATAATCCTCCGGTTTAAAGACATCAACTTCAATCGCGGCCATCGCTGCCGCGTTGGCTTCTTTCAGCTGTGCTGCCTCGGTCTGAGTGATCACTTTGGAGCTCAGCGCCAGATCAACCAGATCATAGGCCATGCCCCGGGGCAGCTCACGTGCCCGTTGCGCTTTGGCTATCTTCTTCTTGATCGGCTCGACCTCGGTATGCAGGCGGAATGCTTTCATCAGCCGCCCCATGCCCGGGCCATTCTCGTCCACCGGCGCGATACCGTCAGTCATGCGTTTGTACTGCTCATTCATCAATTGCAAGGAACCGGCAACCTTGGGAATTAGTCTATCGGAAGGCCCGCGAGACAGTGGGTTCAAGCGCAGGAACACAGATGCCGGACCTCTCAGCCACCAGCCAACAAACGGCACGTCAAAATTGGCATGGATGCCTTCAAAGGCGTCCTGAATTTTAGCCAAGGCATATTCACAACTGTAAGCAAGCACGGGCAGATCCTCTGCTCGGCTTCCTTCCGCCTTGAACCGGCGCAGCGCCGACAAGGCCAGCACCTGATAGGTCAGTGCGTCCGCAAAACGGCCGCCCAGACTGCCTTTGGCTTTGAGCTTGCTGCCGATCAGGTACAGTGCCAGATCCGCCAGCAATGCATAACGTGACGATGCCCAGGCCAGTCGACGATAGTAGGTGGCAACGGCGCCAGATTCGGGACTACCTGCACTGAAGCCGCGTGTCAGTCCGCGCACTTTGGCGCGAAAATAATTACTGGTGGTGTGCCATATCCAGCCCAGCAGGTTTTTGCGGAACGCGGCTGCATCATTGTTTTCAACCGCTTTGACCAACGGCAGTGCATAAGGATGGCAACGGGTTGCGCCCTGACCAAAGGTAATCAGCGTGCGCGTCATGATGTTGGCACCTTCGACGGTGATGCTGACCGGAGCACTGCTGTAGCCGCCGCCCAGAATATTGTTCGGTCCTTGCATCACGCCGGAACCTGAAAATACATCCATGCCATCGACGATGGCCTTTTGTGTGTACTCCGTGCTGCTGGACTTCAGCAGCGCCGAGATCACCGGCGGCTGTTCGCCATTGTCCAGCGCTGAACAAGAGTAAACCCGCGCACCTTCAAACATGTAGGTGAAGGCCGCAATACGGGCGATTTTTTCCTGCACGCCCTCCATCAACCCGATTGGAATGCCAAACTGATGGCGTATCACCGAGTACGCACCGGTAGCAGCGGCGATGAGTTTCATGCCGCCGATAGCGCCCGCCGGCAAGGACACCGCGCGCCCGCCCGCCAACTGCTCCATCAGCATGCGCCAGCCCTGACCGGCATAATTCGGGCCGCCGATAATCTGCTCAGGCGACGCAATCACATTGTCACCAATGATAGGACCGTTGTAGAAGCTCAGACCAATCGGCAGATGGTGATCGCCGTTATGCAGACCGGGCGTGCCTTTGTGCAGCATGATCACCGTAATGCCGGGGTACTCACCTTTGCCCAGCACATTCTCTGGATCGTGCATCTGGAACGCCAGTGAAATCAGGTTGGCAGCCGGCGCCAGCGTAATGTATCGCTTGCGGAAATTAAGGCGGATTTTGGTCTCGCCCTGCTCATCGCGAAACACGACGCCTTCGGCTTTAATTGAAGCGGCATCCGAACCGGCCGTCAATTCCGTCAGACCAAAACACGGCACGTACTCGCCGCTGGCCAGCTTGGGAAGATAGGCATTTTTCTGTTCGTCTGTTCCGTAATGCTTCAACAGTTCTGCTGCACCCAGCGAGTTGGGGATCACCACAAAGGTGCCAGCGGTAGGGCAGTACGGATTGATCTTGGCCATAATGGATGAGATGGCCAGCGTGGAAAACTCTTTGCCGCCATACTGTTTGGGTATCAACAAACCCATAAATCCCTGCTGTTTGATGGCATCAAGCACCGCATCGGGCACTTTGCGGGTAATGCCAATCTGGTAACGATCAATCATCCGGCAAACGTCCTCAGTCGGACCATCCAGAAAGGCCTGTTCCTCTGCGGAATGCTGGTTGTAGGGTTCTGCCAGCATTTTGGCAAAATCCGGGTTGCCTGAAAAAATCTGACCGTCGATCCATACCGTGCCCGCTTCCAGCGCCTGTCGCTCGGTATCAGAGATACGCGGCAGGACATTGTTATCCCGCATAAACCTCATAATGGCTGCAAACATGGGCAATCCTCTGGTAAAAAAAAATCTGGATAGTTGACCGATCAGCGTGATAATACGCTGATCAGGTTATAAGTAGACGACAGCAATCGTCATCATGCCGGGTCTGTCACCACAGGGTTAAAAATTTGTGTTATATCCTGTCACCTAGCGAGAGACGACATATTACTGAATTGATTCATTTTTACAATATTCAACTGTCGCCATATCGCAGTACAACAGGTTGATAAGCCCTAAATTGACCTCCAAGTTATTGTCCATTATGAAAAAAGGCATTTTTATGAAATCTGCAGCCAACACAACTCACGTCGCTGAGCGTGGAAATCTCAAGTACAGGCACTCACTCGCATGGATGATGCTGGCCGCGACGATGACCAGTGGCGCGCAGGCACAGACCTTTTTTCCAGCACCGGCGAGCGAAACACCGGAATCCTGGTTTGAATCCGGTCAGGCTGAGCTTGAACGCGCACTGCAGCGCACTCAAAACACCAGTCCAGCTAAAAACATTATTCTGTTTGTGGGTGACGGCATGGGTATTTCAACAGTCACTGCTGCCAGAATTTTTGCTGGCCAGATGCAAGGCAGTGCCGGCGAAGAGAACTCGCTGTCGTTTGAGCGCTTTCCGGCGGTGGCGTTGTCCAAAACGTACAATACCAATCAGCAGACATCTGACTCCGCGGGAACAGCAACCGCGATGATGGCGGGTATCAAAACCCGCGCCGGCGTGATTGGTGTCAACCAGATCGCCGACCGCGCAAATTGTCAGTCCTCGTTAGGCACTGAAGTGCCCAGTCTGATGCAACAGGCTGCCGAGCGTGGACTGGCGACCGGATTTGTGACCACTACCCGCATTACGCATGCCACCCCGGCGGCCACTTATGCGCACACCCCTGAGCGCGATTGGGAGAACAACTCTGCGCTGCCAGAAGAAGCCGTACAACACGGCTGCAAGGATATTGCACAGCAACTGATTGAATTTTCTTACGGCAGTGGCATCAACGTTGCGCTGGGCGGCGGCATCGAGCAGTTTTTGCCCAACAGCAAAAATGACCCAGTGACCGGACGCGAAGGCCTGCGAACCGATGAAAGAGACCTGACGCTGGAGTGGACAGATCGCTATGACAACAGCGCCTTTGTCTGGAACAAGCAACAGTTGGCTGCGGTTGA
The DNA here is from genome assembly GCA_041306975.1 of Gammaproteobacteria bacterium. GTDB lineage: Bacteria > Pseudomonadota > Gammaproteobacteria > Pseudomonadales > Pseudohongiellaceae > Pseudohongiella. The sequence goes on along the minus strand of JBFZEG010000100.1, from coordinate 2,611 downwards.
TGTAAACAATACCCGCCATTTGCTGGGACTGTTCAGCCGTTCACAAATGAATTACGCCTACGACCGTACCGATGACAACACATCACAGCCCGATCTGCCATCGATGACAGAAACCGCCATCAAACTGCTGCAGGCGCAGTCCGGTGACAAGGGCTTTTTCCTGATGGTAGAAGCGGGACGCATCGACCACGCACACCATGCCGGCAATGCATTCCGTGCGCTGTATGACACTCAGGAGTTGTCCGATGCCGTAGAAGCGGCAATGGCACTGACCAGCGAACAGGACACGTTGATTATTGTCACCGCTGATCACAGCCATTCCCTGACAATCGGTGGTTACTCCACGCGTGGCAACCCTATATTGGGCGCCGCTGTCACCAATGACGACCATGGGCACGCCAACGAACAGCACAGTCTTGCGCTCGACAATATGCCTTACACAACACTGGGTTACCGGGATGGCCCGGGCTTTGCCGACGATGTTGGTGGTGACGTACGCTACACGCTGCCCGCCGCCCCAGGCCGCCACGACCTGACTGATGTTGATCCTACGCACCCTGACTTCCATCAGGAAGCGTTAGTGCCGCTGCAGTCGGAAGGCCATGCCGGCGAAGATGTCGGCATTTATGCACGGGGCCCCTGGTCGCATCTGTTTCACAGCACGCACGAGCAACACTACATCTATCACGTCATGCGCCACGCATACGGCTGGTAACTGCCGCTGAGACCGGGCTTGGTTGGTGCCTGTCTTTGTAAATCCCTGCCTTTGTAAAACCCTGTCTGCTCAGGCAAAATGAATGCATTCAGCCTGAGTACAGAGGTTTTTATGAGCGTATCTTCCACCCCTTCACACGTGCCTGATCGGGCGCAGTATCCTGATCAGCATTTCAGGCATTGGCGACTCACCCACGATCGCGACAACATCCTCTACGCCCGCCTGGATCGCGCGGGTGAGCGTGTTAATGCACTGTCCCGCGAAGTACTGGAAGAATTTGACCAACTGATCAGTCTGGTTGAGCGCGAGGCTCCGCGAGGTCTGGTGCTGATGTCAGGCAAGAGCACGGGTTTTGTCTTCGGCGCCGATGTCCGCGAATTTGATGGTTTCACCTCCGCGGAAGCGGTTACCACAGAAATCAACCGCGTTCATGAAATGTTCAATCGTCTTGAAAAACTTGACTGCATCACCGTGGCGGCGATTGAGGGCTATTGCCTGGGTGGCGGACTTGAGATGGCGCTGGCATGCAATTACCGTATTGCCAAGGATGTCCCTGAAACACGCCTGGGTTTCCCGGAAATTCAACTGGGCATTTTCCCGGGCTTTGGGGGCTCCGCCCGCTCGGTTAAGGTGATGGGCGGCCTGAAGGCAATGGAACTGATGCTGACCGCGCGCCAACTCAAAGCGCGACCCGCCAAAGCCTTGGGCTTGGTTGATCAGGTCATCGGACGTCATGAAGAACTGGTGTGGGCTGCGCGTAAAGCGGTGCTCAGCGGCAAAAAAAGCCGCGGACCCGGCATCGTTGGCCGCCTGAGCAATACCCTGCCCGCGCGCAAACTCCTGGCCGGACAGATGCGCAAACAGACTCAACGCAAAGCGCGGGCCGAGCACTATCCTGCACCTTACAGCCTGATTGATACCTGGGAAAAATTCGGCGGCAGCACCGCAAAAATGATGCAGGAAGAAGCCCGCGCCGTTGGCAGGTTGATGGTGTCATCTACGGCGGAAAGTCTGCGCAGGGTTTTCCATCTGATGGACAGGCTGAAATCCGAGGGCAAAAGCAGTGATTTCAGAGCACGTCATGTGCACGTGATTGGCGCAGGCGTGATGGGCGGTGACATCGCGGCATGGTGTGTCTTGCGCGGACTGGATGTCAGCCTGCAGGATCGCGAGATGAAGTTCATTACCCCGGCACTCAAACGTGCTGAAATCCTCTTCAAAAAGAAATTGCGCGACCCCGCCAAAGTGAAGGCTGCGCTGGAGCGTCTGCGCCCCGATCCCGACGCGCGATACGTGCCCCGCGCTGACGTTGTTATCGAAGCCATTTACGAGAATGTGGACGCCAAACAGGCACTGTTCCGTGATCTTGAACCGCGCATGAAAGCCGGCGCCATCCTCGCCACCAATACCTCAGCCATTCCGCTGGAAACACTGGCATCGGTGCTGAGCAACCCGGCACGTTTGATTGGTCTGCATTTTTTTAATCCGGTGCCGCAAATGCCATTGGTGGAAGTTGTTTACAGCGCTGACACTGACAACGCAGAGCGACGCAAAGGTGCGGCCTTTTGTCAGCAGATCGGCCGTTTTCCCTTACCCGTTAAAAGCAGCCCGGGATTTCTGGTCAACCGTGTACTTGCCCCCTACATGATGACGGCGTTAAAACTGCATGGTGAGGGAATTCCCGCAGAAGCACTGGACGCAGCCGCAGAGGCGTTTGGCATGCCCATGGGTCCAGTAGAACTGGCTGACACGGTGGGTCTGGATGTCTGTCTGATGGTGACAGGCGTTCTGCAATCTGATCAGCATGACGTTGCCGCGGGGATGGCAGAGAAGAAATTTATCCAGACGCTGGTCAGCGCCGGCAAACTAGGCAAAAAATCCGGCTCAGGTCTGTAC
>JBFZEG010000084.1:0-3325 GCA_041306975.1 Gammaproteobacteria bacterium | reverse complement strand
TCGTATTCGGCGATTATCGGTCGCAACTGGCTGGAGCAGGGGGGTGTGTATGTGCTGGCCAATATTCGTGGCGGTGGCGAGTTCGGGCCGCGCTGGCATCAGGCCGGGCTGCTGAAAAATCGTCACAAAGTCTATGAGGATTTTGAGGCGGTGGCAGAAGATCTGATTGCCCGCAATATCACCTCATCCCGGCATCTTGGCATTCGTGGCGGCAGCAACGGTGGTCTGTTGGTGGGCGCGGCCGTCACCCGTCGCCCTGATCTCTACAATGCCGTGATCAGTCAGGTGCCGTTGCTGGATATGCAGCGCTACAGCAAGTTACTTGCCGGGGCCAGCTGGATGGGGGAATACGGTGATCCCGATCAGGAGGATATGTGGACGTATATCCGCAGTTATTCGCCGTATCACAACGTGCATGCCGACGTATCTTATCCACAAATATTTTTTACCACCTCCACCCGCGATGATCGTGTACACCCCGGTCATGCGCGCAAAATGGTCGCGAAGATGTTGGATCAGGGGCATGATGTTTTGTACTACGAGAACACCGAAGGCGGACATGCCGGCGCTGCCAACAACGCGCAGCGCGCCCAGCTGGATGCATTGATCTATGCGTATTTTCTGGAACGTCTAAAGGAGTAGCGCTGGTGAAGCTCAGTTCACAAATGGCGGGTATGGCTGCAGTGGCGGGATTATTACTGACGTCCACGACCGCCGCGCAATCCGCTGGCAACAACATGGCTGCATTTGATGGTCGCACCGGGCTGTTGAACAGTTGTGTGGCGTTGTTTGCCGGTGCGCCACGTGAACGTGCGGTGCTTGATGGCAACTATGATGTCACCCTGCAACTGATCAACGAACAGCTGCAGTTTGGTCTGACGGCGGCAACGGTGCGCCCGACCACCGACACTCGAGCTTGCAGTGGTCATTTTGAAGGCGACACCTATCTCGACAAGATCGAGGTAACCCAGGTCGACGCACAAACCAATGGCCGCTATTTCCTGCAGATGAAGGCGTTGCCCGGCGAGCCTATGCGCTTGCAGTTGAACAGCGCGCTGCTGACACGTGAGATTCCCGCCGAGCGTTTTGCATCAGCAGCCTCATACTCGCGCATTTTTGATGGCGATGCGCTGGTGGTCGCCAAAAACGGACATATCGTCTATGAGGATTACGTGGCGCCATTTGCCGCGGCCGATCCACATCTGCTGGCCTCTGGTACAAAAAGTTTCAGTCTCGCCCTGTTTGCCTTGGGGGTACAGGAAGGTATCTGGACCCTGGATGAGCAGGTGTCGCAGACCATCACGGAATGGCGTGGCAATCCGGGACGCGAAGCGATCAGCATCAGGCATCTGTTGAACCTGAGCAGCGGTCTCAAGGACGCGGAAAGTTATAACGTGTTTCGTGTTCCGCAACTGGATATCTACGACCTTGCAATCAATCAATCCACGCAGGTGTTCCCGGCCGGTAGCGGATTCATTTATGGTTCAGTGAATTTTTATGTGCTGGCGGCGCTGTTTGAGCGCAAAACCGGACGCGACCCGGTGCAGTATCTGTACGACAATCTACTTAAAACGCTGGGCATGCCGCGGGAACATCTGGACAGATGGATTCGCGACAGTAAGGGTAAGCCGCAGCTTGCTGGGGGAGCTTATCTCGATGCCCGCAGCTGGTTGAATTTCGGATTGATGATTGCCAGTGGCGGTCACTGGAAGGGACGTCAGTTGCTGGACCCGGCGACACTGGCGCTGGTCAACGGTATCAGTAATCCGGCCTTTGAAGGTTATGGCGTCAGCTGGTGGCGCAATAACGCTATCAACGGCTCGTATCAGCCGGCGACCGATGTTGTCCCCGCCGATGCCCGGCCAGAGTCAGGGCGCATTCTGCCGCAGCAACCGGTAGACGTATTTTTTGCAGCCGGCCTGGGGCGTCAGCGTCTATATGTTGTGCCCTCGCAAAATCTAGTGGTTGTGCGTTTTGGCATGACCTTGGGTGACAGCTTCAGTGATCAGGAGTTGCTGCGCAGGATTCAGGATGCGTTGAAGTGACACACGGCATCACGGGCACAAAGCACCCCGGCTGAGCCGCTCTCAGGTGTTGGCGCATTCCATGCAACGCACCGCCATCGGGTAAGCCGCGAGGCGGTCTGGATGGATGGCAATGCCACAGCCAGCGCAAACCCCATAGGTGCCGTTGCGGATGCGTGACAGCGCGTTAGCGATCTCGGTCATTTCATGACGCGCATCGGCGGCCAGCGCGTGAAGCACCTCATCATTTTCAGTTTCCTGAGCCTGTTCCTGCGAGTCTTGACTGCGCCCGCAGCTCAGATCAGCCTGAATGCCGTGAATGCGGTTTTCCAGTTCACTGTGCAGTGAATTCAGTGTGTCCGTGATGGTTTTGATGTTGATGGCTGTAGTGTTTGACATGTAATCCTCTCAGTTATCTGTCCGGTGTCGGATGTCGTCGCGCCGGGCGGTGTTGATCTCATCGTTAAGAGCATCTTACAGCGCCTGCGAGAGGTGTTTGTTGAGCACAGTCAATACCAGGTGTGGTATACGCTTTTGGGAATCACAGTTAAGCAGGAACTTTTATGACATCACCTCAACCAACAACAGATGCCCGTTACCGACAGGTTGGCAAACTACGCGTCGCCGATGTGTTTTATCAGTTTGTAGAGAACGAACTGCTGCCCGGCAGCGGCGTGTGCGCAGCGGATTTCTGGTCTGGCTTGCAAACACTGATCAGCGATCTGGCTCCGGTCAACCGTGCACTGTTACAAGAGCGCGAACGCTTGCAGCAGCAGATAGATGACTGGCACCAACACCGCCACGGGCAGCCTGAGGACGGCGCTGCGTACACAACGTTTTTGCAGCAAATTGGTTATCTGCAGGCAGAGCCGGCGGACTTTACAATCACCACAGATAACGTTGACCCCGAGATAGCAACGCTCGCGGGTCCACAACTGGTGGTGCCGGTGATGAACGCCCGTTATGCGTTGAATGCCGCTAATGCGCGTTGGGGCAGTTTGTATGATGCGCTTTATGGAACCGATGTCATTGTTGATGACGCGGGGCTCACTCGCCAGCCCGGGTATGACCCGCGCCGGGGCAGCAAGGTGATTGCCTATGGGCGAGCCTTTCTGGATGAGTTTTTTCCCCTGAGTCACGGGGCTTCACATGCTCAGGCTCACGCTTACCGCATCCTCGCGGGCAAACTTCAGGTCGGACTGGACAACGGAACAAGCGCCGGGTTGTCAGACCCCGGGCAGTGTGTCGGCTATCGCGGTGATGCCGCAGCACCTGAGAGTGTGTTGCTGGTACACCATGGT
>JBFZEG010000138.1:0-38025 GCA_041306975.1 Gammaproteobacteria bacterium | reverse complement strand
TTTTTTTGGGATCTCGAGATATCTTGCGATTGAGCTGACTTGTGATTGCATTTTGAACATTAACCTCATCCTTAATAGTATCTTTAGCAATTGCTTTTTTTGTAGTCCGAAGGAGGCTAGGCCTTTTGACAAAATCTTTTTATTGTAAAGCTGTGTAAAGAAAAAGGGGTTGGTGTATTTAATTTTTACATCTTTACACACTTGCTATTGTGGACATCTGACTAGCTTTCAAAGTGTTACTCGTAGCAATATTTCCGCCTGAGCGTAAATACACTTTTCAAAGTAGTCTGTACGGATATCATATACTGAAAGTTTGTCAAGTTGCCTTAGTGTGTTTAGCCGTTCTATAACCAAATTGGTTGCGACAAGATGACCTTACCCCAGAATTAGTACCATTAGCCTGATGAGGCATTTGCTTTATTTAGCCCTTTTTGCAAAAGCGGCAGGTGCCATATGATTCAACGTGCCAAGGGGGATTAAAGTCAAATGCAATTAGTAGGTCAGATTTGGATGCAACTCAGCAAGCGAGGTTGCAACCTGTTATGGAGCGCAGATTTGGCTGCAATTTAACGGAGTCGCTCAAGGGAGTGTCTGTCTAACAAATAATGGCCACATAATGGCCACATGGCGCCCGAGATTAATATTTTTCTCGGCTCGCCAAATTTATTCAGAATGCAAAATATTGATTTATAAGGATTATTGGCGCGCCCGGCAGGAATCGAACCTGCAACCCCCGGCTTAGAAGGCCGGTGCTCTATCCGATTGAGCTACGGGCGCAGCACCCTGCACTGACCAGCCTTGAAATGGGGTGGCCGATGGGGCTCGAACCCACGACAACCGGAGTCACAGTCCGGGACTCTACCAACTGAGCTACGACCACCATTAACCTGTTGCTGTTTTACTACTGCACGACCAGACCAACGAATTGGTCGGGGTAGAGAGATTCGAACTCCCGACATCCTGCACCCAAAGCAGGCGCGCTACCAGACTGCGCTATACCCCGAATTCGCCGTGATTAATGACGTCTTAATCGCGAGGACGGCATAATACTCATGCACGGCAACTGCGTCAATGTCTGGCATGTCATAAGAAGCACATTTCAGCAGAGACTGCAGCGCCCTGTTTCAGCGTTCTATGCGCCACTGACTGCCGTCGACACCATCCTCTATCACAACCTTCATGCCATTGAGCTGATCGCGAATCTGGTCGGCCAAGGCCCAATTCTTGTCTAAACGCGCCTGTTTTCGTTGTGCGATCAAAGAGTCAACCAGTGTTGCATCAACCTGATGCACACCTCTTTTCAAAAACACATCAGCATCGCCTTGCAAAATGCCTAGCACACCGGCCAGCTTCAATAACAATCGTGCAAGCTGACCGGCCTGCTCGTGATCCGCTTCTTTGGCTTTATTCAGATCCCTGGCGAGATCGAATAACACGCCGATGGCCTCAGCGGAATTAAAGTCATCGTCCATCGCTTGCCTGAAAGCACGCTCATACCGACTATTCACCAGCTCTTTAGCGGTATTGGCTGCTGTGCCGCGCACGGCCAGATACAGACGCTCCAGTGCAGAAGCCGCTTGATCCAACCCCTGATCGGAGTAATTGATCGGACTGCGGTAATGACTGGCCACCAGCAGATAACGCACGACTTCGGCCGGATACTTTGCCAGCACTTCTCTGACAGTAAAGAAATTGCCCAATGACTTGGACATTTTTTCGTTGTCCACGCGCACCGGACCATTGTGCATCCAGTAACGCGCAAAGGTTTTGCCGGTCGCAGCCTCAGTCTGGGCGATTTCGTTCTCGTGATGGGGAAACATCAGATCCGAGCCACCACCGTGAATATCAAACGAATCCCCAAGGCAGCAGGTAGACATCGCAGAACACTCAATGTGCCAGCCCGGTCGGCCGTAGCCCCAGGGTGAATCCCAGCCTACTTCTTCATCGCTGGCGGCTTTCCAGAGCGCAAAATCGCGCGGATCGCGCTTCAGCTCACCAATTTCGATACGGGCGCCAGCCAGCAATTCGTCCAGATTGGTATTGGACAGTTTGCCGTAGTGCTCAAACTGCCGGACCGCGTAATACACGTCGCCATTATCAGCACGATAAGCAAAATCCCCGGAGATCAGCTTTTCAATCATCGCAATGATTTCGGAAATGTGTGCAGTTGCCCTCGGTTCGCTGTCGGGCTGTAATACAAACAAAGCTTCTTCATCTTCCCGGGTTGCTTTGATAAAACGCGCCGTCAGGTCCTCAAAGTATTCGCCCGTCTCTGACGCTCGTCGCAGAATCTTGTCATCGATATCTGTAATGTTGCGAACATAGGTGACCTGATAACCGATAAATCGCAGGTAGCGCACTACCACATCAAAGGCAACAAACATACGGGCATGGCCGATATGACTGTAGTCATAGGTGGTCAGTCCGCACACATACATGCGGACTTTCCCGGGGTCTATGGAAACAAATGTTTCCTTCTGCCGGGTCAATGAATTGTGTATTTTTAAAGCGCTGGTATTCATGCGTTGGTTTTTGTCCATGAGTCACGAAGGCTTACTGTACGGTTGAACACCAGCGCGTTGGTGCGAGAGTCATACCGATCCACACAAAAATACCCTTCCCGTTCAAACTGAAAACTTTCTTCTGCAACCGCAGATTCCAGTGAAGGCTCAACCAGGCAATCTGTCAATATTTGCAGGGAATCAGCGTTTAAACTGTTTTTGAAGTCACCGAAAAGTTTGTCATCCGGATTGGAATTATTGAACAGTCTGTCATATATTCTGACTTCAGCGCGCAGCGCACCCTGCTCCGGAACCCAGTGGATAACACCCTTGACTTTGCGCCCTTGCGGATTCTGACCCAGTGTTGACGGATCCAGTGAGCAAAGCAACTCGACCACCTTGCCTTCGCTATTGCGGACCACATCTTCGCACTTGATCACATAGGCGCCTCTGAGGCGGACTTCCTCACCCGGGCTCAAGCGCTTGTAGCCTGGCGGCGGGGTTTCATCAAAGTCTGTCTGATCGATAAACAAAGTGCGACCAAAGGTCATCTGCCGCTCACCGATGTCCTTTTTCGGATGCCGCGGCAAGTGCAGGGTTTGCGCCTGTTGATCAGTGAAATTGATCAGCGTGACCTTCAATGGGCGTAACACACACATTGCCCGCGCTGAATTCTCATCCAGATCTTCACGAATACAGTGTTCCAGCATGCCGATATCCACAATACTTTCACTGCGACTCATACCGATAATCTCGCAGAAGCGACGAATTGATGCTGGCGTAAAACCGCGTCGGCGCAAACCCGACAAGGTAGGCATACGCGGATCATCCCAGCCGCTCACCAGCCCCAGCTCTACCAGTTCCTTGAGTTTGCGCTTGCTCATCACGTTGTAATTGATGTTCAGTCGCGCAAATTCAGTCTGTTCTGGCAGAACATAGCGCAGATCCTCTGGCAGATTTCCAAGTTCAAGACATGCATTTCTAAGTGAATCAAGGGACAGATTATGCAACAACCAGTCATACAGGGGTCGGTGATCTTCAAACTCCAGCGTGCACAATGAGTGTGTGACATGCTCAAGCGCATCGGAGATGCAATGAGCATAGTCATACATGGGATACACTTTCCAGTAGTCACCTGTCTGATGGTGCTCTACGTTACGAATCCGGTAGATGATCGGGTCGCGCATATTGATATTGGGCGAAGACATGTCAATCTTTGCACGCAAACTGTACTGGCCGTCTGCAAATTCGCCCTTTTGCATACGCAGGAACAGCTCGAGGTTGTCTTCGAAACTACGCTCCCGATCGGGACTGTTGCGGCCAGGCTCTGTGAGACTACCCCGGTATTCGCGGGCCTGCTCAGGTGTCAGGCTGCACACATACGCCTTGCCAGCGCGAATCAACTGCAGGGCAAAATCAAATAATTGCTGAAAATAAGCGGAGGTATAACGCACCTCACCGTGCCACTTGAAACCCAGCCAGTTAACATCAGCCTGTATGGCATCAATAAACTCCTGACTCTCTTTTTCAGGATTGGTATCGTCAAAGCGCATATTGCAGGCGCCATGGTATTGCTCGGCCAGCCCGAAATTCAGGCAGATTGACTTGGCATGTCCTATATGCAGAAACCCATTAGGCTCAGGTGGAAAACGGGTTTGCACCCGACCGCCATGCTTGCCCGATGCCAGATCATGCTCGATCAGATGGCGAATAAAATGGGACGGCAGTGTGTGGTCAGCGTTGCTGGAGTCATTCATGGTGGCGAATCTGCTTTCTCATGAGGAGTAAAGTCATTATTATAACCACACTTGGCCGTCGGCAATAAGAGGCGGCAGTGACTGGTTTCCCCGCCCGATACGCAGGCATTTGCACAGCAGGACAGTAGAAATGATTGTTTTCAAGACTAATTACGGCGACATACATATTGAACTGGATTTCGAAAAAGCGCCGATAAGTGCTGCCAACTTTCTGGCCTATGCCAAAAGTGGGTACTATGACGGCACCATTTTCCACCGCGTCATCGATAACTTTATGGTTCAGGGCGGTGGTTTCAAGTCAGGCATGCAGCAGAAAACAGCTGGCAAACCCATCCAGAATGAAGCTGATAACGGCCTGCAGAATGCAATTGGCACGCTTGCCATGGCACGCACGTCTGATCCGCATTCAGCCAGTGCGCAGTTTTTTATTAACGTCGCCGACAACGCCTTCCTTAACCACAAAAGTAAAACCAGTCAGGGCTGGGGCTACGCTGTGTTTGGCAAAGTCACTGAAGGCATGGACGTTGTTGATCGCATCAAGCAATGTAAAACCGGATATGTCGCTGGTCACCAGGATGTACCGATTGATGAAGTTATCATCAATTCAACAACAGTGACGGAAACCTCCCCTGCCAAGGATGAGTGACTGACCGACGCCGGAGAACCATGTCGCAAACGAAAAATAACAACAAAACCCTATTTATCTCCGATCTTCACATCGAGTCCGCCAGAAGCTCAATCATGCGAAGCCTGTTGCAGCTTCTGGAGCAAAGGGCACAAGGTGCAGATGCGCTGTATATTCTGGGTGATCTGTTTGAAGCATGGGTTGGTGATGATGACATCAATGATGCAGCGGATATCGTCGCTGCCACGTTAAAAGAGCTGAGCTATCAGGGAACCCGCATCTATCTGATGCACGGCAACCGCGACTTTTTAATCGGCGCTGACTTTGCATCGCGCTGCGGCGGTGTTCTGCTGCCCGATCCTGCGATTGTCGATTGTTACGGACAATCCGTCTTGCTGCTACACGGTGACAGTCTGTGTACTCGCGACACCGCGTATATCAATTACCGAAAGCAGGTACGCGAACCGTCGTGGCAGCAGGCTTTCCTGGCGCGCCCCCTGCTGGAGCGACACATGATTGCCCAGCAGTTGCGCCAGCGCAGCATGGCCGAGAACAGCCACAAAGCATCGGATATTATGGATGTTACGCACCAGGAAGTACTCAATCTGCTGGAAGATCAAAAAGTTAATCTGATGATTCATGGACACACCCACAGACCGGGCATTCACACCATCCGCCTGCAGAATCCTATCAATGACAAACTTGAAGCGGTGCGTATTGTGCTTGGCAGCTGGGATCAAAAAGCCTGGTTACTGGAGTTCAGTGCCGAAGGCTATGAACTCAGACACTTCCCCCACCCTGCTCATTAACAGCTGATCGCCTGCCATCATAGGCCGACATATCGGGAAAGTACCGATCCAGGTGTGCCTGACTTAATACCAACAATTGTCGATCAACATCTTCAGCCAGTTCAGCCAGACTTAGCTGCTGCCAGAGCGGGCGCACCTGAACGCCAAACGAATCGAGTTCAGTCAATGCCCGGTGGCGTTTTTTCAATAAATTGTGCAACCAGATGGCAGGCGGTAGCTCTTCGTTATACGGCACTGCGAGACGTTTTAAACCTGAAGCAAGGTCTCGGGGAGAACGGATAATAAAGCGCTCCTCCATCAGAGGCTCCACAAGGCGGGACAGTCGCATCAGAACAGCAGCTTTCTGCGAATCGCTGTACAGATTCCATTCAATCACTTCTGCTGCAAAACGTTTGCAACCCCGACAAATGCTGTCTCCAACCGAGGTAGTAGAGCAAATTCCTATACAAGGGGTTTTAACACTCGCCGGGTTCATCATAAAAGTCCATAAACTACTGGATCCAGCTGCGGCAGTTAGCCTCCGAACTGGAAATTTTCAGCATTCTACACTAGAATCGAAGGCCATTTTTCAACGCTTGCCTTTTTGAATTCCGACTTGATTCACTATTTCTTCTGAAGGGGATTACTGTGTTAGAAGCCTATCGTAAACACGTGGCCGAACGGGCTGAGCTTGGCATCGTCGCCAAACCACTGGACGCAGCGCAGGTTGCCGAACTCATTGATCTGCTCAAAAACCCGCCTGCCGGCGAAGAGCAGACAGTTCTTGATTTGATTTCCAACCGGGTACCTGCTGGTGTTGACGAGGCCGCGTATGTCAAAGCTGGTTTTCTGTCCGCGATCGCCAAAGGTGAGGCGAAATCTCCTCTGATTGACAAGAAGCACGCGGTTAAGCTGCTCGGAACAATGCTGGGCGGTTACAACATCACCACACTGGTGCAGCTGCTGGATGATGCTGAACTGGGTACTGCCGCGGCCGAAGAACTCAAGCACACGCTGCTGATGTTTGATGCTTTCCACGATGTGGAAGAAAAAGCCAAAGACGGCAATGCAAACGCCAAGGCGTTGATGCAGTCATGGGCCAATGCCGACTGGTTCCTTAACCGCAAGGAATTGCCAAAAAAACTGACCATTTCTGTATTCAAGGTACCCGGCGAAACCAATACTGACGATCTGTCACCTGCACCTGATGCATGGTCACGACCTGACATACCTTTGCATGCACTTGCCATGTACAAGATGCCACGTGAGGGCGTCACCAATGCCGCAAAACAGATTGAAGAACTTAAGAAAAAAGGCTTCCCGGTAGCCCTCGTGGGCGACGTGATGGGCACGGGCTCCTCGCGCAAATCGGCAACCAACTCTGTGCTCTGGTACATCGGCGACGACATCCCGCACATTCCCAACAAGCGTGATGGTGGAGTGTGTATAGGCAGCAAGATTGCACCCATTTTCTTTAATACCATGGAAGATGCGGGTGCATTGCCGATCGAGTGTGATGTAGAAAAAATGAATACCGGTGATGTGATCGACATTTACCCTTATGAGGGCAAAGTGCTGCGTCATGGCACTGATGAGCTCGTTTGCAACTTCGAACTTAAAACTGATGTTCTGTTAGACGAAGTTCGTGCGGGTGGCCGCATTCCGCTGATTATTGGACGTGGACTGACGGACAAAACACGCGCCTCAATGGGCTTGCCGTACTCAACGGTATTCCGTAGACCAACCTCGGCAGCTGATACGGGCAAAGGCTTTACTCTGGCTCAGAAGATGGTTGGCCGCGCCTGTGGCGTGGTAGGTGTGCGACCCGGCACCTACTGCGAACCCAAAATGACCACCGTTGGCTCACAAGACACCACCGGCCCCATGACACGTGATGAGTTAAAAGATCTGGCCTGCCTGGGTTTCTCTGCGGACCTGGTGATGCAGTCGTTCTGCCACACCGCCGCCTACCCCAAGCCCGTGGATATTGAAACACAGCACACCTTGCCCGACTTTATCCAGACCCGTGGTGGTGTGGCCCTGCGTCCAGGTGACGGCATTATTCATAGCTGGCTGAACCGCATGCTGTTACCCGACACCGTTGGTACCGGCGGAGACTCACATACCCGCTTCCCGATTGGTATTTCATTCCCCGCAGGTTCTGGCCTTGTTGCATTCGCAGCCGCCACCGGCGTTATGCCCCTGGATATGCCCGAGTCTGTGCTGGTGCGCTTCAAAGGCGAGATGCAACCTGGCATCACGTTGCGCGATCTGGTGAATGCTATTCCTTACGCAGCAATTCAGTCCGGTGATCTGACGGTCGAAAAGAAAGGCAAAAAGAACATTTTCTCTGGTCGTATTCTCGAGATTGAAGGCCTGCCCAACCTTAAAGTCGAGCAGGCGTTTGAGTTATCAGATGCCTCCGCCGAGCGCTCAGCTGCTGGGTGCACCATTCGCTTGAATGAAGCGCCCATCGTTGAATATTTTAAGTCGAATATTGCGCTGCTGCGCTGGATGATCAGTGAAGGGTACGGCGATGCACGCACTATCGAGCGCCGCGCCCGTGCCATGGAAGCATGGCTGGAAAATCCTGAACTCATGCAGCCAGATGCCGATGCTGAGTATTACAAAATCATCGAGATTGACCTGGCTGAAATCAAAGAGCCTCTGCTGGCCTGCCCGAATGATCCGGATGACATCAAGCCTTTGTCTGCGGTTCATGGCACTAAAATTGATGAGGTATTTATCGGTTCGTGCATGACCAACATCGGTCATTTCCGCGCAGCCAGCGAAGTACTGAAACAGATTAAAGGCGCCATCCCAACGCGTCTGTGGATCTCTCCGCCGACCAAGATGGATCAGCACCAACTGACTGAAGAAGGCATCTACAGCGTGTTTGGTGTTTCCGGTGCACGCACCGAGATGCCTGGGTGTTCACTGTGTATGGGCAACCAGGCACGTGTAGCGCCCAACTCAACTGTGGTGTCGACCTCTACTCGTAACTTCCCCAATCGCCTGGGTGATGGTGCCAACGTATTCCTGGCATCTTCTGAACTGGCGGCTGTAGCGTCTGCCTTGGGTCGTATCCCGACAATGGAGGAGTACATGGGCTACATGGGCATGGTGAATACCATGTCTGACAAGATATATCGGTATCTGAACTTCAACGAAATCAAGTCGTACATGGATGCGGCCACGCGTCAGAAGGCGATTCCGGTCACTAATATTGTTGAGGTGGCGTAGCCGTATAAAGGTCAGTTGAACTTATGCTGATCATGGTCAGCAGAGTTGACGCCGATCATGGCCAGCAGAGTTCACGCTGATCAACGGGCCGGAAGGAGAGAAAAGTTTATCGGACGACGCCGCTGGCGTCTGATTGTCCGAAAACTATTCGCTCCTCCCGGCCCTTTTTCTTTGTGGACTCGGAGACCTGCATCAGGGGACTTAGATCCGCAGACATAGGCCCGGTGACGTGCTCTTTGGGACGCAAATCTGCACGTGGACTCGGCCGCGCTCTTACGGGTCGCTGACGCATGGAAACGGCATAGTCTCGGCCATAGGGGTGCTGTCGGGTGGCAGTCTGTGAACAATCAGACGCCAACGGCGTCGTTCAGAGACTGCCACCCGACGGCGCCCCGCTTACCACAAACGCCAATACCCAGAGCGTCAGCCCCGCTCAACCCAGTGATCAACAACCACACCGTCACGCACCACAATCACCAGTGTCTCTTCTTCGTCTCGTGACACATCAATGTTAAACAACAAGAACATGCCGATTTCGGTTTCCTCGGAACGGCTGTTTACATATCGCCAGACTTCTGAGCCATCGTCACGCGCGGAGCTTCGATCTGGCGGCCCAAAGGTGTCACGCACCCATGATACTGAGGTCTGCCCTGATACCAGTTGAGCGCGCTCCTCATCATGCCACTGCGTCTTGCCAGCATTCTGTTTGGAATCCACCACAAACAGGCATCCCATCAGGCTGAAACAAATAATTGATACTCCAAACAGTTTCCACATAATCCCTCCAAGCCAGCATGTTGCTTTATGTTATAAAAACCTGTGCGTGTTGCTCACTGCCTTTGTTGACAAGAGCAGACCACCAGCTAAATCAGCAGAAATCATGCCAATCGACAGAAAATCATATCCAATTGTTTTATATGGCATATTTATGTGTATGCAGCATTTTTAATCAAGAAATCTGTCAAGCAATGGTGTGAATAACCAACAATTGGCAAAAGTGACAATTCAGGCATGATGACCAGAGTGCACGTCAGTCCGGGATGACGCTAATCACCAGCACGAATATACTCAGCGTATGGTCACACATGATCGGGACGCCTTATCACTTGATGCAGGAATATGTAATGAACACTAATCAGAAACTAAAGAGACTGACAACAGGCCTGCTTATCAGCCTTGCAACCCTTTCGTACGCCGGCTGGTTGTCAGCGCAGACTGAAATCATTCGCGGCGCCATTCCTCCTATGCCAGAGATAACCTATCACCCGTCACCCGCCGGATATCAGGTCGAGGAGTTTGCAGGTGATCTGCAAGTGGTCTGGACGATTCGATTTTTACCGGATGGCCGCCTGATGGTGACTGAGCGCCCGGGTCGTGTCCGCATAATTGCCGCAGACGGCATTGTGGATTCACAACCATGGCTGAGTATCGAAGACCGTGTATTTTTTCAGGGTGAAAGTGGTTTGACAGGGCTGGCACTGCATCCGCGCTATCCGGAAGTACCGTGGGTCTATGTGATGTACACCTATCTTGCCGATGGTGTTGCCTTTAACCGCATCAGTCGTTTTACTGAAACCAACGGTCGTGCCGGGGAAGAAACGATTCTGCTTGATGGTCTGGCCGCGCAAACGCGCGGTGGCAGCCACAGTGGCGGCACCTTGCAGTTCGGCCCTGATGGCATGTTGTATGTAGCAACCGGGGATGCATTTGAACGACAACGCTCCAATGATCTGAATGATCTGGCAGGTGCCGTTCTGCGCATTGACGAAAACGGCCAGGTGCCGGCAGACAACCCCTGGGCAGGCAATCCGATCTGGGCACATGGGCTGAGGAACCCACACGGCCTGAGCTGGCAACCGTCCACTGGCAGGATTTTTACCGGCGATCACGGGCCTACGGGCGAAGATCAGTTGATGGCACACGACCGAATTGTGATCCTGGATGGCGGGCGCCACCACGGCTGGCCGATCATGGTGGGAGCCGCGGGTTTGTCGGACTATGTTGATCCCATCCTCACCTTTGTGCCGTCCTCACCACCGGGAGATACCTTGTTTTACACAGGAGATCTGATGCCCGAGTTAAAAAATGACCTGTTTGTATCAATACTCGGATTCCAGCCACTGGAGCGTCAGAATCTGATGCGTGTGCGTTTTGAGGATCCCGCCAATCCTGACAGACCCACTGCCATTGAACGTTGGTTTAATGACGCCCAAGGCAACAGTGTCTATGGACGGCTTCGTGCACTGGCGATTGGCCCCGATGGGGCGATTTATGTTGGAACCAGCAATCACGATGGCCGACAGATGACCGCCAGCCATCGCGAAATCCCGGACAGAATTCTGCGAATCAGCCCTGCTCAATAACAAGACGGCAGGTTGTATCTATCCAAAGGGGCGTCGATTATGAAGTATCTCTATGAATCTCTGTGTTTTGTTGTATTGCTGATGTTCGCTGGTAGCGCGTTTGCCAGCGAAAATCCGCTCTATTCGGCCAATACCTCACGTTTGACAATCAACGCGGTTGACGCGGAAAACCAGCCAGGTATTTTTCAGGATGTGGTGATTGAATTTGCACGGGATGATTTGTGGCGCCTGGTCCATATGCGTGAGGGCGTATTGCTGCCTCACATCGAACAGGTAGAACTTGTTCAAACCAGCAGCCACCCGGTTCAGGTTTTTCTGAGAATCAAGGGTGCGTTTCCCAGCGGCTGCGGTGCTATTGGCGAAATCAGCCAACGACAGGTAGGCAACAAATTTACTGTGTCGGTGTACTACAAAAATGACGCCTGGTTAACAAGCCCGGGACAGGTTGCCTGCACACTAGCTGTTGTTAACTTCAGTCGCGTGATTCCACTACAAACCTATGGACTGGCGGCCGGCATATACCAGTATGTGCTGAACAACAGGTTCAGCGGTATATTCTCGCTTCAGGCAGATAACCAGTTAGGCAACTGACTATGCCGACCGTTACCAAGAGTCTCTGGCAGTTACCTGAGACTCTTGCTGACTACCTCAAACACATCCTTTGAAAGTTCTGGCTGCGCAGCGATACGTTCCAGTTGTGCCTTCATCAGCAATTGCCTTGCTGGTGCAAATTTTTTCCACCGTGTTAACGGCGTCAGCAATCGTGATGCTATCTGCGGATTTGTCAGATTCAGTGCAATGACCTGATCGGCCAGAAACTCATAAGCATCGCCGCTGATATGGTGGAAGTTGATGGAATTTGCATTACAGAATGCGCTGATCAGCGACCGCACTTTATTCGGATTGCGCATATCAAACGCTTCATGATGCATCAGAGCTTTCACTTGCTGCAGCGTGCCCGGGCGACTGGCAATAGCTTGTACGGTGAACCACTGATTAACCACCAGTGATTCATGTTTCCAGCGCGCGTAGAAATCTGCCAACGCCTGGCGGCGCAGACTTTCTGCTTCCGGGTAGCGACTGTTGACAAGAAAACGTAAGGCTGCATCCACATCGGTCATGTTTTCTGCAGCCAAATATTGCTGATAACAGGTCTCCAGCCAATCGGCCTGTGGCTGACGCATCAAGTAAGACAGACAGACATTTTTTAATGCCCGTTTGGCAATACCGGCTGCATCTGCTGCATAAGCGCTGTTGCTTTGACAGAGTGTGTACAACTGCGCAAAAGCGTTGACATGTGACAGTGCCAATTGATTGGCAATAAATTCCCGTACATGGTGTATGCCATCAACATCGATCTGCGCAGCAAGCTCGCTGAGATACGCTTCAGATGGCAACACCAGTAACTGCGCCAGCATTGCCTGATCAAGCACCTGTGCACCACGAGCATCATCAATGGCGCTTTGTAAAACGTCGGCAAAAGCACGCACCAGACCCTGATCAACCATCAATGGCAAACCCTGCTGATGTGTTGCCAGTAGCTCGTGGATAACATTGACGGCCATTTCCTGAGCAGCATTCCAGCGATTAAAACCGTCACTGTCGCGTGTCATAACAAAAAGCAACTCATCCCGTGTGTAGTCAAAATGCATCTTTACCGGCGCTGAGAAGCCTCGCAGCAAAGAGGGAACAGGCTTACTGGTGACGCCGGTAAACACAAAACTTTGAATGGGTTTGGTCACATCCAGCACGCGTTCGCCGGGTGCGGATGACCCGCGCTTTTCACCTTCCAGCACCAGAGGCATGTCATGACCATCCGCATCCAGCAAGCCCATTCTGAGCGGAATGTGGAAAGGCTCTTTAAACGATTGATCCGGAGTGGGCGGACAACTCTGCCTGACCAGCAGCTCATAGGTCTGCGCAACGGCGTCATAGTGGCCGGTGACGTGCAATTGTGGTGTGCCGGCCTGGGTATACCAGCGGCGAAACTGCGTCAGGTCTGCACCACTGGCCTCTTCCATCGCGAGCACAAAATCCTCGGTAGTCACTGCCTGACCATCGTGACGTTCGAAGTACAGATCTGAGCCTTTGCGGAAATTCTCCGCACCAATCAGCTCACGGATCATACGCACCACTTCTGCCCCTTTTTCATAGATGGTCAGCGTATAAAAATTGGAGATTTCCATAAAAGAGTCAGGTCGCACCGGATGCGCCATCGGGCCGGCGTCTTCAGCAAACTGCTGGGTTCTCAGGAAACTGACATCCTCAACGCGTTTGACTGTCCGTGAACCCATATCCGCTGAAAACTCGGCATCCCGATACACCGTAAAACCTTCTTTAAGGCTGAGCTGAAACCAATCACGGCAAGTGACGCGATTGCCCGACCAATTGTGGAAGTACTCGTGTGCCACCACCGCTTCAACACGCTGAAATGCCATATCTGTTGTTGTTGCCGGATTGGCCAGAACACATGAGGTATTAAAAATATTCAGCCCCTTGTTTTCCATGGCGCCCATGTTGAAATCGTCAACTGCCACAATCATAAAAATGTCCAGATCGTACTCGCGGCCATAAACCTCTTCATCCCAACGCATAGCATTTTTTAACGACAACATGGCGTGGTCGCATTTATCAAGATCTTTATCTTCTACAAAAATACGTAAGGTAATGTCACGACCGGAACAGGTCACAAAGTGGTCTTCGATGAATTCAAGATCACCTGCCACCAGCGCAAACAGATAACAGGGCTTACGAAACGGGTCTTCCCATGTCGCCCAGTGACGACCATCGGGCAAGTCACCATTGGCAATATTGTTGCCGTTGGACAACAGTACCGGGTAGCGCTCTTTGTCAGCCACAATGGTTGTGACAAATTTAGCCATCACATCGGGACGATCAATGTAATAGGTAATTTTTCGGAAGCCTTCAGCCTCGCATTGTGTACAAAACATTTTCTGCGATTTGTACAATCCTTCCAGACTGGTATTTTCCTGGGGTTTGATCAGTGTTTCACACTCCAGCACAAAACCCGTGTCTATCGCCTCTCCCAGCAACGCACCCAAGCCAACAACAGTCAGCGAGTCTTCGTCAGTAGAATAATTCTGCTCAGTCAAGGTCTGGTCATTCAGCTTCAGCCAAACCAGCTGCATGTCCTGTCCATCCAGTCTCAGCGCATCCTGTTGATTACCCAACAACTCGGGATTGCGCCGCAGATGCAGTCTGGAGCGCACATGCGTAGCCGTTTCACCCAACTCAAAATGCAACTCGGTCAGCTCAATCACAAATGCCGGCAACTGATAATCTTTCAAGTAAATGGTTTTTGCTTGTGCGTCGCGCATAATGGCTCTCGTAATGACATTAAAATTAAACACATAGAACTGATCAGCATCTAGAACTGACTGATCTCAACATCATATCCGCTGAAACGCCGCATGTTGATTACGCCGGTATCGAACATCAGATACTGGCCCTTGATACCCAACAAGGTCCCTTCAACCAACGGATTGTTGTCGAAATTGAATGATTCGATACGGGCTGGGTAACCCTGCACAGGGTACACAATGTTGACCGGTTCGATACCTGTCAAAACGCTGATGGCATGAAAACCGAAGCGTTGCGTCATATCCTTGATGTCGTGATCACAGATAGACAGCAGGTGATCGCGCTCCGCCTGCAGATCTACGACCTGATCTCCTTCTCTGAGCATATCCCGCCAGTTGGTTTTGTCTGCCACGTGCTGGCGGAACATCACTTCCAGCGATCCGCTTTGTAATCGACTGCGCACCCGCACAATAGGCAGTGCCTGAACTGCGCCCTGGTCTATCCAGCGCGTAGGTATCTGAGTCGCGCGGGTGATGCCGACCTTGATACCGGAAGAATTGGCCAGATACACAATATGATCCTGCATACAGAACTCTTCACCCCAGGCAGGTTCGCGGCAGGTTCCCAGGTCAAAATGACACTTTTCAGGATGAATGATACAGCTGTCACATTGAGCAAGAGACTGGAAACAGGGATAACAGTACCCTTGATTAAAACTTTTGCTACTGACTCTGCCACAGTGCACACAGTTAATTTTGCCGGTATACCTTAGCCGTATTCCCTGCCCCAGCAGATCATTCAAAGACGTAAGAGAATCGCCCAAGGGCAACTGATAACGCACCGGCGATTCCAGTCGCGAGTGAAGTTTGCGGACAGTACCCTGCGCCAAAATCTGCATTTCAAAAGTCTCTTGTTATGCTGCCATGCCGGATCAGCAAAAGCGTCTGTGTCAGAGTCTCTCCTGACCGGGCCTTTTGCTAATGGGTCACAATAGTAATGGGATCTACCCTTTCAGGATCATGGGTGTGATCATGGTCGTCACATTGAGTTTTTTTCAAGCCACTGCGATCGATATAACCAACCCTCATCGATTCAGGCAGATGCTGCTGCTCATAAGCAATGATCGCCTGCAAACAGTATTCAAGCTGCTCGGCACTGAGTTTGCGGCCATCATGCCAACGACCGAGTTCAACAGCCGTTTTTAGATTCATGTGTACTTCCGGATTCATCATCGCCAGGATATCCTCCAATGAATCTATCTGCTTATCTGCCATTGTTCCCTCTGTTCTTACCAAACCACGTAAACATCATTGCCATCGTTAATCCCAACAGCATACCGGACAATAAACCGCCCAGATGAGCCGCTGAGGCAATCATTGAAGAAGCTAATACTTCCATCAACACCAGCGCCACCAGAAATACCATGATCATCGGCAGTGGCAGGCGCAGCGATGTATTTGGCCGCAAACTTTGCCACATCCACACAAAACCGACCTGTCCATAAACAACACCGGACATGCCACCGAAGTTCGACGTGCCTGACCAAAGATATTGCGCAACATTGGCAAAAAATGCGGTCAGAACCATGACTGCCAGATACGCCTTTACGCCAAGTACCGGCTCCATCATGCGGCCAAAAAACCACAACCAAAGCGTATTAAAGACAAGGTGAACAGGCCCAAAGTGCAGTAATGCCGGTGTTAGTGTGCGCAGATAGTCGCCGGCTGAATCCAGTCCACTGAACAAGGCGGCAACCGGAAAGCTTGCGCCCAGATCCACTTCTGGAAAAAACAACAGCCTCACTGCTATCACATTGGCGCCCATATCGCTGAGCACCGCGACCACCAGGCACGCGATAATCAGTAACACTGTGACCGGCGCAAGCCAAAGTGCGCCAAGAAATCCCTGCAACAAAGACTTCACCGGCAATAATTGCGTATCCGGCGCAGCCGGTAACTCTGGCAATTCCAGGGCCCCCTGCTGCCATCGCTCGTAAGCAGACACAATCATACGGGCGTGAGCCTCGTCGGGCGCCCAGATCACCAGAGAACCACTCTCTTCAGTGACGTGGTGGGACAGGCCGTAAGCACGAAGCACCGCCATAAACGGTCTCAGATCATGCTGCTCCGACACGGTCAGGGCTCTAACCATCATCCCTGACCAGACGATTGCCCCACCCAAGTTTGCTGCGGCAGACTTCGTAATAGTTGTAGTCCAGCGGGTGGATGAGTCGCAGAGGTTCCTGCTTCCTGTGAATGATAATACTGTCTCCCGGTTCCGTGTAAAAACGTACCTGCCCATCGCAACTGACCAGTGGCGAATACGCTCTTTGTTTAACCACATGCAGGCGGATCACACTGCCTGCGTCGACCACCACTGGCCGGCTGCTTAGGGTATGCGGGTACATCGGTACCAGCACCAGAGCGTTCAGTCCGGGGTGCATGATCGGGCCGCCGGCTGACATTGAGTAGGCAGTAGAACCGGTCGGCGTGGCGACAATCAGACCGTCAGACTGCTGGGAATTGACAAACTGGTCATTGATGAACATTTCGAACTCTATCATCTGAGCGGCGGTGCCCGGGTGCAGCACAACGTCATTTAGCGCGGTCCCGCCCGGCAACATCTCCTTGTTGCGCAGCACGGTAAACTCCAGCATGTATCGGGCCTCTTCCCGATAGGCCCCATCAAGTACCTCAGCCAATGAAGTCTCAATGTCATCCGGCAGAATATCTGTCAGAAAACCAAGCCGCCCCCGGTTTACACCCAACACAGGAACCTTATGGTCAACCAGGGCGCGCGCAGCGTTTAGCATGCTGCCATCGCCGCCCACAACAATCACCAGATCGCACTTTGCGCCCAGTTCGTGCCTGTCAAAAACTGCAAAACCGTGTCCTGGCACCAGGCCGCCTGTTTCTTTTTCCAGCACAATACAGACGTCCCGCGATTGCAAAAAGCGGATCAGGCGCTGCAGCGTCTCAACAACACCGCCGTGACCGGACCGTCCCACCAGACCTATCTGTTTAAATGTAGTCATGCCTTAAGATCCCATGCTCGGGTTTTATTGCCAGACAGATCGCTGCGCTGGCAGCGCTTAATGCGGGCGAGTATACCACGCTGGTTTGTGCTTCCGCTGTCTGTCAGGGTGCCGACGCGAAGTCGACAACAGCAGGTTCGGTGGTGTAAACAAGTTCGCCAGAATCAGCTAGCTGATAACCCAGATATAACACCAGTGCATGCCCCTGAATAATCGGCAGAGGCCGGAAATCCGTCAGAATTCGCAAGTATTCAATAGGCTTGAGCCGGCTATCGGTACTGAAGGCTTTTAAATCATCCACCGTGCCGTCCCAGTGAAACGTCTCTCCACGATCATTCAGTTGAATCATACCCAGTCCAGCCGCGCTCAGATCAGCCAGCACGTGAAACCGACCGATTCTGCCTATATGAGCCGGTTCCACATAGAACTCAGCATTGATATCCAATGACTGTCCGGCGTTGACAGTCTGCGCAAAACTTAGGCCCTTATCTGTCGACAC
Organism: Gammaproteobacteria bacterium; assembly: GCA_041306975.1. GTDB lineage: Bacteria > Pseudomonadota > Gammaproteobacteria > Pseudomonadales > Pseudohongiellaceae > Pseudohongiella. The sequence goes on along the minus strand of JBFZEG010000138.1, from coordinate 19,894 downwards.
AGACAACGCTATGCGCGCTGAACTACCCTCACCACTAATTTTTCCAACTTTGCGCGCCGTCATAGATGGGACGCGCGTAGGCATATACGATGCTATCTGATATCTGACCAGATTCAGTGCTCTAACCGCGTCTGCGCCAAAGGCCGCGTCAGTATGGTCAACACCACAAGGCAAACTGTCGCAGCGCGCTGTCGGGTCGGAAAAACGCGCAACTCTGGCTGCATTTCCAAAACGCGATGGAGTTGCCATAACTGTCACGAACTGTCCATCCACTCCGTAACCCGTTGCATAGGGAAATGTTCCACCACCAACGTTTTCCCGATGCGAGTGAGTGAGGCCCATATTATGGCCAACTTCATGTGCCAACGCTGAACTCACCGGGCAATTGATAGCGACCAGCGAATACGCATTGTCACCTTCTTTAAATGACAACATATCGCCCATCGTCCGATAACCACCCAGATTGGCCAGCCCACACAAATCGGACTGCGTATCCAGTGGCGTGAACATCACCACCAGATCTGCCCCGAACTGACGTCTCAACGCCGGCACATGCAAAAATGCCGGATGTCCGCTGCTGCTGAGTTGGTCCAGTACAGTGTGCATGTCAGCGCTTGACGCCTGATAATCCACACGAGCGTGATGCACGGGACGTAAGGTGATTGCCACACCACTGTCGCGGTAGATCTGATTTGTCAGGCTGATCAGCTGATTGATACGGGTTGCTGTCGCTGCGCCGTAGAGAGCTTCTGTGTCAGGTGTGAACAGAGCCATGACATCAATGACAATGTTGCCCAGCCGATCGGGTGTTAACGCTGCCAGCAAGGATTGGTTAAAACGACTGACACCTTGCTCATTGGTATCAGTGGCAATGTTGTTAACCACATTCAGATAGGCATCGTGTCGCTGGCTACCCGACAAAACAGTGCTCCACAGGCGCATGGCTGCAGTTTTGGCAGGCACTCGAACGGTATAGCTGATAGACCGGCTGCTGCCAGCAGTCAGTTGCCCGGGCAATGTGCATCGCAGAATTGGCTGTCTGGTTACCGTATTACTCGCTGCCTGAATACAGGCCGGGGCATTGATCAGCTCTGTATCTTCCAGGATAAAAAATACATCTGCACTCAGACCGGAAACCACCTGCGAGCCGGTATTGCGAAAACGAATAGTGACTTCTATTTCAGCAGTTTCTTGCGTGAAGACTGCGAACCGATCAAAAGACTGACTGATCTCCAGCACAGACGACGCTATAACCCCCACCGGCAGGACGGGACTGTCAGACTGACTCTCAGGTGCTGACAGGCGCAACGGAGACGGCACTTGATCAACAGCCGGACGTGACAGGCCATCACGGGTCAGCACATCCGGCACCACAAAATCAGAAGGCAAATGAACAGCGGATGTATTCGACTCACTGACCTGGTGAAGCTGGCCTATTACACGGCCGTCAAGCCTTTGGCCCTCAAACGCGAATCGCATGTCGGCATACCTGATGTCCGCCAGAATGCTCTGTGCACCCAGAGTGACAACAATTGTCAGCGACCCCGGGGGCAAGTGCTGACTCGGGGCCTCTTCAGCATACAGAACCCGATCACCATTAATATAGACATCATCATGCATAACAATTGCCATGAGATGAATCAGCCCCTGTGGGCCGGGAAGGGCCAGCGAAAACTGATCACCTGTACGCACTTGGTCAAGCTGAACGAGCTCAAAATCTACCGCAACACTGGTGACCTTTTGCCCAGCAGTTGCAGCAATCACTGGATCTGCTGCGGCCACGGCGGGACTCGGCATCCATATAAGGCACACGCTCATCACCGTTAACACCAACGAATGACCTGCATCCGGCTTGATCCTGCCGAACCGCATCAGCCATAAGCTGACCACTGCCCAGCTTAAAAAAAATTGCATATTGCGCTCGCTACGCACCACATGGACATAGGCCTATCTCTGAATGAAAGAGGAAGAAAAATCAGCATAAGCTTATGTGGGAATTTTTTCCACTTTGTCATGCCTGTTGTCGCCCCTGCAGCCCCCCGGTATGAATCACCAGAATCGAAGTGCCTTGCCGGTAAAGACCTTGCTGCACGCGCTGATAGACCGCAAGCAACGCTTTTGCGGTGTAAACCGGATCAACAAAAACGGTGTTTCGCGCCTCAATCTCAGAGATAAATTGCAATAAAGACTCGGGAATACGTGCATACCCCCCGCAGTGGTATTCGGTCTCCAAAGTCCAGCAATCCGCCAAATCCTTTGGAGAAATCAGATCAAGCCAAGCTTTGATCTCACCGCGTAAAAACCCGGCACCTTTAAGGACGGCAATACCACGCACATGTGGCGCCTTAACACGGTTGATCTCACTCAGTCCCGCTGTCAGGCCGGCAAGCGTTGTACCCGTGCCACAGGCAAGCACAATTTCGTCAATAGCACTGCCATTGAGACTGCGCTGAATCACTGAGGCCAGCATTTTGCACCCTGTCACACCGGCCTGATTTGCGCCGCCTTCAGGGATCAGATAAAAATCTCCAAACATGCGTCTTAAACTATCAATGAATTCAGCCGTGTGCCGACGGCGATAGTCGAGTCGACTGACGGGCAGAAGCGTCATGCCACACGACCGGGCAAAGTTGAGTGTTTGAGTCGGTCTCTCGCCGTCATCACCGCGGATGACGCCAATGGTGCTGAACCCGAACCGCCGTCCGGCCTCAGCCAAGGCATGGATATGATTTGACCAGGCACCGCCAAAGCTCAGTATTGTCTGATAACCAAGACTGCGGGCAAGCTCTATGTTAGGGAATAACTTGAAGGGTTTGTTGCCGTTTAACAGCGGATCCGTGAGCTCTAGATGTAATAACTGCACATTAATTCCGTGTGCATCAAACATCGGATCAGTCAGTTTAGAAATCGGAACCTGGAGGGCTTGCTCAAATACAGTCATGGACCCGACTTTTTATCAGGATGCATTTGCACAAATAAAAAAGCCCTTGTCACGCAAGGGCTTTTATCACAAATAATGGCGGACCGGACGGGGCTCGAACCCGCGACCTCCGGCGTGACAGGCCGGCATTCTAACCAACTGAACTACCGGTCCGCAGTACTTTCGCAAGCTACACGTTTTACGGTGCTGCCTGTCAGTGTCACATTCTGACTGGTGGGATGTGAGGGATTTGAACCCCCGACATTCGCCTTGTAAGGGCGACGCTCTACCAACTGAGCTAACATCCCGCTGTGTTGAGTGGAGCGCATTTTACCGACTTGAACTCGCATGTCAAACAAATTTTCATCTTTTCGCCCGACCGAAAATCGCTCTTTACTGTACAAGCGCAAGGGGCATCGCTAGTATTGCAAACGTTTTTTAGCAACCATCCTGTTGCTGAAAGTTTCTGAATTCGGCTGGCCAACCACTTATGGAAATTTATAAAGAATTTAATTTCGAAGCAGCGCATCGATTGCCCAATGTGCCGCCGGGACACAAATGTGCACGATTGCATGGTCATTCCTTTCAGGTGCGTCTGGTTGTCAGCGGGCCTATAGGTGAGCATAGCGGTTGGGTGATGGATTTTGGTGATATCAAAGCTGCTTTTAAACCCGTATGGGAACAACTGGATCATCACTATCTCAATGAGATACCCGGCTTGGAAAATCCTACCAGCGAAAAAATTGCCGAATGGATCTGGCATGCTCTGAAACCCGACTTGCCCGCGCTGTGTAGAGTAGAAATACGCGAAACCTGCACTAGCGGTTGCATTTACGCCGGCCCATTGTCAGCCTGAAAGCTGGTCGGCTTAAACCAATTGATTAGCGAGTTCAGTTTTGATTGCCATAAAGTCTTTTGGACGATTCACACAATCTGCCGCGATCACTTTTCCTTCTTTGAAGTAACGCACCACAAAGCCACTGCGATCGGCTGGATTGAGTGAACCCTCCAGCTCTGTGCGATCAAAGTCCTGTGACAGTCCTGCAGACTGCAATTTGATATCAAACTGATCGGACCAAAACCACGGCACTGCCTTGTATTTTTCAGTGAGTGCAATCATGTTGACTGCCACTGCACGTGACTGGTCATTTGCATTCTGCACGGACTCCAATCGCAAGCGGCGCTGATACAAATGCGCCGGATGACTGCAACAATCGCCAGCAGCAAATATATTTTTATCACTCGTCAATCCGTACTCGTCGACCTCAATACCATTATTGATGACCAGACCAGCATCTATTGCCAACTGAATCTCGGGCACTACGCCCACACCAATAATCACCAACTGCGCAGGGAAAACCGAACCGTCTGCACAGCTGACCGACTCTACACTGTGCTCGCCATTGATATCCGTGACATTAACGCCACAGCAAATGTTTACGCCATGCATTTTATGCAATTCACTAAAGTACCCCGAGACCTGTTCACCGGTGACCCGCTGCAGCACACGCCCGGCACGCTCAAGCACGGTGACATCAATATCCAATCCTCTGAGCACAGCCGCGGCTTCTAGTCCAATATACCCGGCACCGACAATCACGGCCTGTTTAACCTCGGACAAATGCGCCCTGATTGCCAGCACGTCTTCAAGAGTCCGCAGATAAAAAACTCCCCGCAAACCCTGTCCCAACTGCAAACGGATTGCATGAGCCCCGGTACACAAGGCGAGCCGGTCATAACGAATACTCTCGCCATCGCTGCACACAACCTGCTGACTATCGCGCAGCAGCGCTGTCACCTTGACGCCGAGTTTGAGTTCAATCTGATTGCTTTCATACAAGGACGCGGGACGCAACTGTATGGATTCGGCATCTTTACTGCCAGACATCACGGCTTTTGAAAGAGGCGGCCGGTGATAGGGCAGAAAGTTCTCATCGCCAATCAACACAATCCGGCCCTGCCATCCACTTTTCCGCAGGTGCACCGCCAGTTGTGAACCAGCATGACTGGCACCTACCACAACTGCTGTGTGCAGTTCCTGCAAGGTCAAATCACTCATGCGCGTCTCCGAATTTATCAGGGGAATGTAGAAGTGTCAGGCAACTGCCAATTGATAGGGCCTATGCCATGCTCGATCAGATAACGGTTGGCGCCGGAAAAATGTTTGTTGCCAAAAAAACCTCTGTGGGCTGACAAAGGCGATGGATGAGGAGACTCCAGCACCAGATGTCGATGCCGGTCAATGATGGCACCTTTTTTCTGGGCGTAACTGCCCCACAGCATAAACACCAAATGCTCACGCTGCTCGTTCAACAAACTGACAATACGATCTGTAAACAGCTCCCAGCCTTTGCTCTGATGTGAGCCTGCTTGTGCATGCTCAACCGTGAGCACCGCATTGAGCAGCAACACACCCTGCTGCGCCCACGCCAGCAAACACCCGTTCTGCGAGGGGGCTATGCCAAGGTCCCTCTCAATTTCTTTATAAATATTCTGCAAGGAGGGCGGTTTTGGCACACCGGGCGCCACTGAAAAACACAATCCATGTGCCTGACCGGGACCGTGATACGGATCCTGTCCGAGGATAACAACCTTGACGTTTTCAAAAGCCGTTTGATCCAGTGCACTAAAAATCTGTTTGCCTGGCGGGTAAATCATGCGGCCGTCCTGCTTTTGTTGCAGCAGAAAGGCCCGCAGTTTTTTCATGTAGTCCTGTTCAAACTCCGGAGCCAATAACGCTTTCCAGGAGTCATGCAGACGCACATCGCGCATGTTTATTCCCGGGTGGGTCGCATGTGCGGGAACAACAGAACGTCCTTGATCGAGGGCGCGTCGGTAAACAGCATCACCAGTCGGTCGACTCCGATACCTTCACCTGCTGTGGGTGGCAAACCATATTCGAGCGCAGTGATGTAGTCTGCGTCAAAATGCATAGCCTCGTCGTCACCGGCGTCTTTTTGTGCAACCTGTTCATGAAAGCGCGCGGCCTGATCTTCAGCATCATTTAATTCTGAGAAACCGTTGGCCAATTCACGCCCGCCTATCATCAACTCAAAGCGGTCAGTCACATCAGGATTGCTGTCACTGCGCCTCGCCAGCGGCGAAATCTCCGTTGGATACTCAGTGATAAACGTTGGCTGCAGCAGATGATGTTCAACAGCGACGTCAAATATCTCCATGAGGATACGACCCAGTCCCCAGGAAGCTTCAACTTTAACGCCATGTTTGCCCGCCAGTTCAGCAGCGGCTCCACGTGTCTGTAATTGCTCAAGGGTGACACCAGGGCAATAACGCACAATAGAATCTCTCACACTCAGACGGGTAAACGGCTGCGCAAAATCGATTTCCAGACCCTGATATACAATGGTTGTTGTACCCAGCACTTCCATGGCGATCTGCCGAAACATGGCTTCAGTGAAGTCCATCAGATCGTGATAATCCGCGTACGCCTGATAGAACTCCACCATGGTGAATTCAGGATTGTGCCGCGTGGACAGTCCTTCGTTACGGAAATTGCGGTTTATCTCGAACACTTTTTCAAAACCACCCACCACCAGACGCTTCAAATACAGCTCGGGTGCGATACGCAGGTACATCGCCTGATCGAGCGCGTTATGATGAGTCACAAAGGGTTTGGCACTGGCACCACCCGGAATCACATGCATCATGGGTGTTTCCACTTCCATAAAACCCTGGGCCTGAAAGTACTGACGCATACTGTTGACAATTTTCGAGCGCAGAATAAAGGTGCGACGTGACGCCTCATTGGCGATCAGATCCACATAACGCTGACGATAACGCACTTCGGTATCAGACAGGCCTTTCCACTTATCTGGCAGCGGGCGTAGCGCCTTGGTCAACAGCCGCAAGGATTCCACATTCACGGTCAACTCGCCTTTTCCTGTGCGAAACACTTCGCCGTGAACACCGACGATATCACCCAGATCCAGCGCTTTGATTTCTTCCATCACCTCAGCTGGCAGGGCTTTGTGATTGACGTATAGCTGCAAGGCTTCGCTGCTGTCCTGTATCACCAGAAACGGGCCACGTTCACGAATCAGACGGCCGGCAACTTTGACCTTGCGCGCCAGCTTTTCCAGATCTTCACGGCTGGTATCTGCATACTCGGTATGAATATCCTGTGCGTGTGCATCTCTGCGAAAATCATTCGGGAATGCATTACGCTTGCGCTGAATGGCATGCAGTTTTTCCCGACGCTGGGCAATCAGTTTGTTTTCTTCCTGGGCTGACAGTGCGTGCTGATCTGCGCCGTGCGTATTTGCCTGATCTGAAGTTGTCTGAGTCATCTGCGGTTACAATCCCATTTTTAAGCTGGCTTCAATAAATCGGTCAAGGTCCCCGTCTAACACAGAACCCGTGTTGGTATTCTCCACGTTGGTACGCAGGTCTTTGATGCGCGACTGATCGAGCACATAGGAGCGAATCTGGCTGCCCCAGCCGATATCGGACTTTTCTGCCTCAACCGCCTGCGCCTCCTGCCTGCGTTTAAACTCCTCAAGCTCGTACAGTTTGGCTTTTAACTGTTTGATGGCCTGATCTTTGTTTTTGTGTTGTGAACGCTGATTCTGGCACTGCACCACAATACCCGTTGGCAAGTGTGTCAGTCGAATCGCTGAATCGGTCGTGTTTACGTGTTGACCGCCGGCGCCACTGGAGCGAAAGGTATCTACCCTGACCTGGGACATGTCCAGATCGATCTCGATATCATCATCAATTTCCGGCGACACAAACACCGAGGAGAATGACGTATGACGGCGGTTACCAGAGTCGAACGGTGATTTCCTTACCAGCCTGTGCACTCCAGTCTCAGTGCGCAACCAGCCAAACGCATACTCACCCGTAAACAAAATTGTGGTGTTTTTGATACCGGCTACATCGCCAGAGGTCACGTCCACCACGTCAACCTGAAAGCCCTTGGCCTCACCCCAACGCAGATACATACGCATCAGCATTTGCGCCCAGTCCTGCGCTTCGGTACCGCCGGAGCCCGCCTGAATGTCCAGATAGGCACTGTTGGGATCCATTTTTCCGGAGAACATGCGGCGGAACTCGAGCTCTTTCAGTGCAGATTCCAAAGCATCAAGTTCGGCGCTGACTTCAGCCAGCAACTCTTCATCATCTTCATCCTGAGCCAGTTGCAATAAATCGCGGCAATCATTTAATCCGCTGTTCATGCGCTCGATAGTTTTAACAACACGTTCAAGGTTGACACGCTCGCGTCCCAACTCCTGCGCAACCTCCGGTTTGTCCCAGATTGCCGACTCGCCGAGCTCCATTTCTACTTCTGTCAGACGCTCCTTTTTTGTGTCGTAGTCAAAGATACCCCCTGAGCGTGTCTGTGCGCTCTGCGAAGTCTTTGATTTTCAGCAAGAAGGGATTGATTTCCATGGAAGTTCCTGAAAGATGGCGTCACCAGAAATTTAAGTCGCGCATTTTACACCAGCACACCATTGTTTTCACAGGCAAAATGTCGGGGCCTTCTATACAGCTGAATGGGTTACAATTCCACTGGTGACCAGAATGCACTCCACAAGCCTGTTTTGCCCCTGAACATGAACCTTGAATCACAGAAAACTACTGCACTTGAGCAGGCAGACCTGCTCTGGCAAGACGATGGTGCCCCCTACTCCAGGCGCTACAACGACGTGTATTTTTCACGCGATGGAGGGCTTGCAGAGACTCACCATGTATTTCTTGAAGGCAACCAATTACAACAACGCTGGCGAGACCTTGATGCAAGCGGATTGCCTGGGGTTTTTACGATTGGTGAATTGGGCTTTGGCACGGGCCTGAATTTTCTGAGCTGTTTACGCCTCTGGCAGCAAACCGCCTGTCAACATCTGAGACTGCATTTCATCAGCTGCGAGAAGCATCCTTTAAGCGCGGATGCACTACGTAAAGCATTAGCGCAATGGCCTGAATTATCAGTCTTGAGCGAGATCTTGTTGCTGAACTATCCAGATCACAGCCCGGGATACCACCGCATACCCTTACTGATCAGCCATGACCATCAGTGCGTTAACACGGTATTGTTAGATCTTTATTTTGGTGACGCCTTTGAGTTGCTCAAGCAGCAATCCAGCGCAGAAGCAAGGATTGACGCGTGGTTTCTGGATGGATTCAGCCCCGCACACAATCCGTCTTTGTGGAGCGAAGACATCTTGAACACCATTGCCCGGCTTTGCAGAACCGGCAGTACGCTGAGCAGCTACAGTGTCACCGGCCGAGTGGTACGTCATCTGCAATCGCTGGGCTTCGGGGTTGAGAAGCGCAAAGGGTTCGGCCCAAAACGCCACATGCTCTTTGCACAGATGCAACTGCCATCTGTGAACGCCCGCCCAATTGAAGCCAGCGCGCGCACGGCAGTAGTGATTGGTGCCGGTTTAGCGGGCGCAACCGTTGCGCGCAGCCTGGCCCAGCGCGGGTGGCACGTGACCGTTCTTGAACAGGCACCAGAGATTGCGAGCGGCGCGTCGGGCAACCAACAAGCAATTGTGCAGTTGCGCCTGAATAAACAAGCTGACTCCACCTGGCAGTTTCATGTACACAGTTATCTGTATGCACTGCGTTTTTATGCACACCTTGATGCGCAGTCCGATTCGGCTGCGAACTGGCATAACTGCGGAGTACTGACGCTAAACAGCGCTTACACCAATACCCGCGAAGCGGCTGACAGTGATGTTCTGCAGATCAGGTATGCACACTATCCAAAGCAATTGTTACAGGCGATTGATGCACAACAAGCCAGTGAACTGACCGGTTTACCACTGCAGGAAGACGGACTCTGGCAGCCAGGGGGTGGCTGGATCAATCCCAAACGCTGCGCCACCCAGTGTCTCACGCATCCAATGATTACTGTCAGGACCGGCACGCTGGTCAACAGGCTCGAGTTCAATAATGGATTCTGGTCGGTCCGGGGGACAACTGCGGCCTGCGTGGGCGCGTCTGATGACGCCGAACTGATCCGAGCCGAGGTGGTGGTCATTGCCAACAGTTACGCAGCCCGCGCCTTTGAGCAAACCGCCGTGATTCCGGTATCACCGCTGCGCGGTCAGGTCAGTCATCTTCAAGAGAGCAACTTCAGTACCGGGCTGAGGCATGTGATCTGCAGCCAACGGTATGTTGCGCCGGCAAATTCCGAGGGTATCCACTGTGTTGGCGCCAGTTACGTAAAACAAAGCGTGGACACTACTGAATCAGCACAAGAACACAATGAAAACGTTAAAAACCTGGGAGTTATCGCGGCTCTGCTGGGATTTACAGACCAACAACCAACCATCGGACGCGCCTCAATCCGGGGCGCTTCGAGCGACTACATGCCAATCGCTGGCTGTGTGCCAGATACGGCATTGCCCGAGCATTGTTATGGTGGCGCTTTGCACTCTCACCCACACAATAGTGCTCAGGAAAAAGCGTTGCCAGTTATCGCACCGCTGCCCGGACTTTATGTCAGCACCGGGCACGGCTCCCACGGCAGTGTGAGCTGCCCTGTGATTGCTGAACATCTTGCTGCGCTTATTTGTCGTGAGCCCAGTCCTCTGCCTCAGGAGTTGGTGGAACAAATTGACCCGGCAAGATTTGTGCGCCGTCAGCGTCGACGCCAAAACCCGCAACGTTGACTGGCTTAAGTGAAGAATGCCCGCAGGGCGCGTGACAACAACCAGCTGTCATCGCTGCCGGCCAACTCCCTGATGGAATGCATGCCAAACGTTGGTACACCGATATCAATGGTTTCCACACCCAAACCGGACGCGGTAATCGGTCCGATGGTACTTCCGCATGCCATATCACTGCGCACCACAAACGCCTGCGATGGAATACCCGTTTGCTCACACAGCGCGCGAAACATGGCGGTGCTGTGACTGTTGGTGGCGTATCGCTGATTGGCATTTATTTTGATTACCGGACCGCGGTTCAGTATCGGCCCATGATTGCCATCATGTTTTTCAGGAAAATTCGGGTGAATACCATGGGCATTGTCGATAGACAGAAATAATGAGCGGCGGATCAAACGCTCCATCGCTTCCGATGGTTCACCAGCCCCGAACTGGGCGCTGATGCGCGACAGCACTGAGCGTAAAAACGGCCCCTGAGCACCACAGGCTGAAGAGCTGCCCACTTCCTCATGATCATTACAGACCATCAGCGAAAACTTGTCGGGCTGCTGCCGATGAGCATCGAGCATGGCATCAAGGCTAATATAACAACTGAGCAGATTATCCAGGCGTGCCGATGCAATAAATTCTTCATTCAGGCCCACCAGCGCCGGTGCCTGAGTATCGTAAAAGTAAAGTTCATGACCGAGTACTTTTTGCATATCGGTAATGCCGTGCTGTGCCTTCAGAGCTTGCCGCACAAAGTCATCAAAATCAAAACGTCCCGTTGAAGGCGCCAGCGCCACCAGCGGCGGCAACTCTTTCTGTGGATTGATATTGCGATTCTGATTAACTTCTCGATCCAGATGGATAGCCAGGCTGGGCACAATGGCAATCGGGCGGCGCCAGTCAAGCAGTGTCGATTGCATCTGGCCAATGCCAGACAAATACTCCACACGACCGGCTAATGACAAATCACGGTCGAACCAGGGTGCCAGCAACGCACCACCATAGACTTCGACCGCAAACTGCACAGCCCATGAAGATTGCATCACCGCGTTGGGCTTGAGCTTTAAGCAGGGACTGTCAGTATGAGCACCTGACATACAAACACCACTGTCAGCAGGGTCACCCTGACCCGTTCTGAAAGCGATGATTGACGAACCATTACGCTGCACCACATAGGAGCGACCCGGCTTCAATTGCCAGGCCGCGCCTTCATCCAGCAGCTCAAACCCGGCATCCTCAAGATGAGCCAGCATAGTCTGCACTGCATGAAAGGGTGTCGGAGACTGCTGCAGAAAGGCCAGCAATCCCTGATTAAAGTCTCGTTTGTCCACTTACTGAGGATTCACTTCAAGCAGTTCGACATCAAACACCAGCGTGGAGAATGGTGGAATCGGACCAGATCCGCCCTCACCATAACCAAGGCTGAAGGGAATAAAGAAACGCCATTTGTCGCCGGCTTTCATCAATTGCAAACCTTCAGTCCAGCCTGGTATGACCTGATTCAGCATAAACTGGGCAGGCTCACCACGTTCAATCGAACTGTCAAACACGTCGCCATTAATAAAGCGGCCTTCGTAATGCGCCAATACAGAGTCTGCAGCCACCGGCGATGCGCCAGATGCATCACCTGACTCAAGCACCTCATACTGCAGCCCGGAAGCGGTAGTCACTACGCCGGCGCGTTGACCATTTTCCAGCAGAAATGCCTCGCTCTCTGCACGGGCTTCATCGGCGGCCGCCTGCTGCTGATCCATCAACTGCTGCTGAAATGTTGTCAGCGCTGCCATCATCTGCTCTTCAGTCATTTTTGACTGATCCAGCACCACATCACGCAGGCCAGCCATAAAAGCATCCAGATCAATCTGCTCGGTTAATCCCTGCATCACCAGATTCTGGCCAATATTCACACCAACGCTGTAACTGATCTGATTGCGCTCAACAGTAAGATCGATATCCTGAGCTTGTGTCTGAGTGCCAAACATCAGCAGCGATACCGCCAGGCCAAGGCCCGTGGCTCGAAATTTGTTCATAATTTTTTCCTGTAAGGATCATGGGTTCTTTAACGGCATGCAGTCTAAACTGACTACATGCGTATTTCCAGTGCAGCAAATAACCGGCGTCTATTACCGGTAAGAATTCCAGTCGGCGCTTCCTGCAAACAGGGTCATTGCAGTATGCTGCACGCTTCAGGCGAGGAGCGCTGTTATGTTGAGTTTTGTTTTGATAACCCGGCGCAACACCGCAGTGGCTGCTCTGGCGTTTACGGTGCTGCTGTCACTCGCCGGCTGCGGGCGCAAGTTTTCGGTCAGTGTTAATGAACAGATGCTGTACGATCCGCGACTAGGCAGTGCACTGGTGGTCGTTGCAGATGCCGGGCTGCAAAGTTGCATCAATGTCCTGATGCGCGATCGGCAGATAACCGATGCTGCTCAGATACAGGTACTGGCATGCCCAATGCTGGAGATAAGGTCGCTGGCGGGTATCGGCCAACTTGTCAATTTACGCTTTCTCGATCTGGCAGGTAACGAACTGGTCAACCTTGACGGACTGGCAAACGCACGAAGCCTCAGTTCGATCAATGCACCCGATAATCGCTTGCAGGACATCTCGGCTATTTTGCAGATTCCTACCCTGAGCAGCGCAGTAATGACGGGCAATGTGTTGATTCCCTGCAGCCAGCTGGCTCGATTGCAGACAAAGCTGGCTAATAACCTGTTGGCCCCAGACAGCTGCGTACAATAAGCAGATCACGCTGCGGAACTATTAAAGTGGCGGCACACCGCTGTGAAACCGAAACTCGGCATCCGGTGATTCAATTAACTGCTTCTCAACCCGCATAAACATCTGCAGACGCGCATCAGTGTCTTCTTTGCTGTAACAGGCAGCCAATGACAGATAATCTTGGTAGTGACGAGCTTCAGAACGCAGAAGACTTTGATAAAATTTCCCTAACTCCTCATCAAGCAATGGTGCCAGCTGTGAAAAACGCTCACACGAGCGCGCTTCTACAATCGCACCGACCAGCAGACTGTCAATCAATCCACCCTGATGATCTGTGCGCATCAACTCACGCAGCCCTGCTGCATAGCGCGATGCACCAATGCGCTCGTAGGTAATGCCGCGCCGTTCCATCAGCGCAACCACCTGCTCAAAATGTAACAATTCTTCTCTGGCAAGTTTGGACATCTTGGTCATCAATTGGGCATGCCCGACGTGCCGATACATAAGAGTCATCGCATTGGATGCGGCTTTTTTTTCGCAATTGGCGTGATCAATCAACAACAAACGCTGATTTTGTAACGCCCAGTCTAACCACGCTTGTGGTGTGGGGCATGGCAGGAATTGTTCAAGCTCTTTAAGTGCACTGGCACTGATTGTTCTGCTCATAATCAGTCATATCGCTCACGAGTTTATTCAACTTCCCGATCAGGGTCGCTTTGACGTGCCTGCTCGAGTCGATCTGGTATTTGTTGTTTACTGGCGCGTGCACCTAATTCCCGCAGTGTCTCAGCGCGACTGATCAGATTGCCGCGTCCCAATTGCAACTTGTTCATGGCTGAATCGTAACTGCGCCGGGTGGTATCAATTTTTTTGCCCAGCTCATCCATATCCTCGGCAAAATTCACAAATTTATCGTACATGGCACCCGCCTTATTGGCGATGTCCTGAGCATTACGGCTTTGGTTTTCATAACGCCAGATGTTCTGAATGGTGCGTAAGGTCGCCAACAGCGTAGAGGGTCCTACCAAGACAATCTGATGTTCGAACGCCGAATTAAACAGCCCCGGCTCCTTTTGAAGAGCCAGAGAAAATGCGGGCTCAATGGGTACAAACAATAAAACAAAATCCAGCGAGTTCAATTGCGGCAGGTTCTGATAACGCTTTTCGCTGAGCTGTTTGATGTGCGACTTTAGCGACAGAACATGCTGTTGTAACGACAATTGCCGCTCCTCTTCTATATCAGCAGAACAGTAGCGTTCATACGCCGTGAGTGAGACTTTGGAATCAACAATGACCTGTCGGTTGTCTGGCAAATAAATCAGCACATCGGGCTGGCTTCGTATCATACGGCCATCGTCAGTCGCGTGTGGCTGTGACGCCATCAAGGTGCGCTGAGTTTCGTATTCCCGCCCTTCGGTCAGACCAGATGCGTCGAGAATGGAACTGAGGATAAATTCACCCCAGTTGCCCTGCGCCTTGTTATCACCTTTGAGCGCTCGCGTCAGATTTAATGCGTCTTCGCTTAAGCGTGAGTTCAGGGTTTGCAGGTTGCGCAGTTCCTTTTCCAGCGAAAAGCGCTCGCGAGCTTCGCGGCTGTAGGTTTCTTCAACTTTTTTCTCAAAACTGGCAATTTTCTCTTGCAGGGGCTGCAGGATATTGCCCAAACCAAGTTGATTGGTTTCTGCCAGCTTGACGGATTTTTCATCGAGGATGTCGGAAGCCATGGCGCGGAATTGCTGCCTGAGCTCTTCTCTGGCCGCTTGCAAGGATTGGAACTTGTCTTCAGCATGCGCAAGCTCCTGCTCACGCTGTGTTGCAATTTGCACCAGCTTTTCGCGCAGCGCCTGATTTTCTTCCGCTTTGCTGGCGAAGGCCCGACGGGTAATCATCCAAGTCAGAAATGCACCGGTTACCGCCGCCAGAGTCAGCATCAACACCAGCATCAGCGTTGGCACTGACAGCAAGGAATCCATCTTAGATCAAGTTATCGTTAATGGTGCGAATCAGCAGGTCCTGCTCATAGGGAGCGGATTCACCACTGAGGGTTTCTGCCTGAACTCTGATGAGTTGATCGGCTTCCGTCAGCCTGATGATAAAGTCGACCCTGGTTGGTTCATCGTCACCACGGCCAAAAAGACGCCCAAAAAATCCCGGTGGTTCACTGCTTTCGGCGCCGGTAAACGCTACGTTGATACGACGTTCGTCACGAACAGAGTCGAGGATCTCAATATTGGCGTTATTGATGGCCTGGGTTAATTGACTCCATGCGCGATCAAAATCCAGTCTCAGCTCCAACTGAGTCTGACTTGCACCTGCGTCTACAAGCCGAGCCTTGCCTTGCAACTGTATGCTGCCTGCGAGCATAGAAACCGATGATGCGCGATAGATATCTGTGCGATCAGCCAGATAAAGTGAAATAGATGCCAAAATAGCACTCTCACGTTCCAGGTTCTGCGATTCTACAGGCCATGTTATCGGCATACTTTCAGGCGTTTCACCGGTATCACTGATGTGCCGAACATAGATCTCCGAGTTACCAGCGTGCAAACCCGGTTCAAGCTGCACGCGATACTTATGGCGCAAATTCGTTCCGGACTGTGGAAGCCAGATTGTCTCAAGCACGCCCTGCTCCGGGTTCTCCATAGCCAGCACCACACTCTCAGCTGACCAGTAGTCTCTCAGCGTTGGCCAGACCTGACCGGCAGTTGCGCCAATCACTATCCAAGCTCGATCACCAAAACGCTGGACAATAACACCTTCACGGATACGAGTATCGATTGGTTTAGGCGCCGGTGGCGTGATATAGATAGCGCGATCACCCGGTGTGAGCTCCGGGATGTGATACAACTCATCAATGGTAAAGGTGTCAAGTTCAGACGGGATCTGCATCGGCGGAGTAATGAGGGCTTCCAGATACTCACCCTCACGATCCCTGAGCCATCCATCCTCACCACCGATCCCCAGCCAGGAACAAGCCGTCATTGAACCGGCCATCATCAACAGTGAAAATCGCAAGGCATTACTTTTCATAGCTAACATCAATTGTGCAACCTGTTATGTTCAAACGTCAGATCATTGCAGACCGGCATGCCTGATAGCTTCACGCACGGGGATTTTATACGCTTCATTTAAAGGCACCATCGGCAAGCGGATACCCGACTCAATAAAACCAAGCTCATGCAGTGCCCACTTGACCGGTACAGGATTGCTCTCCAGAAACAATGCATGATGCAACCCTGCCAGCCTGGCATTAAGCAAACTTGCCTTTTCTTTCTCACCCGACAACGCAAGACGACAAACCTCATGCATTTGAGCGGGTGCTACGTTAGCGGTGACTGAAATGTTGCCCTTTGCGCCGGCGAGGATCAGATCCAGCGCAGTTGCGTCATCACCACTGTAGACCGCTATCCTGTCTGCGCACAGGTTGATAATGTGCTGGCCCCGGTCAAGGTCACCGGTGGCCTCCTTGATACCAACAATATTTTTGATATTGGCAAGCCGGGAAACTGTTTCTGGCAGCAAATCCACGCCTGTACGACCGGGGACGTTATACAGAATCTGCGGAATATCGACTTCTTCAGCAACCTTCTTGAAGTGCTGATAGAGCCCCTCCTGACTAGGCTTGTTGTAGTACGGGGCCACCAGCAGACAGGCATCGGCGCCCGAATCACGAGCGGCTCTGGTATAAAAAATTGCTTCTGCTGTCGAGTTGGATCCTGTCCCGGCGATCACCGGGATGCGTCCGTTGATAACCTTGACGCAACGCTCAATTACCGCGCAATGCTCCTCAAGTGTCAGCGTGGGTGACTCCCCCGTTGTACCAACAACAACCACTGCATCAGTACCACTTTTGACATGCCACTCCAGCAACCTGTCGAATGCCTGATAGTCAATATCGCCATTTGGCAACATTGGGGTAACAATGGCAACTATACTGCCCTGTATCATTGAGAACCTCGTTCTTCCCGGGAAACACTCAGGCCGTAGACTCTAACACAGAGCCGTCTGTATGGAAAAACCTGTTGTGGATAATCTCGCTTCAGCCCTTTCTTATCCAATAACAGAACGTTTCCGCACATTTTTCGAATGCCAGTATCTGGTGTCTGCTCTGGCTGACAAACGACTTAAAGTCCCGCTCGGACGCAGGATCTGTAGCGATTACTTTGAGCACCTGCGTGCTGGCAAGCCCATTCAACGCCAGTTTGGCTTTAAGCAATGGCATTGGGCATTGCAGCCCGCTGACATCAAGTTCTTGATCTGCTGATATTTCCATGGACAACATTTTAACAAGCAAAACAATGAATTGCCTAGCACAGATATCAATGATCAGGGCGTGTCTTGAAGCCTCTGATTTTGACAGGAATTATTTGTGATAATATCGGTCTAACTTTCCAGTAGCGTTGTTGTTACCTGATGAGTATGCGCAAAATCAAACAGATTAGCAGGATCGCGGTTGGAGTTTTGTTACTGGCCCAACTTCCGGTCGCCCTTGCCCAACCCCAGCTGCCCACGCTGGGGGATCGGATTTCCGGCATCTTCTCTTTAGAGGAGGAGTACCGACTCGGCCGCGATTTCCTGCGATCTGTTCGACGTAGTACACCCACCATTAACGACCCGCTACTGAATGATTATGTGGTGAACTTCACCCACAATCTTGCAGTCCATAGCGACCTGCAGGATTTCCGGTTAGCCTTTATTCTGATAGACAGCCCTGCGCTCAATGCGTTTGCTGCCCCCGGCGGGATTATTGGCGTTAACGGTGGATTGTTTCTGAATGCTGAGACCGAAGGTGAGTTTGCTTCGGTCATGGCACACGAACTGGCGCACGTCAGTCAAAGGCATTTTGCCAGAAGCGTTGAGGATGCCGAACGGCGGCGGATTCCAGAACTTGCAACGCTTTTGGCCAGCGTTGTGCTGATGGGAGCTGGCAGTAGTGCGGGCCCGGCAGCCGTGATGGCAGCGCAGGGGCGCTCAATCGAAAATCAGCTCAGATTCTCGCGTCAGAACGAAGCGGAAGCCGATCGTATTGGTTTACGCACCATGGTCAACGCAGGATACGATCCGACTGATATGGCCAGATTGTTTGAGCGACTAATGGATATCAGTCGATTTACCAGTCGGCCACCTGAGTTTCTTCTCAGTCACCCGGTTACTGAGTCAAGGGTCTCTGACGCGCGCAGCCGTGCCAATCGCTACCCGGCAAGACAGATTGATAACGGTATTGAGTATCACCTGATGCGGGCTCGACTACAGGTACATTACGAAGCAAACAAGTCCAGTGCGATCGAAAACTTCACTCGCGCAGTAGCCTCCAGTCGCTCAGATAACGAACAAAACTCCAATCGTTATGGCTTGGCGCTGGCTTACCTGGCCAATCAGCAGTTCTCGCTTGCTCATGATGAGCTGAATAAACTGCTGGCTGCTGATCCCAATCGCATCACCTATGTTGCGACACGCGCTGATATCTTGATCGCGGATGGTCAATCACAAGCCGCATTGGATTATCTCGAACGCCATTTGCTGATCAACCCGGGAAACCATCCATTAGTGATGGCCAGAGCAAAAGCACTTATTGGACTGCAGGACTATCAGGCAGCAGTAGCGGTGCTCGAACGGCATGCTGTTTTGCGTCCAGAGGATCATGATTTGTGGTATCTGATCGCAGAAACCCAAGGGCAGGCGGGTGACATCAGCAAGGTTCATCAGGCGCGCGCTGAGTATTTTATTCTAGTCGGGGATTTCCGAAGCGCACGTGAGCAATTGAACTATGCATTGCGCATAGAAAACGGTGTCGAAAACAACGTGCCATTGGTCAGCCGATTGCGCCAGCGCGTCAGCGATGTTGAAGCACTCCAACAGCGACAAACTGAAGGTTCGTAATACTGCTGCTCCCTCAGGCTTTTCCTTTCACCTGCATACGGTGCTGCGCGGCAAAGTCGAGCATTCGCTGCAAGGGGATCATGGCCTTTTTAGCAAGCGCCGGGTCTACCGTGATTCGGTTACTCCCATCCCTGAGCGACTGGTACATTGCCTGTAATGAATTCATGCCCATCCACGGACAACTTGCACAACTTCGGCAGGAAGCATCATTGCCTGCTGTTGGCGCAACAATAAATGTCTTCTCTGGCGCTAGTTGCTGCATCTTGTAAAAAATGCCCTGATCGGTGGCAACAATAAAGGTATCTTCAGGTAACTCACACGCAGCCCTGATCAACTGACTGGTTGAGCCCACCACGTCTGCGATTGCAAGTACCGATGATGGCGACTCAGGATGTGCCAATACTTTAGCCTGTGGATAGATTGCTTTCATATCCAGTAATCCTTTGGCCTTGAATTCCTCATGGACAATACAAGCTGAGTCCCAGAGCAGCATATCCGCGCCTGTCTTATCCTGAATATATCTCCCCAAGTGTTTATCCGGAGCCCAAAGAATTTTTTCACCTCTGGATTTGAGATGCTCAACAATCTCCAGAGCAATGCTTGAGGTTACCACCCAATCAGCACGCGCTTTTACTGCAGCGGAAGTATTGGCATAAACCACAACGGTTCGATCAGGATGCTGATCACAAAGGGCTGAAAACTTATCGATAGGACATGCGATATCCAGTGAACAGGTAGCTTCAAGGTC
>JBFZEG010000048.1:0-16751 GCA_041306975.1 Gammaproteobacteria bacterium | reverse complement strand
CCATCAGTTTTTTCACCAATCACATACAGATTGCCGGCAGCAGTCAAATGCCTGAGCGCTTCATTGATGACATGGTGTGTGAGCATTTTTTCTTTGGAGATGCGATAGACAATCTGCTCGTACAAGCCAAGCCCGGTAAAATCGAAATCGCTGAGAAATGTATTGATGCGCAGTTTTGCCATCTGCTCGCGTGTGTCATAGCGGTTGCTGACCACATCAATTGACGTTGAGCCGTTTAACTTCAGCAGTCCGTCTATTGCCGGGTTTTCATCCATGACCCATAGGGTCCGTGCGGGTGCAGAGGCAGCCGTTGCTGTGCTGCATAGAATCTCCAGCACCAGAGCCTGACAATGGTCTTTCATGTTATCCCCTGCACGATCATATGGTTTTTGCGGTACTTTTTGTGTTCTTGCCAGCAGCTTTTCAGCGCAGAATACTGTTAATTTCAGCGTCAGTCAGTACCCTGTATTGCCCGGGTTCCAGGGTGCCATCCAGTGTAATGTCACCAACACTGACCCGGTGCAGCGCCTGCACATGCAGTCCACAGGCGGCAAACATTCGCTTGACCTGGTGATAACGCCCCTCAGAGATGACAACACTGATTTTGTTGTCCGCAATGGATTCCAGAATGGCCGGTTTTGTAAGTTTCTCCTCTCCTTTGAGAAAAAATCCTTGTTTGAATTTTTTTATGGTGTCACCGGTAATCGGGTAGTCCAGATCGGCATGGTACATTTTTGGACATTCGCGGCGCGGACTGATAATGCGGTGAACCCACTGGCCGTTGTTACTAAGCAAAACCAGGCCGGTTGTATCCTTGTCCAGCCGACCGGCGATGGCAAGATCTTCAGCTGCCTCGTTAATCAGATCCAGCACCGTCGGATTGTCGCTGTCTGAGTTTGCACACACATAGCCTGCTGGTTTATTTAGCATGAAGTATTGCGCAACCGGAAGGCATACCTGCTCACCATCGAGCAATACACATTCGTTCTCTGCAAGCATGTAGTCTGCACTTCTGGCAATCACCTCGCCGATCTGGACACGTTTGTCACGGATCAGCTTTTTAACCTGCGCGCGCGAGTAAACCGTGGCATGACTGAGAAACTTGTCGAGTCGCATTTTTTGGATTTCTATCCTTCCTGACTGGCTGTTGTGTTTTGCCGGGTGTCTTGTCTGGGTGTCTTGTCTGGGTGTGGCTGAGAGATGTTGCGGAGGTCTCATGCCGGGCCATTCACGGCAACCCGGTTGCGTCCCGCACGTTTTGCTTCACACAGCGCATAGTCGGCGCGGCGCGTACCTGTGTCATCACTAGGCTTATCTGCGTCTCCAGCGGGCGATACACAACCATACCGCTCAGCCGTGGTGGCGGCACAAGCTTATAAAGATAAACGCGGTGATCGTAACCTATTCACCGCATCTGTGCATCTGCGAATAAGTCCCGCAGGCATCTTCAGTGCGGATGCGCCGCGGCAAAATCACGGTCTTGTATGGTATCGCGTGGCTCATACATACTGTGATCAATTGGATTATCTGGCGTGTAAAGCCCAAACAGGTTTCGAAATTAATGAACAGATCATCAGGCGCTGTGTTTGTCATGCTTCTCTGTGCGGTGTTGTTTTCGGCATTTACAGCTGCGGCAAGCCGCGCGCAGGCTCAATCCGCACTGCTGCCCGGATTGGATACCGGAGTGCTGCAACAGCGCTCACGAGCTATGCCGCGTCTGCATAGCCTGTTGATCAGTCATCAGGGTATACCTGTTTTTGAACAGTACTTTGCCGGCCGACACGCCGGGCAACCGGCAAATCTGAAGTCTGCCTCCAAAAGTGTCATGTCTGCCCTGGTGGGTCTGGCCTTGCAGAATGGCCAGATCAAAGACATTAACCAACCCATCGTGGATTTTTTCCCCGAGTACATCGGCACCGAACTGGAAGACACCGTCCGGCGCATTACTGTCAGAAATTTACTCACCATGCAGGGCGGTTTAGCCAGCACGTCCGGACGTAATTACGGGCCATGGGTTGCCAGCCGCAATTGGGTTGATGCGGCCCTCAAGAGCCCGATGGTCGCCGACCCCGGCACAGCAATGATTTACAGTACCGGCACAACGCATTTGCTGTCTGCCATTATTGCCCGCGCAAGCGGCATGAATACCAAGGAGTTTGCCCAGCGCTACCTTGCCGATCCCATGGGGTTTCGCATGGCCTATTGGAGCCGCGATCCACAAGGTGTTTATTTTGGCGGCAATGATATGGAAATTACGCCCCGGCAGATGCTGGGTATCGGGGAACTGTATCTGAACGGTGGTGTACACGACGGTAAACGAATTCTCAGCGAGCAATGGGTGCTTGACTCGCATCAGCCGCATGCTGAGTCTCCCCGAGGTGAAGGTCGCCATTACGGATACGGCTGGTGGCTGCGTGACATGGCAGATCTGCAGGTGCCGCTGGCCTGGGGTTACGGCGGACAGTTTATTTTTGTTGTCCGGGAATACGACCTGGTGATTGTCATAACTTCCGACAGTAATCCCGGACCCGAGCGGGGCCCACATATGCGGTCCATCTATGATCTGGTGGAGTTCGATATTCTTCAGCCTCTGCAGATGGCAGCAGGCAAAACCAACAACAAACAACAGGAATTGTTATGAGCGTCCATAGTCAGTCAGCGCGTTTACAAGACAAAGTGGCCATCATCACCGGCGCTACCAGCGGCATCGGCGAAGCAACTGCGCGGGTATTCGCAGCACACGGCGCACAACTGGTGATTGCCGGGCGTTCACAGGAGCGCGGCGAGGCCTTGGCTCAAGAGTTGAAGGCTTTGTACGGCGACCGCTTTATGTTTCACGCCGTCAATGTCATCCACGAACAGGAGGTAGGTGCGTTGGTGGATGCCACGGTTGATCGTTTCGGCCGGCTGGACTGCCTGTTTAACAATGCCGGCGCAGGCGAACGCAGCTCTGTTGAATCGGTCACCGAAGAAGAATTTGACCGGGTAATGCGCTTGCTGGTTGGTAGCGCCGTGTTTGGCATGAAACACGCGGCAAGGGTCATGAAAACTTCCGGCGGCGGCAGCATCATCAATAACGCCAGTATTGCGGCACACCGGATAAATCAGGGGGGATATCTGTACTCCGGCGCAAAGGCTGCCGTGTCCCATCTCACGCGCTTGGCCGGAGTTGAGCTGGGCCCGTGGAATATTCGTGTGAATGCGATTTCGCCAGGGGCCATTGCAACACCTATTTTCTGGGGCGGATCCACGCGGGCGCAATCATTAAGTGACAGTGAAAACGCACAAAAGATGGCTAAACTGCAGAGTAACCTTGCCAGCGCTACACCTACGCCGCGTTCCGGACTGGCCGATGATATTGCCTATGCCGCGCTGTTTCTGGCCAGTGATGAGGGCAGTTACATTAATTGCCATGATCTGGTTGTGGATGGCGGGCGCGTCGCCATGTTTAATGAAAAACCATAATCCATAAAAACAATAGTGCTGAACCTCAACTAACTCAAACACTCGGAATTCTGTATGGCTGACTCTCCCTTACTTTGGCGCCCTTCGGCAGAACGCATTGCTGACGCCGGTATTACCCGTTATCAACACTGGCTGGCGCTGAACAAAGGGCTGACATTCTCGTGTTATGACGACTTGTGGACCTGGTCAACTACCGAGATTGAAGATTTCTGGGAGAGTATCTGGCAGTTTGCCGATGTCATTGCGCATTCCCCCTATCAGCAAGTTCTGCTGGAACGGAAAATGCCCGGCGCGCGCTGGTTTGAAGGTGCGACCCTGAATTACGCTGAACACGCATTGGCGTATGGCAGCACAACTGACAACCGCCACACGCCGGCATTGATCGCTGACTCGGAAGTTCGCGGACGCACTGAAATCAGCTGGGGTGAACTGCGCCAGCAGGTTGGTTCCCTGGCAGCAAGCTTGAGGGACGCGGGTTTACAGGTGGGTGATCGCGCCGTGGCCTATATGCCCAATATTCCGGAAACTGCGGCAGCCATGCTGGCAGTTACCAGCCTTGGCGGCATCTGGTCATGCGCGGCACCTGATATGGGCGCGGTCGGTGTGCTTGATCGCTTTCGTCAGATCGCCCCCAAAGTGTTGTTTACCATCGACGGCTATCGTTATGGCGGCCGCGACTTTGATCGACGCGATGTCGCCCGCGAGCTGGTGCACCAGTTGCCAAGTGTGCAATGTGTCATTTTCCTGTCCTATCTGCACAGCGATTCAGAACTGGATCTCAGCGGCATCGATCGCCAGGTTCACGCCATTCGTTTTGACCATGCGCTTGCCAGACCGCAAGAGCCTGCGTTTGTTGCAGTACCGTTTTCCCACCCGCTGTGGATAGTGTACTCATCGGGCACTACCGGCATGCCCAAGCCCATCGTGCATGGTCACGGCGGCGTGGTGATACAGTCGTTTAAAGCCGGACTGTTGCATGGTGATGCCAAACCCGGCGACAAAACTTTCTGGTTTTCATCCACCAACTGGATTATGTGGAACTCGACTCTTAACGGTTTGATTAACGGCGTCACCGTGCTGATGTTTGATGGCAACCCGGGATACCCCGATACCAGTACCTTATGGAAGTTTGCCGAACGCGAACAGGCCAACTCCTTTGGCACCAGTCCGGCATTTATTGCGTTATGCGCAAAGACCGGCATCAAGCCCGGCGAACAATTTGATTTGTCAGCACTGCGCTCCGTTGGTTGCACAGGCTCGCCGCTTCCCGAAGAAGGTTATGAGTGGGTGTACAATCACGTTAAGCAGGATGTTCGCCTCGGTTGTATTTCCGGCGGCACTGATCCTGGCGCGTGTTTTCTGACTACCAGTTCCATATTGCCAATTTATTCTGGTGAGATGCAGTGCCGCGAACTGGGTATTGCCACACACGCCTTTAATGACGACGGTCAATCCGTCATCGACGAAGTGGGTGAACTGGTGGTTACGCAACCGATGCCCTCCATGCCTTTGTTTTTCTGGGGAGATACTGATGGCTCGCGCTATTTCAGCAGCTACTTTGAACAATTCCCAGGTGTATGGTGCCATGGCGACTGGGTGCGACTGATCCCTCGCCCCGAAGCCATCACCGGTATTATCTACGGGCGTTCCGATTCCACCATCAACCGGCACGGCATTCGCATGGGGACCAGCGAGATTTATCGTGTGGCAGAAGAGTTTGATGAGGTTCTTGACTCACTGGTAGTTGATCTTGAATATTTGAATCGTGATTCTTTTATGGCCTTGTTTATTGTCATCAGAGATCCGGCATTTGCTGCAGAAGCCAGCCCCAAAGGGCCGGCGCCTGCGGGTTTTACAGCAGGTAAAACCTCGCTCTTGACTGGCGCCGGTGGATTTCAGGATCCAGCAAACACCGGAGTACCTGACGCCTTGAGACAGGCCATTAATAACGCAATTCGCACAAAGCTGTCGGCGCGCCACGTCCCTGATGGTATTTTTGCGATTGCTGAAGTACCACGCACACTGTCTGGCAAAAAACTGGAAATCCCTGTGAAAAAGATACTGCTTGGCCACGATGTCAAAAAAGCCGTTAACCGAGACTCCATGTCCAACCCCGCCTCCATCGACTGGTTTATTGAGTTTGCGACTGCAAGGCAAACAACCTAGAATCCCGCGCCTTCAGGGGAGTTCGTGATGGACGCATTTTTAGTCTCAACCGGGCTGGTCGCACTGGCAGAAATTGGTGACCGGACGCAACTGCTGGCATTCCTGCTGGCGGCCCGCTACAAAAAACCCGTACCGATTATTCTTGCGATTTTGTTGGCAACACTGGTCAATCATGGCGTTGCCGGCTGGTTTGGTACCTGGCTGACCAGTGTCATGACCCCGGAGACTTTGCGTTGGTTGCTCGGCATCTCTTTTCTGGCAATGGCCGCCTGGATGTTGAAACCGGATGAGCTCGATGATGCCAACGCCGCAGCGACTCGCTTCGGTGTGTTTGGCACAACGTTTATTACGTTTTTTATCGCCGAGATGGGTGATAAAACGCAGATTGCAACCGTTGCGCTGGCAGCTCAGTACCAGAGCCTGCTGTGGGTGGTGGTCGGCACCACGCTCGGCATGATGATCGCCAACGTGCCAGCGGTGTACGCGGGCGACAAACTGGCACATAAACTCCCCGTTAGTCTGATTCATAAAATTGCAGCAGCGATTTTTGCGATGCTGGGAATAGCAGTCCTCATGGGCATGGGCCAATCCTTGTTATGAACACGGCAGCGCTGCCAATTGACGCAGTTTTACCAGATATCCAGCGTGCTTTGCGGGCGCATAACCGCGCACTGCTGGTGGCGCAACCGGGTGCCGGCAAAACCACACGGGTGCCATTGTCATTGCTGGAGAATACTCCCCGGGGCCAACGCTGGTTGCTGTTGGAACCACGCCGGGTGGCGGCTCGCCTGGCAGCAGGCTTTATGGCAGAGCAGCTGGGTGAAGCCGTGGGTCAGACCGTCGGCTACCGCGTGCGGGGCGAATCACGGGTAAGCTCAGACACGCGTCTCGAGGTGCTCACGCAAGGTATTCTGACACGGTTGATGCAGGACGATCCCGAGCTGCCGGGTGTTGCCGGGCTCATTTTTGACGAATTTCACGAGCGCAGCCTTGATGCTGACACCGGACTGGCACTTGCCCTGGATATACAAAAAGGGCTACGCGAAGACCTGAAAATTCTGGTGATGTCGGCGACACTGGATACCCGGGCCTTGCTGTCTGTGCTGGGTGAAGATACTCCGTTAATCGACTGCCCCGGACGCAGCTGGCCTGTGAGCACTTTCTACCGCTCGATGCCTCTGCGCGAGTATCCGGAAGTTCATCTGGCGGGCATTGTGCGCGAGGCAATGGCTGCGCATGAGGGTCACATCCTGGTTTTTCTGCCGGGTCAAAGCGAAATACGCAGGTTGGAACAACTGTTGCGCTCAAGCCTGGCTGAAGACACCGACATTTGCCCCTTACACGGGCAAATGCCTTTGCCAGCGCAACAGGCTGTCTTACGGCCTGCATCGGACAGCCGTCGTCGCATTATCTTGTCGACGGCTATTGCAGAGTCCAGCGTGACCGTTCCGGGAGTACGCATTGTCGTTGATGCCGGGCGCGAACGTGTGCCGGTGTATCAACCACGCACCGGACTCAGCCGACTGGAAACACGGCGTGTGAATCGCGCCAGCGCTGACCAGCGGCGCGGGCGAGCTGGCCGCGAAGCCGCGGGTTTTTGTTATCGTGTATGGTCAGAAGACTCAATACTGGCGGCGCATCGCGAACCTGAAATGCTGCAGTCCGACCTGTCTCAACTGGTTTTTGAGCTGACACGCTGGGGCGTTACTGAACCCGCTTCCCTGACATGGATTGATCCGCCTCCTGGCCCAGCGGTGCTGGCGGGGCGCCAGTTGCTGCAGATGCTGGGTCTGATCAACAGCGACAAAAAGCTGACCGTGCTGGGCAAACAATGTGCTCGTTGGCCCGCACATCCGCGCCTGGCCGTGCTGCTGGAGCATGCCCGCCGCCACCCGCGCCGGCTTGCCATTGCCTGCTGGCTGTCAGCGTGGCTGGAAGAACAACCCGGTGCCAGCGACATCGATCTGCAGCTGGTGATGGGGGCTGCGGATAAACATCGAAATCATCGCTGGCATCAACCTGCCAGGCAGTGGGCACAGCGCCTTGACTGCTCACTGGACATTCACTCACCAACCCTCGGCGACGATTTGGCGCACCTGCTGCTGGTTGCTTACCCGGACCGGCTGGCAGTGGCTCAAGGTGGCGGGCAATTCAAACTGATCAGCGGCGGCCAGCTCAGTGTGCCGGAAGACAGCTCGCTGGCATCAGCAGAATTCATCATTGCTGTTGAACTGGATGCTCACGCCACGAACGGGCGGATCTTTTCCGGGGCAGCTATACAGCGCGATACGCTTGAACAACATTTCCCGCAGACGCGTCAATGGCAGGCCCATGCCTATTGGGATGACCGACTGGGGCGTCTGGTCGCAGAACAAACGCGCCTCCTTGCACTGGGCGATTATGAACTGGTATTGGAACGTAAGTCGCAAAATAAGGGCACGGCGGGTTTGCCCGCAGAGCTGGTGAATAAGGCGTTGATCGGCGCACTAAAAGCGCGCGGCAGTTTGCCCTGGTCTGACGACGATCAGCAACTGCTGGGGCGACTGCGATTGCTGCATAAGGCCGCAGGCCCCCCTGCCTCCGGGCTGGCATGGCCGGATGTTTCAGAGCCGGCATTGCTGATGAACCTTGAGCACTGGCTTGCGCCCCATCTGGGTGGGCTGCACAGGCTGGATCAGATCGAGCGGCTGCCCTTGGCCAATCTTTTTCTGGAGAGCCTGGACTGGCAACTGCAGCAGGCGTTACCCGCTCTGGCACCAACCCATATTCGTGTGCCCAGCGGCTCGGACATCCGTATTGATTACTCAGGTGACGAGCCGGTACTGGCGGTAAAGTTGCAAGAAATGTTTGGTCAGACGCAGACGCCGAGCGTTGTTAACGGACGCGTACCTCTGCTGATACATCTGTTGTCGCCAGCGAGGCGGCCCGTACAGATTACCCGCGATCTGGCTGGCTTCTGGTCGAGCAGTTATTTTGAGGTGCGCAAGGATCTGCGTGGTCGTTATCCCAGACATCCGTGGCCGGAGGATCCGCTGCAGGCCGTGGCCAGCGCGCGGGCAAAACCTCGCGGGCAGTAAACACCTGTGAATGACCGCCACCGGCACAGCAGAGTCTTTGCGCGTTTATATCGATTCGGATAGCATGACCCGACTGCCAGCATTCAGCTCCATAAAATCGAAATATATAACAGGAGAATTTCATGTGTGATCAGCATACCTTTGAAGAAGACCAGGAATTTCTGAAGAAAAGCGCGCAGTTTACGCGCCGTCAATTTAACACCCTGAGCGCTGGTGCTGCGCTGGCACTGATGTTGCCGCCCGTCGCCAATGCACAGGATGTGGTTGAGACCGATGTCACCATACAGACACCCGATGGCGCGGCTGACTGCTACTTCGTACACCCGGCCAGCGGAAGTCACCCCGCCGTGTTAATCTGGCCCGACATTCTCGGCCTGCGACCCGCCTTCCGGGCCATGGGCAAACGCATGGCCGAAGCTGGCTACTCGGTGCTGGTTGTAAACCCGTTCTACCGCAGCGCGCCGTCGCCGGTTGTACCTGCTGGAGCGAGCTTCCAGGATCCGGACATCCGCAGCATTGTCATGCCCATGGCCGGGGCGTTGAATGCTCAAACTCACGTCACCGATGCACGCACCTTTGTCGCCTGGCTGGATCAGCAGGCATCTGTGGATACCGCTCGCAAGATCGGCACGATGGGTTACTGCATGGGTGGCCCGATTGTGATGCGCACGGCAGCAGCGCTGCCCGATCGTATCGGTGCCGGTGGTTCATTCCACGGTGGCGGTCTCAATACCGCTAATGCTGACAGCCCTCACCTTGGTATTCCCAATATGAAGGCCCATATGCTGATCGCCGTCGCGCAAAATGATGATGAGCGCGATCCGGAAAGTAAAAATGTATTACGTGCAGCATTTGATGCGGCAGGCGTTGAGGCCGAGATTGAAGTGTACGCGGCCATGCACGGATGGTGTGTGCCTGACTTCCCGATTTATCACGAGGAGTTGGCTGAACGCGCATGGGGCCGCATGCTGGCGATTTTTGAAACGGCTCTTTAAGCATCTAGCGCAATGATTGCGCGACCCATTGCCTGAACTGCTCCGGCGGTAATGCGCCGGAGACACGGGCAATCTCTCGTCCCGCCCTGAAAATCATCAAGGTAGGAATGCTGCGGATGGCAAACTTCGCAGCAAGCTCCTGCTCCTCTTCCGTATTCACTTTTGCCAGCCGCACCGCGGGCTCCATGCTGCGGGCAGCAGCCTCAAACACCGGTGCAAACTGTCTGCAGGGCCCACACCAGGGCGCCCAGAAGTCAACTACCAAGGGCAAATCTGCACTGACATGGGCCGCAAAGCTGCTGTTGCTTAGCGGCACTGGCATGGCCGTGAACAAGGGCTGTTTGCAGGCTCCGCACTTTCCATCCTGGGAAAGGCGTTGTGCAGGCATTCTGTTCTTACGGTGACAATGGGGACAGCTGAGGGTGATTAGATTCTCGCTCATCGATGAAGCTCCAGTGACTGAAAGTCGTTGGTGCTAGATATTGGGTCGGCGTTTGCCGATTTCCAGTCATCCGGTTTATCTTGACAAGGCATCGCGCTCAGTACATTTTCTGCACATTCTGTGAGCTTGCCGCGCAGGCATCATGGAATTGCTGATCACCCTATAGCCGCACTTGCCTTGAATGCCTGTGCTCCCTAATAAATGAGGTTTGTAATGATGAAAAAAGCCGTTCGCAATGGCCGTCGTGCCCTGACCCTCGGTTTGGTGTTTTCTGGTGCCTTGTTTGCGCTTGCATCTGGAAGCGCAATGGCTCAACGAGGCGCTTCAGCACCCGCTGAGCACGCCGATGTTCCACCCGTAAACTTCCTGCCAAACCCCTATGAGACTGTTCGTAACTGGGGAACACTGCCGGATAACCGCGTCTGGGGTTCAGTCAGTGGTGTACATGTCGACATTGATGGTGTGCATCTGTGGGCGGGCGACCGCTGCGGCGCCAACTCTTGTGCAGGTTCCGGCGTAGACCCGATTGTTAAACTTGATCCGCAAGGCAACGTTGTGCAGAGTTTTGGTGCCAACCTGATTACCTGGCCACACGGGCTGTCAGTTGACCAGGAAGGTAACGTGTGGGTGACTGACGCACGCGCGCCTAACGCCCAGGAGCTTGAGCGGTCTCCGGATACCTTTAAAGGCGGCCACCAGGTGGTCAAGTTCAGCCCGCAGGGAGAGGTGCTGCTGACCATCGGAACAGCGGGAGAAGCGGGAAATCCCCCAACTCACCTGAATGAACCAAACGCAGTTCTGGTGGCACCGGATGGACACATATTTATCGCTGAAAGCCACGGCGGCCAGTTCATTGACGAAGCCGGTGAAGGTGCTTTCAGTCGTATCTCCAAATTTGCGCCAGACGGAACCTTTGTCAAGAGTTGGGGTACCTGGGGTTATGAGGACGGACAACTGCGTTCCCCACATGCGCTGGCGATGGACTCGCAGGGCAGATTATTCGTTTCTGACCGTGGCAACCGTCGGATCCAGATATTCGACCAGGAAGGTACTCATCTTGATACCTGGTACCAGTTCAGCCGTATCAGTGGCATGTACATTGACGAAAATGATGTTCTGTATGCCATCGATTCCGAGTCAGATCAGAACTATAACCCGGGCTGGCGCAAAGGCCTGCGTATCGGCAGCGCGCGCACCGGTGACGTATGGTATTACATTCCGGAGCACAACTCTGAGCGGCCGACCG
This sequence comes from Gammaproteobacteria bacterium, assembly GCA_041306975.1. Taxonomy (GTDB): domain Bacteria; phylum Pseudomonadota; class Gammaproteobacteria; order Pseudomonadales; family Pseudohongiellaceae; genus Pseudohongiella. Next base: position 5,360 of record JBFZEG010000048.1, on the reverse strand, counting down.
GTATGGGTGGCATAGGCGCCATGGGTGAAGGCGTGGCAGTTGACCGTGATGGCAACATCTACGCTGGCGAAGTGGGTCCGGTGACGGGTCTGACCAAGTTTATTCCGCGTCTGGTTCCTGAGAACTTTCCGCAGCATTGATCCTTGGATTTTGCCGGAATAGTTCGAGTTGGTGTGCAGTAAGCACCGGAAGAGTTCGAGTTGGTTCGCAGTAAGCACCGGAAGAGTTCTGCAGCGCCGGACCGGCCGCATCCTTTGGAGGGGCGCCCGGCGTTGCGGAACTCAACGTCGCGGCTGCGCCGCTCCGGATTCGGACAGTCCTACCGCTATTTCGGGCACCCCTTCAAAGGATAAGCGCGGCCCGATTGGTCCGGCGCTGCAGAACTCTTCCGGCGCTGGCAGGACTGCGTCGAAGAACAATCAGACGCGCAGCGTCGTTCTGAGACCCAGTCCTGCCAACGACGGGTGGCTGGGGCACGGATGTCAGAACAGATCCTGCACAACCGGAATAATAGATAACACCAGCAGCGCTGCCATACACCAGTTAAAACGCTGCCGGCGCTGATCATCCGCCAACAACCTCTGCAAACCGACGCCAAACAACAGCCAGGTCCAGGCACTGGGGACGGAGGCCATCATAAAAATGCCGGCTATCCTGATAACCTGCTGGTTGATGTCCGGGCCCGCCGTTGTGAATGCCGCGATGGCGCCTACTGCCATAATCCACGCCTTGGGGTTCACCCACTGAAACAGGGCAGCCTGGGTGAAAGTCAACGGGCGCGCCTTGGCGTCGGCATCAGCAGGTTTGCCACTCCCGGCAATCTTCCAGGCCAGATAAAGCAGATAGGTTACGCCTGCTATGGTGATTCCCTCGTGGATCAGCGGATAACGCTGAAACACACTGCCCAGCCCCAAGCCTATTGCGACAAACATTGCCGGGAATCCCAGCATGACGCCGAATACCAGTGGCAGACTGCGCTTGACGCCAAAGTTCACCCCAGAGCTCATCAACATGACATTGTTGGGCCCGGGAGTAATCGCAGAGGAAAAGGCAAACAGAAATACAGAGATTGCAAACTCGATGCTGATGGTAGTGACTCACTGTTTTAGGCTGATTGGAACATAACGCATAAATCCTTGTTTTCACCGATTGGCAGTTGTGGTCGTGTATCGGATTTCAGGTAAACTGCGTTGGCTTGAAGACTTCGTGGCAGTATAAAGGGGTTTCCCCCCAGGAGAAATGTTTATGAAAATTCGAATCATTGCTGGTGCTCTGGCACTGGCCGTCAGTTCGTTCAGCGTTGCACAAACCGGTACGTTTACCGCCGGTAACCCGTTGGGCACGACCAATGAAGCCGGTCAAGCGACACCCATGTCATCCAATGTCAAAGTGTTCGGCAGTTTACGATTTGCCGAGAGTTGCACCTTTGATCCTGCCAAAAATCTGATTCTGGCGATGAACGCCGGTGTTGCTCAGGACATGCAGGAAAATGATGGTTATGTCTCTCTGCTCAATCCTGATGGCAGCGTGCATACCGCCAAGTGGATTGGCAACGATCGCAACGGTCTGACCCTGAATCAGCCGCTGGGCAGTGCCGTTGCAGGCGGCAAATTGTATGTCGCCGACATCGATCACGTACGTACCTTTGATCTGGCAACCGGACAACCCGGGGACGCGTGGCCAGTTGAGGGTGCAAATGGCCTCAATGGTATTGCAGTCGCGTCCGATGGTACGGTTTACGCGTCTAATACCCGTGATCCGCAACGTGTTTACAAGGTCACTGCATCCGGCCAATCATCAGTGTTTCTGGAAGGGGCACCGCTGATGTCACCCAACGGCGTTGCTATCGATAACGACGGCAATGTGGTGGTCGTTAATATTGGCAACAACCACGTGATGACTTTTAATAGCGCAGGCGAGCTCATCAACACGGAGTTTGCAGCAGAGGGTGGCAATGACGGTGTGGTGGTATTGGCTGATGGCACCAAAATTGTGAGCAGCGTGCGCTTTGGCAGCATTTCACGGATCGCTCCCGGAGCAGATGCAGAAGTGATTGCAGTGGGCATTCCCAGTGCAGCGTCAATCTGCTACGACTCTGTTCAGAATCAGATCGTGATCCCGATGAACAACAATAACGCGATGGGTTTCCTGCCGCTGGATTGATGTTGCTTGATCGGCCCGATCAGTCAGATTTAATTGCTGAGGTGTTCAGTTGTTTAACGCTGAACGCCTCTTTTTTCAGCGCATCCCAAACTACTTCAGAGCATTATTCAGGAAGGCAAGCACCTCATCGTACTGCCCCTGAAAAACCAGTCTGCCCTGGTGGCGTTGCCACTGCCAGTCATACATGGGGTCATAATAATCCTGCAGCAAGTGCCGGATCCAGTCTCGGTGCAATGATGGATCACCTTCGCGGTGCGCCTCAATAGCACTTTCCAGCATTTGCGACAGCTCTGTGTACCGGTCACCACCAAGACGCTTTTGAACACGCCTCAGTGAGTCACGCAGATCATCAACAAAGGCCTCAAAGCCTGCCGCTTCATTACCTAACTCCAACTGCCACTCGGTTGATTTGCGCAGAATGTAGTTTAGCCACGAGTGCTGTGTTCGTGACTCGATATCACTGTTCAGTCGCACAAGTGGTGAGCGCGCCATCGCATCACGCAGAACCGGTGGCAAGGCACAGCGACCTATCAGACGGCTTTCATCCTCCACAATCAGCGGTTTGTCTGGCGCCATGTGTACCTGTTTAAGCATGGCAATAATCAGCTTATTTTCGAAGTCTATCTGCGAGGGCTGCTCTGTTGCACGTTTGCCGAATGCGCTGCCTCTGTGGTTGGCAATGGCCTCAAGATCGATCGTGCCAGGCACTGCGTTCAACAGTTCGGTTTTTGCAGATCCTGTGTGACCGGCCAGCACCATCAAGTTGCCACTTGCACAGATTTTCTCGAGCTGCTCCAGCAGATAACGACGCATGGCTTTGTAACCGCCGATGACTCTCGGATATTCGCAACGCGCTTCCTTCATCCATTGCTGGCAAATTTGTGAGCGCAGGCCGCCACGAAAACAATACAGATAGCCGCCCGGGTGTTGCTGAGCAAAGTCTGTCCATGAGCGCACACGGGCACTTTTGGTTTCGCCGTTAACGAGCTGATGGCCCAGTTCAATCGCGGCGCGCTGCCCCTGCTCTTTGTAGCAAGTACCTACCTGCTCGCGCTCAAGGTTCGTCATCAACGGCAGGTTTACTGCGCCGGGAAATGCACCGCGACTGAATTCAACGGGCGCACGCGAGTCAATCAGCGGAGTATTGTTGATAAACAGACTGTGAAAGTCGTCAGTATCTGCGCGCATATCACACTAACCAAATGCGTTGTTGTAATCCGGATGCCGGTAGCAGACGACCAATGGGTTTTATAAACTGCGCTGCCACTCCAGTGTCAGCCAGGGCTCTTTCAAATTGCGAGCGTGCGGATGGTCTGACAGCCATTAACAAACCACCCGATGTCTGCGGGTCACACAACAGCGCTTTTTGTAAAAAATCAAGCTCAGCCAGTTTGTGACCATAACTGTCGAAGTTTCTGTAAGTGCCACCTGGCACGCAGCCTTGAGCGACATAATCCGGCACCGGCTCCAGCACCGGTATTGCTGCAAAATCCAGCTCGGCATCCAGGCCACTGCCCTCACACATTTCCAGCAGATGACCCATCAGCGCAAAGCCGGTCACATCGGTCATCGCTGTCAGGTCCTCAAGTGCTGACAGCGCCATTCCGGGGGAGTTAAGCTGGCACATGACATCACGCGCCAAAAATTCGTGTCCGGGTTTTAACTTGCCTTGTTTTTGAGCTGTGGTCAGTACACCGACTCCCAATGGCTTGCTGAGATACAAGAGACAGCCCGCCTCGGCTGTGTTGTTCTTTTTTAACTGACTCTTTGTGACAATGCCGGTCACTGCCAAACCAAATACCGGCTCTGGGCAATCAATGCTGTGTCCGCCAGCCAGCATGATGCCGGCATCGGAACACGCCTGCCGCCCGCCGTCGACGACCTGCGCTGCAAGCTCGGCAGGCAATGTGTTAACCGGCCAGCCGAGAATTGCGATGGCCATCAGCGGTCGACCTCCCATGGCGTAGATGTCGCTGATGGCGTTGGTCGCCGCAATGCGGCCAAAATCGAATGCATCGTCGGCAATCGGCATAAAGAAGTCTGTTGTGCTCAATATCACCTGATCGTTGCCAATATCGTAAGCCGCTGCATCGTCGCGGCTGCTGTTGCCAACCAACAGCGCCGGATCGGTGAAAAAGCGTCGATTGGATTCAAGGATGCGGTCCAGCACTGCCGGCGCGATCTTGCAACCGCACCCGGCACCGTGGCTGTATGCCGTCAGTCTGAATTGTGACAACAATGCTGCGCTTGCCTTGTCTGACATGATTCTCTGTTCTCTCCGGGATTTCTCAAGCCCGGCATTATAGCGCGCTCACAGGATTAGTTGCTGAGCCAGGAAACAGCGCTCTGAATAGACACAACGCTGACGATTGACTATAGTTCCGCGGGTTTCCCCTCGTTGAAGAACAGTAGATCGTCTTATGGCTCGCGGCACGTTGTATACCATTTCTGCGCCCTCAGGTGCAGGAAAAACCAGTCTGGTTAACGCTCTGCTGAATCAGGGCGATACGCGCCTGTGTGTATCCGTCTCTCATACCACGCGACCCAGGCGCCCGGGTGAAACGCATGGCGTCAATTACCATTTTGTCAGTCGGGAAGAATTCCTGACCATGCGCGCGGCCGGGACATTTTTGGAATCTGCCGAGGTGTTCGGAAATCTGTACGGTACGTCAGCACTGTGGGTGCAGTCGCAACTCAGCAGCGGGATGGATGTCATTCTGGAGATTGATTGGCAAGGCGCCGATCAGGTCAGACAACTAATTGATACCAAGAGTATTTTTATCCTGCCACCCTCACTGGAAACCCTTCAGCACAGGCTGGACAGTCGCGGGCAGGATGATCAGGCAACCATCGATAGACGGATGCAGCAGGCGCGTGATGAGATTTCCCACTACGGGGCAGCAGACTACCTGATTATCAACGATGACTTTGATACCGCGCTGGATGACCTGCGCGCCATCGTGCGTGCGGCCAGACTTGAACAGGCGCATCAACTGAACAACCGTGGTGATTTACTGCGCAATCTTCTTACCTGACGCCATTTATGTGGGCAGCGCGAGCCAAGGACCTCGGTGATGAGCAGAATTTTTAAATGCAATCAATGCATTCTTTCAGTATGATAGCCGGTCTTTTCCGAGGCTGAATTGTTACTATTGACCAGCCCGGATCAATTCAGGATTAATCAGCATACCAAATCA